>JBIOYB010000661.1:0-23798 GCA_044869915.1 Allorhizocola sp.
AGTCGGAACGCAGCCAGGCCGCGGCCTGTTCAAGCGCGGCCAGTGCGTTGGCGAGCTCGGCGGCGGCGTGGTCGAGCAGCTGTTCACGGGTGGGCAATGCCATGCCCCGTCGTCCTTTCAGAGTGTCGTGGTCTTGGTGATTTGCAGGGTGGTCTCGTCGGGCCAGGTGGTGTGCGCGCCGCCGGTGCCGGGGATGTCGAGGTACATGTGGTCGGGGTCGTCGTGGTCGTGCTGGCGGTCGCGTTCCTTACCGGGTGCGAAGACATCGCGGCCGGTGATTGGGTTGCCGCAGGTGATGCACTTGGCGATCCAGGTCTGGATCGTGATAGTCATGGCTGGCCTTCCCTTTGAGCCGGGTGGTTAGTGCAGTCCCATGCTGGTTCGCAGGGTGTCGGTGAGCTGGTGGGCGCAGGGCTGGCAGACCCTGCTGTTCGTGGTGTGGTTGTTGACCTTTAGCCGCATGGTGACGGTTGCCGGGTTGCCGCATGCCTGGCCGGTCGGGCATGCTATGGGGCAGGTGTCGTTGGTGGGTTCGGTGTTGTGGCCCAACAGGTTGCGCAGCATCGTTTTTGGTGGCCTTTCGTCTTGTGGGCAGGGTTAGGTTGCCGATCGCGTCGGCGGGAGTGAAACCAGGGAAAGACTGGCCCTGATACGGGCTCAGAGATACAGCTCAGGGATGAGGGCTCAGGGATGCGGGGTTCAGGCGCGACGCGTCTGTCCTTTCCCGACGATCGCGGCCGGCGGCGCGGATGAGGGGACCAGGACGACGCCACGAACGGCCAGATCGACCTGTACGGCGAGTGTTGATGCCTGTTCTTGGGTGATCAGGTCGGTGCGGCCGAGGCGGGCGTGTACCCGCAGTTCGAGCCAGTCATGTCCGTCGAGGTTGCGGTGCCGTACGGCCACGAGGGATCCGTAGGCGGTGTTCCAGCGCATCGGGTCCGAGGCGTGTACCCCGGCGGGATGTCCTTGCTGCACGGTGCATTGATGGTCTCCGGCGCACCAGTCGGGGCAGCGCCAGCCGTTCATGATGGCCAGTCAATGTGGCGGACCACCCGGATCGGCTCGGCGAAGGGCTCGGTGAGGGGCTCGGCTGGCTGCTGCTGGTCGGGACGGTCGACTGCTTCGGCGTCTCGGTGTGCCGGCGGGTGGCCGTAGTCTTGGCTGGCGCGGCTGCCGGTGTAGTAGGGCCGCCCAGTGACCCGCTCAAACAGGGTCCGGATCGCGCTCATTCGTGCCTTCCTTCCGGTGCAGATTTCTTGGCGGGACAGCGGTATCGGGGGTGCCTACTGCGGTGCTGGGCGGGGTGTTGGGTGGGGTGTCGCGTGGGATCAAGACGGTGCGCGCCTTGGCCTTACCAGTGGCCGGGCCGACGATGCCCTGTGCTTCGAGCTGATCCAGCAGCCGCCCGGCACGGGCGTAGCCGATGCGCAGCTTGCGTTGCAGCATCGACACCGACGCCCACTGCGCGGTGATGATCAGTTCCGTGGCTGTCCGCAGCAGAGCAGAATCGTCGTCACCATCGCTATCACCTTTGCTGACTCCGTCGCTGTCACCGTTGTCGGCTGCGTGGGTCAGTTCTGGGGCGGGCTGGTAGCCGCCACCGGCTGCGGTTGTGGTGGTGGTGGGGGTTTGGGCTGCGGCGACGGTGGCAGCGATGTCGCTGTCGTCCGCCCATACGCCCTGCAGGCGAACGGGTGCACCGGCGCCCATGGGAAGCCATAGGCTGTCGCCCCGGCCGAGCAGGTGCTCAGCGCCGCCGGTGTCCAGGATGACCCTGGAGTCGGCCAGCGACGCGACCGCGAACGCCCACCGGCTGGGCAGGTTGGCTTTGATCAGCCCGGTGACCACATCCACGCTGGGCCGCTGTGTCGCGATGACCAGGTGAATCCCGGCCGCCCGCGCCAACTGGGCCAGCCGCACAATCGTTTCTTCGACCTGCGCCTTCGCGGTAAGCATCAGGTCAGCCAGCTCATCGACCACTGCGACCAGGTACGGCATGGGCTCATGTCCGCGAGCCTGGGCCTGGTTGTTGTAGCCGATAATGTTGCGGGTCCCGGCCGCGGCGAGCAGATCGTAGCGGTGGTCCATTTCGGTGCACAGCCATTCCAACGCGGCGACAGCATCCCGCGGGCGGGTGACCGGCGGCCGGACCAGATGCGCCACGCCTTGGTAGACGGTCAGCTCGACCCTTTTCGGGTCGATCAGCAGCAGGCGTACCTGTGCCGGGGTGGCACGGCGCAGCAGTGTGCACAACAGCGAGTTGATGGCACCGCTTTTGCCGCTGCTGGTGGTCCCCGCGATCAGCAGGTGCGGCAGCGCGGCAAGGTCGGCGATGACATACCCGCCGTCCAGTGCCGCCCCGGCCACGAACCGCAGCGGCCCGCCACCGGCCATGCCGACAGCCGTGTCCAGAGCAGACAGCGCGGCGTCGAACGTGATCGTGTCGCGGGTGGTGTTGGGCAGCTCGATACCGATGGCGGACCGGCCCGGGATCGGGGCCTCCAGCCGTGGCCGCGCCCCGGTGGCATAGGCCAGGTTCGGGGCCAGCGCGGTCACCGCCGTCACTTTCACCCCCGGACCGATCTCCACCTCATAGCGGGTGACCGCCGGCCCCTTGGTCCAGCCGGTCACCCGAGCGTCCACTTTGAACATCGCGAAGACGTCATCGATGGCCGCCACGTTCTCGGCGATGCCCGGCGGTGCCGCCTCAAAGACTCCAGACGCGGCTGGCGTGGACGACGGGGCGTCTGGGGTGGCCGACGGCCCACGGTCACGGCCGCCCACGGTCGCGGCTACGGTGCCGCCCATGGTGCGGTCTATGGCCGCTTGGCCGGGTGCGCCGGCTGGTGTGGTGGGTGGTGTAGTGGTGGGTGGCGTCGGCCAGCGTGCCCGGCCGCCGAAGACGGTGGCAGCCAGGCGGGCAGCGGCGATCAGCCCGGCCGCGACCCGGCCGCGCAGGCCCGGCCGGCGCCACAGCAGCAGCCCGCCCACGCCCGCCGCCACCAGTAGCGCGGGCCAGCCCCACGTCACCACCGCCAGCCACACACCGCCGGCCACGCTGGCGATGGCGGCGGGGGTGATGGGCTTGTGCTGACGGCTCACCGGTCACCCCCAGCGCGCAGGCGCCGTAGCGCCCGCTTGATGGTGTTGGGCGACACCCCGAGCTGCGCGGTCCCCCGGCGGATGAGGGCACGGGTGCCGGCGGTGGGCGGCTGGGCGGCCACCCACCGGTCAACCTCGGCCGCACGCGGCCGTCCAGGCCCGGACGGGTCCTCCCCTGCCGGGGGTTCACCCGGGGCCAAAACCGGGGCCATATTGGCTGTGACCTGGTTTTTGGCCCCACCCATGGGGTCAGCCCCATCGGTGGGGGAGGAGCCGATCTGCGGGCGGCGGGTGGACAGCCAATACCGATGTGCCCGTATGCCCGCCCAGACCACCACCCCCGCGACCACCAATGCCAGGTTGTACTCCCAGCGATCCATCAATGTTCTCCTTCCGTCTTGCATTTTGTGTTGCAGGACAACAGCAACAGCGCTGTAGCGGAGCTAGTTCACGCCGAAAAGCCAGCCCGGCAGCCAGGAAACAAACCCGGTGAGCATCCCGATCGCGCTGCGCAGCAGGTCACCGATCACACCGGAAGGCAGATCCGAGAGCACACCCAGAGCGAACGCCAGCGTCCACAGCTTGATGTTGATCCGGAACTGGACGCTTTTCGGTAGTTTCATCGTCGCGAACGGGCCTAGCCGTTTGGATGCCTTATCCGGCAGGAGCGCACCCACCGCGTACAGGGTCAGGCAGGCCACCAGCACCGTCAGAGTGACATCGGTAGCCGCCCCAGCAATGTACGAGCCGCCGGCCGCGCCTTTGAGCGCGTTGATGGCCTGGGTCAGCGCACCGACGGTGAACTGGTCCAACGGCCCACCGTCGAAACCCATTTTGATCATCGGTAGGGCGATGAGGAACGCCAGCCGGTCCCGCAGCGAGTCAGGACCAACGGACAAGTAGTCGATGGTGGCGGCCAGGATGAGCATGGCCGCGACACCGGTCGGGGACAGCAACGGTTCCAACAATGGCTCCTTTCAACGCAAGAGCCCTTCGAAGCCGGAATGCTTCGAAGGGCGAGGAACGCGGGGTCGGGGGAACAGGGTTTAGGAGAGCAGCCTCCATTTAATCGACTGGTTGGCCTGGTTGGTCAGGACCAGGTGGTATTCAAGCGGATCAGCGCGCGGGTTCTGCTCGGCGGCCAGCCGCTCCAGCAGCGCGTCCAGGTCGTGGCGGGCCTGGCGCAGGCCACGCTGGCTGGCCAGGTCCACAATCACCGTCCACCGTTCAGGGGACGCCTTCTGCGACCCCTGGTACAGGACTACTTCGAGCAGCTGCTCGTTGGCTGGTTCACGGGACATGGGCATCCTTCCTTGTCATGCCGGCGGCACCGTGTTGCAGCATCGCGCCGCCAACGGCGGATATGCTTTCCACGTCCCATTGTTGTGCCTTTTATCTGTGCTGCAAGGGATTCGAACACCATACGTTCTGGTGCCTGGCGGGGACCGGTATTGGCAGTGCTGGCCCCCTGCGTCGGCTCACCCGCCGTAGATGTCGCCAGCGGTTTGGATGACCGTCGCGCCCGGCTCGGCAACCGCGGTCATCGTCGCGGCTGCGGCGGCGCCTTCGGCCTCGGCTTCGAGCATCGCGGCCACCACCGTCAACCGGGCAAGCACATCGTCAAGCACCTTGTGCGGGTCGGAGTGCTCATCGGCCATCTCGACCCGCACCCGGCTGACGACAGAATTGACCAGCGTTACGGCGTATCGCGCAGCGTTCATGCCGTCACCGCCTCCACGTCATCGGCGGCAACCGGCTTGGCAGTCGTTTCAGGTGTCGTCTCGGATTTGGGTAGATGCCGCTGGACTGTGCGCTCGGACACGCCCAACCTTGCGGCGATCTGTGCCGCCGACGCTGTCGGCGTCCTCGCGGCGGCCTTGGCGACACGCGCCGCTGTGTCCTGACGACGGCTGCTTGCGGCCGTCGACGTCGTGCGCCCTGCCGGGCTGTCGTCACCGGGCGGTGTGTCTGGCGTCAGTTCCGGTGCCAATGGTGTCGTCACGTCGGGGTCCGTGGTGACGACAGCGGGGACAGCAGTGGTCGGGGCGGTTGCTGCCTGGATCTCGTGCACCAGACTGATACGGCGCTGCACCTCGGCCACCATCTCCGGGGTGGCCAGCAGTCCGAGACGGCGTAGCCGGGCGGCCCGCATCCGGTGCAGCAGACCCTTGCCCGTGCCGTGGTGGAGTTTGTGGGCGGTTTCGGTCAGCCGCCGGATCTGCCGCTCGGCGTGCACCTGCGACAGGTCCGCGTCGGTGGGGTCGAGCAGCCCGAGCGCGACGCCGACACGGCGCGGGGTCCACCGCCACGTCCCCCGTTGTTGTTGCCTGGGTTGGCCTTCGGGTTCGTCGGGCAGGTACCGCGACATGACCACAGTGGCGGCCAGCACCGGTAGCGCGATCCGCGCCGCAGCCTCTGCGAGGCTACTGGCGGACAGGGCCACCACCACACCCATGGGCACAGCGATGCGCCACAGCAGGCGTCCATTGGGTCCGAGGTTGCCGTACCGTTTCCAGTGCTCGTGTGCCCTGGCCGCGACCGTGATAAGTACAGCCGCGCCGACACCGGAGAGCACCAGGGCCATCGGGGTAGGCACTTTCATCAGCCGGGCCAGCTCGAAGACGCCCTGGGCCTCCCACACCAGCACCAGCGGAGCAGCGATATTCCCGACCACCATGGACAAGCGGGAATGCCGGGCCTTACGCCACAACAGGATCAGCAGCACACCCGCCAACACGATCGCGGCGGGCAGCCGCAGCGTAGGCCAGTATGCGGCCCACCACGCCATGACGGCGTCAAAGTCGATAACCATGGGGATCGATCTCCCAGAAGAATCGTTGGGGGTTCGGCGCAGAACACGAACGCCGAAACAGAAAAAGCTCAGGAACACCAACAGAAAGCCCTCGGGCGGGTGCGCACAGGCGCAAGGAAGTGGCATCGCGGCGGGGCCGCGGCTAAACGTTCAGTTGCGCAGGCACAGGCGGCATGGGCCATGTGGTGGCGGGTAGCTCCCGTACCCGTACCGCGGGGCGGGGATCGGCCTGTACACAGGTGCGGTCGTCAATGGCTGGGTCGTGCACCGCTACCGTGCACCGCGATCCCTTGGCCCGGTACATCGCGGCGTCGGCCAACGCCAGCACCGTCGAAAGGTCCCGGTCGCCGACCGGGGCCAGCCCGATCGAGGCGGTCACCGTCACCGCACGCCCATCACCTACCGGGATGGATACGGCGATGTCGGCAGCGGCCAACGCTGCCACCCGGTAGGCTTCGCCCACATCGCAGCCGAGCATCAAGGCGAACTCATCGCCACCCAGCCGCGCCACCCGTCCATCGGGCACCCGGGCGTACAGCCGCGCGGCGACGGTGGCCAGCACCCGATCCCCGGCGGCATGCCCCAGCGTGTCGTTGACCGGCTTGAAGTTATCCAGGTCGAGAAGCGCCACCGTGCGACCCGGCCGGGCGGCCCACGCCGCAGCCAATCCGGCACGGTTGAGCACCCCGGTCAACTCGTCAAACCGCGCCCGTGCCGCCTGGCGGCGCCAGCCCGCAACCCGGCCGCCGGCCGCGGCCATCACCGCAGCCGCACCCAACACCGCACCGGACACAAACACCGCCGTCACGGCTGTCACGGTTGAGCGGCTCTCCGACTTTCGGGGGTTCATGCCACACCCCCATGCGCGCATGTCGCGCCGCAGGCGCAGCGTTGCCGTGGGACGTCAATGAACGTGGTCACCTGCAGGTGGACACCGTCGAGGTCGCTGCTGGCCTGGTGAGACCAGCACGCGCCCGACATGGCGGATCGGGCGTCGGGCAGCCCCAACCGGGCGGCCAGCGTATTCACCACCGCGACCCGGTCGGCCTCACCGCGCCCGGCGGCGGCAGCGGGTCGCACGCTGACGAACAGCTTCAGGCCGGCGATCCCGGACGACTCCAGCGCATCAGCGAGCCTGCGCAGATGCTCAGCCTGCGCCGTCACCTGTTGTCCAGTGGCAGCGCTCATCGCTGGTCACCGCTCATGTACCGCACGGCAGCGCCAGCCAGATTGGCCACACCAAACGCGGCCGCCACAGCCAGCAACATCCCCACCGGCACCGCGTCAAAGACCAGACCAGAAAGAGCAGCCAACAGACACGACCCGGCGCCGAACATGCACACCAGCTCAACCACCGTGACACCCTCCGAGCGGGCATCATCACGCAGCATGAGATAAACGCTCACAGCGGCGAACATCAGCCGTCCACGCAGCGGGCCTACTGCCTGCACCAGAAACGGCAGGAACAGCGGCGGCGTGAGCAATTCGGCCGCAGCCGCGTCACACAGCTTCACCAGTTCCGGCAGCGTAATACCGGGCCGCAAAGGATTGTGCAGCTCCGGAATCTCCGGAATCTGCGGTATCTCCTGGCCGCTCACCGCGCCACCTCCGGCCTACTGCGGTGCAGCAACTCCAGCGACCGACCCGATTGGCCCCGCGGCCGGCGCGACGGCCGCGGCAACACCGCAGCCAGATCCCGGTTACACATGTGCAACCGGGCAGCAATAGCCGACACACTCAGCCCTTTACCTGCCAGAACCTGGATCGCTGCGGCCCGCTCCACCGGCGTCAACGCCACCGGCGCGCCTTTGCACGCCTTCTCCACCGCGATCTCATCCACGTATGTCGGATCAATCGTGAGCTCGCGCGGCAGGTCGTGTTCGACCACGACCCGCTCATCATCCCGGATCGCCAACTCCCAAGAGGCGTGACACGGCGCCGACTTGCGCTTGCAGCCATGCCGGTCGCAGTGCGCACGAGCCACCTCAAACAACGGATGAGACGAACAAAAATGCGGCGGCCTGCGCCGCCGCGGCGGCTCATCGGCCGCCTGCGCGATAACCTGGACAGGCATCGCTAACCTCCTGCTAGAGAGAACCCGATGTGTGCAAGAGGGCTCCGGCGGCGGCAACCACCGGAGCCATCAACTTTTCCGAAGAAGAACCGCAGGTAAACCCACCTGCGCGAGGGTGTGCCGCTAATCGCAGCGGCCGATCCGAAACCGGGCAGCTTGCCCGCGCGCCGCTACCGCCGGCTCGCTCGGCGCCGCCGGGAAAACACGGCCGCGACGACCGCTACCACGGCACACGCCGACCCTGCGGTCAGCAAAGGCGCGCTCACCTGCGGGACCTCGCTGCCAACGGCAGCCAAACCAGCGGCCACCAGCACCGCAGCCAGAACGAACATCACAAACCTCCTGCTAGAGAGAACCGATCTGTACAGAGGGCTCACAGCGGCGGCAACCACCGGAACCATCAACGCCCGCGAAGAAAGTCGCGGAGTACGTTTCCGCACGTCAACGCACGGATCATTGTGCTATGCACGGACCTCATGCCGTGCCCGGCCACCTTTTCGGGGGAGGCGACAAGCCCCTTCAGCTCCTAAAGATCAATCGGCTTCAGAAGCCAAAATATGCGTGCTAAATGCGGTGCCGCAGCACCACAACCCCCTGGCAGACACCGGCTCCGGCTTCGCTCATCGCCTCTCCCCCTCGTACAGCTCGGGGGACCCGGCGGATCATCGCGCCCTATGGTTTCACCTGTCGAAATGGGGGCTATATGCAGTTCTCAAGATCTAATCGTTCAAGTAAGACGTAAGACGTCTGTCCAGGACGATAGCCTATGGAAGAACTACATGCAAGACGTCTTACGTCGCTAGTGGGGCGATTGGCCGTTACTGCCGCGGGTAAGGTGACCTGTAAGACGTCCTACTAGAAGGGAAGTAGCCTCAGGTGGCCGTGATTGAGACACCAAAGTCGCAGTACGCACAGATCGCAGAGGAGCTGCGGGGGCGCATCGACAGTGGGACCTACGCACCCGGCAGCCCGCTGCCGAGCGAGGCTCGCTTGGCCGATGAGTTCGGTGTTACGCGAGTCACGATCAATAAGGCGATCACCCTGCTGCGGGCGTCCGGTGACGTCAAGGTTAGGCGCGGGTCGGACACCCGCGTCCGGAGTCTGCCGCGCATTCCCCGGGACGCCAGGCGTCGCTATGCGGCCCGACAGGAGGGTACCGGCGCCGGTGAGGTCGAGGTACGCAGGCTGAGCCTTGAGTCCACGACTAAGTACCGCGAGATCGCCCGAGTGCCTGCACCGGCTGCCGTGGCGACGACGCTCCGGCTTCGCAAGGGCGAAGACGCGCTGGTTCGACGTCGCGTTCTCTACGCGAACGGCGAACCGACGCAGATCGCGGACTCCTACTACCCGTGGTCGATAGTCAAGGGCGACAAAGCGCTCATGCGCGAGGAAGTAGGCAAGGGCGGCTCGTATTCACGCCTCGCGGAGCTCGGATACGGACCGGTGCGGTTCACCGAAGACGTCACGGTTCGCGTGCCGAACGATGCGGAGCAGCGCACGCTGGAACTCGAAGCCACGCAACCGGTCTTCGAGATCTGGCACGTCGCGTACGCTGCGGACGATAGGCCGGTGGAGGTATGTATCCACGTGATGCCTGGCCATCTGTGGATGCTCCGGTATGACTGGGACGAAACCATCGAGGAACGGCCGTGATGGAAGTGCGCTTCGCGACCGAAGCCGCGCCGGGTCGTGAGGTTAACGAAGACACCGCGTTCGCGGTCGGGTCGCTGGTCGCTGTTCTTGACGGCGTGACCCAGCCCATTGGACTCGAAACCGGCTGCCCGCACGGCCCGGCGTGGTTCGTCCAGCACCTTGCCGCGCGTCTGATCGAGGCGTACTTGGCGCGGCCCGCAGAGCCGTTGCAGCCGTTGCTGGCTAGCGCAATTGAGGCGGTGCGGGGCGACCACGGCAGCGGTTGCGACCTCAGCCATCCGGGCACGCCAGCGGCGAGCGTTGCCATGCTGCGTGACCTCGGCGACCGCATCGAGTATCTCGTGCTCGCCGACGCCATCGCGGTACTCGATCAAGGCGGGGAAGAGGTGGCGGTGGTTGCCGACCGACGGTTCGAACAGACCATCGCGGCCGTACGCCAAGCAGCTCTGGTACCCGGCGCCACCGGCACCGACGACCACGCTGCCCGCACCCGTTGGGCAACCGAGCAGAAGTGGCTTCACACCAACCAGCCTGGCGGGTACTGGATTGCCGCAGCCAACCCGCAAGCGGCCTACGAAGCTGTAACCGGCGCGGGTAGCGCCAACCGGATCGCCCTGCTGACGGATGGCGCTTGGTGTGCTGTTGAGCCGTTCGGGCTCCTCGATTGGCCAAGCGCACTCGACTTGCTAACGGTGCAAGGGCCGGCGGCACTTATTCGGCGAGTGCGGGCTGCCGAGCGCGCGGACCTGCACGGCTCGGCGCACCCTCGATACAAGCGCCACGACGACGCAACCGCCGCAATCTGCCTCTTCGATCGGGAGGAACGATGAGCCAGGACAACCGCCACTCCGTCAGCGTCGCGGCCGTGGTCACGAACGACGACGGCCGCGTACTTGTGGTGCAACGGCGTGACACCGGCAAATGGGAGATCCCCGGCGGGATACTCGAAGCTGACGAATCGATACATGCTGGTCTGCGGCGCGAGGTTGGGGAAGAAACCGGCCTGAACGTCGAGCCCGTCCGGCTGACCGGCGTCTACAAGAACATCCGACTTGGGGTGGTCGCACTCGTCTTCCGCGCTCACGTGGTTGGAGGGACCGCAGGCCCCACCGAGGAGAGCGTCGCAGTCGAGTGGTGGACCGCAGACGAGGTCACGGCACACATGGGGGAGACCTTCGCGGTACGGGTGCTCGACGCGCTCGACGCGACCGAAGTCGCAATCAGGCTCCACGACGGTGTGCACGTTCTCCCCGAGGGAGAGTCACACGTGTCACGGAACCGGGCCTGAACTGCCTGGCCTTCTCAGTGGTGGCGCCCGAGCCCTGGTAGACCACCGTAAACCGTGCGGATCGATGTCCCGCGTTCAGCCGTCGGCCACGTCGGTCTGCTTCGGCAAGCTCAGCTGGCGGCAGCTGCCGCGACCGGACGACCCTCAGCTCCGGCATCGGGACAATCTTCGCGAAGCAGCATACAGTGACGCAGATGGATGGCGAGGTGGCGGGGTGGCGGGGTGGGTGTTCCTGCCTGGCGACGGCCCGCGGATGCATCGCGGAGACCGAAATCCAATGTCCTCTGAGCGGTCCTCGGCAATACGATCCCGGCGTGACAACCCCCGCCGTAACGGCAACGCCGGAACAAGCCAGCCTTCTTCGAGAACTCGCGTGCGTATTAAAAGCGTGCCGCGATGTCTATTTGGCCATGTGGGCCGAGGGACTGGAAGATGCCCGTAAAGGATCGCAGGCTCAAGCCGACTTCAGCCGGGCAGAAGTCGGTCCTGGCGGGCCATGGCCCGACTGGGTGGCGCCCGCGACCAGGACGACGGCGGTCAGGCTCGTCCGACAGCAAGCCGACATCTGTGTCGCGGCAGGAGTATTGATTGATGCACATGAGTTGTTTGAACCGATCTACAGTCTAGCCCGTTCGGCATTCGAGTTTGGGCTGCGAGCGTATTGGCTTCTCGACGTCGAGGCAGACCTCAGACAGCGATGCGCACGCGCCCGGCTCATGGAATTGGTCAGCGTCCACCATCTCCGGGACGCGGCCCGTGACCGTCCCGACGCCGCCGAACGGCAGATCGAGCTTGCTGAAATGAAGGCTGGCGCGAAGAGGCAGAAGGCGACGATCGCGGCGCTCTTCGACGATGTCCAGCTCGCCGATGATCCGACGAAGTGGAGTATCGAAGGCACCAGATATGAAAGCTGGACCGACATCGCGGAGCGATGGCTCGCCCGCGCGGGGTCGAACACCGCCGGTGGCGGACTCTATAAGCTCCTCGCCATCCGCGCGCACCCGCAGGGGTATAGCGCGACGCAGGGGATCAGCACCGACGACAACGGGATCGTTCAGCGTTCCACGAGCATTGGCGAAATCCACCGTGTCGCCAGCATGGTCGTGTCGACGTTCTATCTGTCCCTGGTGCTCATATCCACTTACCACGGGCTGGAGTCTCGGGTGATCAAGCGGTGGGAGGCCGACGTCGAGCGCCAGTTTCCAGGCATCTTCAATGCCTCGCCCTGGCACCCGGGAGCCCCCGGGGACTGAGCTAGCCGTGCGCCAGGCGTCGTGGCGTCCAAGCGGGGAGTCATCTCCTTAACCTCGATCGCGTGGTACCTCCCGGTTGGGTTCTGGGGCGACGCATAGCTGGGCCTCGGACTTACGGGGATGTGTCCGAGCTGGTTTGGCATCTGCGAAGCCCTCACTGTCCGCAGGTTCAACGCCTGCGGCTTCCCGCCAGTGACGGGCCGCTTCGACGTTCCCCGTCTCGGCCTCCAATGTTGCGAGAGCCTCCATGGCGATCCTGTCGCCGGCGGCGGCGGCCTGCTCCCACCAGTGGCGGGCGACTTCAAGATTCCCGCTTTCGTGGTGGAGAACGCCGGCAAGTGACATCGCGAAGGTGTCACCAGATGCGGCGCCTAGCTCGCTCCAATGAAGTGCTGTTTCGCGATCTCCATGGTCGTAATGCTCAAAAGCCAATTTGCGCATCGCGTAGGTGTCGCCGGCTGCGGCGCCCTGTTCCCACCAGTGGCGGGCGGCGTCGACGTTGCCAGCGTCGGTCTCGAGGCGGCCGAGGCCGACCATGGCGTCGATGTCGCCGGCTGCGGCGGCCTGTTCCCACCAGCGGCGGGCGGCATCGAGGTCGCCGTCGATTGCTTCAGCCTCGATTAGACCGAGGTGAGTCATGGCGTGCGTGTCGCCGGCGGCGGCGGCCTGTTCCCACCAGTGGCGGGCGGCGTCGATGTTGCCGCCCTGATGTTGCATAAGTGCCAACGTGCGCATCGCGTGGATGTTGTTGGCTGCGGCGGCCTGTTCCCACCAGCGGCGGGCGGCGTCGATGTTGCCCATATTGCTTTCGAGGTGGCCGAGGCTGTTCATGGCGTCGGTGTCGCCGGCGGCGGCGGCCTGTTCCCACCAGCGGCGGGCGGCGTCGATGTTGCCCGTATCCTTTTCGAGTAAACCAAGACTCTTCAATGCGAGGATGTTGCCGACTGCGGAGGCCCGCTGCCAGTAGTCACGGGCGGCGTCAAGGTTCTTAGCTCTGTGGCTGATGAGCCCCAGGCCGACCAAGGCCATGGTATCTCCGCCAGTTGCGGCGCGTTGCCATGCTCGTTCTGCTAGTTCATAGCGCTTGTCACGGAAGGCAACGAAGGCCATGCGGCCGCATGCATTGGGTTCAGCTAGATCAATGAGCATGTTGTATGTATCCGTGTCAGGCATCCGAGTAGCGTGGTCTGAGCGCCCGGCATGGTCGAGGAGCGTGTCAGAAACAGCATATCCATCAATCTTGCCGGGGCGGTCAGCGATGGCCATCATGGCGCGTGCCTCGCCCGTAACCGGCGCCGTTGCCCACGTGTACGCCTGGTGCTCCCAGTCAGGTGGTAACAGTGCTCGTTGCGTTGGGGTCATCAAACGAATCGCTACACCAGTGAGTACTTTTGCGGGAACGGGCTCGGTGTGTCCTCCGAGCCTGGCCGCGACCGCTGCTGTGAGCACCGCATTGCCAGCCACATTGGGGCCCAATCGCGGATCAGTCCCGGTTGACCACTTAGCCAGCAACTGGGGTACAGCCGCCAACGCTTCGGTGACTCGGCCATCTGTTGCAGCAGCCACCAATGCTGCGCGAAGTCGCGGATCGGCGATTGCCTTCGCGCGCTCCTCCTCCTCTTTGCTGAATCTTGGCTCGACTACCACCCTCGTTCGGGTTGTGGTGAGCGCTAATACTGCTCTAGCGGGCGCGCGTAGCTTGTCCGCATCGGCTCCATCGGCGCTAACTTTGTTGAAGCCAGCAAGTCGGTCCGGCCAGATGGTGCCAATTATCACCAGCGGCCGTTGCTCTTCGAGTAGCAAGCGCACCGTCTGCTCGGTAAGTGCGTCCGAGCCAGTCAGGAAGTCTTGTAATTCGTCGAGCCATATCACTGTCCTACTCAAAGGTGTTTGTGTGCTCACCAGGTCGTGGAGCTGCCGACCAGACCCCGGACGCAGCAGCCGCCAGTTGCCGAGCACCTCCGTGGCAGCCTGTAACGCCAATCGTGTCTTTCCCGCCGCAGAGGGGCCTGTAATCAGCACGAATACACTGTTGGTCTCGCCGTCACGGAGCAATTGGCAGAGCCGTGCATGTTGATCGCGTTCAACGTACGACGGCAGCGTCCGCGATAGCCACGCTGGAGCATTGTTGTGCAGTGGGATTGCCTCATGAATCCGCAGTAGGTCCCCACCCTCACCGACATGAAGGCGGGCGGCGACCTCGGCAACTGTTGGCAATCTGCCCTCTGGCGCAGCCCTCTGCAGCAGTTCGCGTCGAAGTAGGCGGCTGTGCAACCAACGCTCAACGATCGGTGTTCCGAGGAGCGCGACCACCGCCGCGATGCCCGCGACACCTGCCGCCCACCAGCCAGGAAGGTCCAATCCGCCTACTACGGCAAGACCGGCAACCAGCACTACCACAGAGGTGGTCAAGAAACCAGCTGAACGACGCCGCCATGAATTCCGATGCACCGGTGCATCGTCGCCCATCTCAATGATCAGCTTCCATCCACCAAATCGGCTAGATCATGGAGGGTTCATCGGTAGACACCGCGCAGAAGAATTTGCGAACTGAGCGCTGTTATTGCAGGCTGGCGGACCGCGTTTGTGGTCTTGAAACCACCTAGATGGGACAGCTGAGGGTCAAAATTGAGTAACCACCGCCTGCGGCGGGTGGCCAGTTCCTCCCTGCCGCTGGTTCGAAGGCATGGCTGGGACCAGTTTGGGACCACACGTCACGGCCGCTTGTGAACGCACCGAGGTCAGTTGAACGTGAGAGCTACTCTCATATGTGCGCTGAAGTGCTCGGGCAGCTTCGTCTACTTCCTGGGGGTCAAGGGGCCGTGGGTTCAAATCCCGCCATCCCGACAGCGTGAGGGTTCCCGCAGATCACAGCGTGCGGAGGCCCTCTTTTCGTGTTTGGCGACCTTGCCGGGGTCGAGCATGCCGCTCTTGGACCCCTTAACTCGGCGAGGTGTATCGATGCCGCTCCTGGACCTGAACAAGATCACTGATGGTGTGTCGCAGACGTGGGCCGGATACTTGCGCGACTGGGACCGCCATCTGCGCTCTGGCAACTATCCGGAGACCACCCGCTACAGCTACCTGCTCTCGGCCGCGCAACTGGCTCGCTATCTGGGCGAATATTCGCCTGACCCGGACGCCGACGACGCGGCCGGTGACCCGGCGCAGGTCAGCCGCGCCCACGTCGAAGCGTTTCATGCGTGGATGGTGCAGACCCGTTCCGCCGCGACCGCGCTGGTCAAACACAAGGCGTTGCAACAGTTCTTCCGCTGGCTGCACGAGGTCGAGCAGGAGATCACACGCTCACCGATGCAGCGGGTACGCCAGCCCAAGACCCCGCAAAAGCTCGTCCTGGTCATCGGCGATGACGACACCGCAAAATCCTGGCCACTTGTGAAGGCAAAAGCTTCGCCGTTGTGCGCCTGGACGAGCTGATCGATCACGGCGTCAATCTCCACGGCCCGAAGCGGCTCGGGCAGATACGCCGTCCCCTCAACCAGGTCCAGAGTTCGCGAGCTGCGGTGGCACGGCCGGTCTCGGCGCTGGTCTGAAACGTCCATAACGGATGCCGAATCCGAACCGGGCGTCGTCGCTGACATGGACCCACAGGTCCGGCCATAGCTGACGCACGTTGTCAGCGATGATCGCGGTCCGCTTGTCGTCGACGTACAGACCGAAGAACCCCGCAGCCAAGGTGTCGGCACGGTCGCCCGGGAGGTCTTCGAAGAACGTGGCTATGCCGGCGATCTCGGTGTCATCGAGTCGTCCATTCTTGATGTTTCGCAGCAGTCGGCCGGTGTCGGCGGTAATCGGGTCCTGGGGCAGGGTGATGACCTGGCGGATACAGGTCTCGAGCCATGCCGCGAGCTGCAGGCCGGTCAGTTGAACCTGGTTGGGGTGCGCGGCGCTGGCGTGGTTTCGCATCAAGCGAATGTGGTCGATCTGCGCGTGTCCGGTGTCCGAGAGCAGGCCGATCTCACGGCAGGCGCGGAGCATGTCTACGTCCTGGACCCGCGGCAGATCCTCCTCGCTGGTGAAGTGCTTACGCATGTCTCCGACGACGGCAATGTCATAGAAGTATCCGAGGTCGTAGCCCACCACTCGCTTGCGTAGTTCGTTGACGACCTCGTTCCAGAGGTAGTTAAGGGCAGCGTCGAACAGGCCAACCGCGCCGGCCACGATCATTTTACTAATGTAGAGGGACTCCCCACGCTCCTCTGACGGAAACACTGTGCCGCATATTGATCTTTGAGTTGAAGTGTCCGCAGGTGGAGGGGCTGACAGCAATGTGCCTAAAGCTGATCTACGCCGCGGCGGGGGTCGGCGGTGGGGGAGCGGCCGACGTCGGTTGCCGTGGTCTGGGCGATGTCGTATTCGGGTGAGAGCTCGCCGGCCTGGCACCAACCCCCCGCCATGAAGGACCACCCTTCCAGCGCTATCCAACCAAGCCGTAAATAACCGGCAAGAGCACGGCATCAATGCCCGTGCCTGGCTCACAGCGCGCCACCACGTACCGGACGCTCAGCGGTCAAACAATCTGTACGTTGCAGCCCCGAAGTGAGACAAATCAGCGTACGGGTCAAATGAGAAATGGCTGGTCGAGGTTTTCGCGCAATCCCGACCGTGGGCAGCAGCCGTCCGGTGATGGATCGGCTTGCGGACGTCCAACGATGGCCTTCGGAGGCTGCGCTGATCGCGGTTTCAGTCCATAGCGGTTGGTGGATGCTGCTTATCGAGCTTGGTGAGCTGGGCGCGGATGTTGGGGACACTGGTCTCGATGTCTTCTGTGTGGTCGGTGCCGAGGCTGGTGAGGATGTCCAGGGCATGTTGCCAGTGTCGGCGGGCCCGGTCGTGGTCGTTGAGGGCGTGGTGGGCGTGGGCTAGGCCGTCGTGGGCGCGGGCTTGATCGTCGGGCTGGTTGAGGTCGGTCGCGTGCTGTAGCGCCCGTTCGTGGTGGGTAAGTGCGAGGTCGGGGTGGCCGGTGGCGTGATGCAGGCGGCCAAGGCCTTGTAGGGCTTCGTATTGCCAGTTGTCGCTGCCGAGCGTCCGGGCGAGGTTGTATACCTGCTGGTAGCAGTTGGCGGCTTCGCTGTAGTAGCCCAGCATGCGGTGGACAAGGCCGTGACCGTGCAGCGCGTTCAGTTCGCCGTTGCGGTTGCCGATGGCTTGGGCGATCTGCAGCGCCCGCCCGTAGTAGTCTCCGGCCAGTTCATGGTGGCCCAGCGTCCAGTGGATGTGGCCGAGACCGTTCAGCGCGGAGAGTTCGCCGATGCGGTTGCCGACGTCCTGGGCGATCTGCAACGCCCGCTCGTAGTGGTCTCCGGCCTGCTCATGGTGGCCCAGCATCCAGTGGATGTGGCCGAGACCGTTCAGCGCGGACAGTTCGCCGATGCGGTCGCCGATGTCGTGGGCGATCTGCAGCGCCTGGTTGAAGCGGTCGCCGGCCTGCTGATGACGGCCCAACATCGCGTGGACTTCGCCGAGACCGTGCAGCGCGGCCTGTGCGCCGCCGCGGTCGCCGATGTCGTGGGCGATCTGCAGCGCCCGCCCGTAGTGGTTGCCGGCCTGCTCATGGCGGCCCAGCATCCGGTGGACATATCCGAGACCGTTCAGGGCGGACAGTTCGCCGCCGCGGTCGCCGATGTCGTCGGCGATCTGCAGCGCCTGTCCGTAGTGGCCACTGGCCAGGTCATAGCTGCCCAGCATCCGGTGGGCTTGGCCGAGGCTGTTCAGTGCGTTCATCTCGACTGGGTGGTTGCCGAGGTGACGGGCGAGGTGCAGGGCTCGCTGGTGCAGTGTTTCCGCATCGCGGTAGCGGCCACGCGCACGCAGATGCCGGTCCAGGGTGGCTGATAGCTGCCAGGTGTGTTCGGGCCATCCATGTTCGGCGGCGTGTTGTGCGGCGGTAAGCAGGTTGGCCAATTCGGTGTCCAGCCACAGTTCGGCGTGCTTCTGCTCAGCCAGGTCTGGTGTGGGGGTGCCGGCAGCTGGGATCGCGGGGCGGCGGTGCCGGGCGTGGGGGTAGGCCAGGTTCATGGCGGTCGTGGTGGTGGCCAGGTAGAAGTCGAACAGGCGGGTCAGAGCTGCGCGGCGTTGCGGTGGAGGGTCTTGGTCGCCAGCCCGGCTCGCGGCGTAGGCACGTACCAGGTCGTGGAAGCTGTATCGGCCCGGGGTGGCCTGCTGCAGCAGGTGATCGCGGCACAGGTGCTCGAGCATCGTGCCGGCGGTGGGCAGGTCTGTGTCGGTCAGGGCGGCGGCGGCATAAGCGTCGAGGTCTTGGCCAGGGTGCAGGGCCGCCATACGCAGCACGCGTTGCAGGTCGGTGGGCAGGTGTTGGTAGGACAGGCCGAAGGCGAGCTCCACGCCGCTTTCCAGCTGGCGGCGGTGGTGGCGTTCGTCGAACCGGTCAGCGTGATCGGTCAACGTCCAGCCTGGTGTGTTCCGGATGTGCCCGGTAACCAGTCCCAGGGCCAACGGTAGGTAGCCGCAGCGCCCGGCGATGCGGGCCGCGGCGTGCGGATCCGCGCCGGCGGGAACCTCGGGTACGGCATCGGTGAGGAACGCTATGGCCTCGTCGGGGGTGAACACGTCCACCGTGAGGTGGGTCGCCGATGGCAGGTCGGTGAGGCTGCGCCGGCTGGTGACCAGCGTCAAACACCCCGGCGTTTGTGGGAGCAGGGGCCGGACCTGCTCGGCGTCAACGGCATTGTCCAACACGACCAGGGTGCTGGTGCCTGCCAGCCGGTCACGGTAGGCCGCGGTGCGGGCGGGCAGGTCGTGTGGGATCTGCTGACCAGCTGCCCCGAGCAGGCGCAGGAACCCGTCGAGGACGGCGGCCGGGTCGGCCGGTGGCTGTGCCGGGTCGGGATGAAACCCCCGCAGGTTGACAAACAGCACCCGGTCAAATGCCTTCTCGCGGGTGAGCAGATGCCCGGCGTGGACGGCCAGCTGGGTTTTTCCGACCCCGGCCATCCCGGCTATCGCGGAGATCACCACCGCCCCGCCGTCCTGCCGCGCGTGATGAAGCGCCTGGCGGAGTTGTTCCAGTTCGATGGTGCGGCCGGTGAACTCGGCCAGATCCTGTGGCAGCCGGTCCTGGACTCGGACCTGCGACGCGGCCTCGGTCTCGCCGCTGATGACCCGCAGCGCCTGACGCCACTGCGTCACATAGCCCACGTCCGGGTGCAGGGCCTGTACCACCGCGACGACCAGGTCGGGGTTCAACCGCCGCCGGCCGGGCTCGAAACAACGCACCACAGTGGTCTTGCTCGCCAGCTCAGCCGACGGCCGCACCGCAGCGCCCCACACCGCGTTGATCCGGTCAGTGATCCGCTCGTAGGACGGGTCGCCGGCCCACACCTTCAACAGCCGCAACCGCTGCACCAGGTCATCCAGGGTGCCGGCCTGGCCAGGATCAGGCGGCACCGCAAACCTTTCGACCGCTGGGTTGACCGGTTCCCGTGAGGACGGCACGGCTCCCCCAGAGCTTCGGATCTATACCTCGGACGCGGTTAAGGGTACCGACCAACCAACCACGCCGCCGGTCTGCCCCGGGACACTCCCGCGCCGCCCGCCGCATGAGACCGCCAGGACCAGCAGGCACCCCACAAGCTCCCCGAAGCGACGCGCATTGATCAAGATTGCTGATTGACGACTGCGACTAGCGTGGCGGCGGAGTACCAGTCCGCGGAGGAGGCAGCTCGTTTCCGCTACCAGCCAGTTCTTCTCTGCACTTTGGTGCCACCCTCCACAAGCGACCGCCGGGCCGCGGAATACTCGCAGCCGTTCCGATTCGGTCCGGATCTGCCCGCCGTAGCCATCGACGCGGGATAGTCGACGGCAGGCGGACAAGCACCCCACTTTAAGGAAGCAGTCATATCCCATGCTAGTGACCTGCGATTTATCGCATTAGATCTCCATCAACCAAGCCGGTTCCTGGCATCGCCCCAGGGCCGTTCGGACGGTACAGCGGATTTCACGAATCGCTGATCAGCGCTCGAACCTCAGCTTTAGGGGTGTTGGACACCTGCCTCGCCGTGCCATGTTTTCGCGGTCTCTGCGAAAGACGCACACGCTCTAGCAACCTACGAAAGGGCGTTATAAGTGATCATACGTCGGCGTATCCGCCAAATTCGGATTGGAAGTCACGGGGTGCAGGTCCGTTCGGATCTTCATGCCCGGGCTAGAGGTGTCCTAAGGGGAGGGTCATGAGGTTCCTCAAGAGAGCCGCAGTGGTCGCCGCGGCTGCGATGTTGACGATCGGGGTCGTGGTCACGCCCGCGAACGCCTGGGTAGGTCGATCGGAGGCATGCCACATTCAGGAGTTCTTGCCGTTTGCGTCCTGCAATACGGCCTCGGTTGAGGCAGACCCCATCCTGCACAAGGTCTGGTTCTACCTCTACGGCTCGAGCTGCCCCCTGCAGTGGCGAGTGCGGGACACCGGGAACGGTAATGTGGTGAGCTCCGGTGTCTCTTATAGTCATACTGCTGTCGTCGGCGGACTATATGGCTGGTACAGGCTCGAGTTGAGTCGAACGGGCGGTATCGATTGCGGCGGCGCCGGAATAATCCAAAACTATGAGTTTCATGACTGATGCTTCATCGGGGCATGCCCAGGTCCGGGTCTTATCGGCGTTGAAGATGTTCCGCCTTTAGAACGCCTCTGAGCTGTACCTGCGTGAACTTCAGTGAAGCGTCTGGCTTGCGTGAAAACCGCCGCAGGCGGCCGGCTCGCGATAGGTCCCACGGTCGGATTGTGAGTCTCCGCCCCAATCCTCGACGCACAGTCGCGGACGACTGAGCCATGTCGCCGGCTCGGTCGCGCCCACCCTCTGAGACCGATTCGCCGTTCCCGAGGAATCGGGACACACGGACCTAGAGGGAATGGTGCATATCTATGCCGCCTGGTCGCGGGAGTGCGCGCACCTTCTGTTTCCACCAAGTGAGGAGGGCAAGTGAGGACAGGAAAGAGAGTAATCGCCGTGGTAGTGGCCGCAGTGGTTGGCCTCGCAGGCACGGTGCTGGCGGTCGAACCGGCCGTTGCCGGTTCGAGTACAGCCAATTACTACTACCCAGGCGGCGACCGGCTCGAGGCCAGAATCTACATGGACGCTTTCGCCGACAGCAACGGATGCGGATACTGGCAGACTTCGGCGTGGCTATGGGGTAACAACCCGCCCTACGCCGCTTGGATCAGGAACACGGCTGCCTTTTCCGCCAATGGCCTTGGCGCCAGCATCTATGCCTTTTCCGCCGGCGAGGGTGGGTCGAGCGTCAGCGCGTCGTGGACCAACGACAACTGGTGGATGTCTGACCTGGCGGGCACCCTGTGCAGCAACTGGCTGACCTTGTGGGTGTCGGGTACGTCGACAGCCACGTCGTACGTGCCGCAGTACGGCAGCCCCCGCTCTGCCACTGCGGCAGTCTAGCTGTAGCGGCCGTTCATCGTAGGGCGGTGACGCGGCAGGAGTCCAGGCCGGCCGCGTCACCCGTACAGACATGGGGAGTATTCGTGAGTGTCAGCCGGCTGTGGGTAGGCGGCGTGCGTCGTCCGGGCCGACGAATCGCGACCGCGCTTGCCGTGGTGGTCGCGGTGGGTGCGGTGGCCTTCGTCGGGCCAAGATTGCTGACCCCCTCCACGCCACCCCCGATCGTGTCTGAGTTGGAGACGCTTCGGGATGACCAAGGACTCTTCTTCCGTCCAGGGCTGCGCTCTGCCGGTCAACCGAACGTTGCCGACACGGCCTATGGATTCGGAGTATTGGCGGCCGCACACCGGCCGGTGCCGAGCCTGATGAACGAACAGGTAGACGGCTACTTCTCGTCTACTGTGGAGTCATCATCGGTCTGGGGCCGGTGGTATCTGCTCCGGATCGAGGCGGCTACTGGGCAACCGATCCCGGGCGCCTGGGCACAGGACATCACGGGGTCGCTACGTCGTGGATACTTCCACGACAGCGGTCAGGAGGCAGAAGACCCCGCGGCGGATCTGGCGTCCACGGCCGCCGCGCTTGAGGTGGTCACCGCCAAGCGGTTAATTCTGTCCCAGGATAAGATCGAGGCCATCGTCGCATGGGTGACGGACGCTCTCGTCCGGGCCCAGAACCCGTACCAGGCATGCAATGCGGTCAGGTCCCTGAGGGCCATTGGCGGGCTGGGGCCGGTGGCACGGACACAGGCACTGGCGAGCTGGGTGCGCCGGCCTGATCGCCTGCCGCGGGTCATCGACTCGTTTGAGGGCGTGCTCGACCTCTATGGTATGGCCTGCCTAATGGACGAACTGTCCGAAGGAAATCGCGCACCAGTGCGTTCGCTTCTGACCACGACGCTGCCTCGGGCCGTCGATGATCTCCAATTGCTCTACCACGTCGCAGAGGCGTGGCGGCTCGTCGGTGGCGATCCAAACGAACTGCTCGGGCTCGCGCAGGTTCCGCAGCGGCGACTGGACCGCGATACGGGCCTAGTGAAGAACGTAGTCCGTCCTGTTGGGACTCTAGAGAACTCGTATTACGCAATGCAGATCCGTAGATTGAGCGGCCTGCCCGGCGACGATGACCGACTGGCCAAGGGCGTGCGCGAACTCTTGGCTGAAAGGCGCACCCAGTCGAGCGTCATCAACTCGTTGTTCGGCGTGACGCTCTTGCGAGCCACCGGGCATCCCGACGCTCGGCTGCAGGATCAGCTTGTCGCGCTGACTCGGCAACAGTTGGCTCAGCCCGTGACTCGCGACGGCGTAGTGAGCTGGGTGACGATGCAGCGATTGTTGGCTGATCTGGAACTGGCCGGTCCGCCGGCTGAGGTCGTGCCGTGGGTGGTAGGCACACCAGCGGACCGCGACCTCGTCTGGCTTCTGCTCGACGAAACGCAACGGCTCCGCGACCAAACGGTGCCAGGGCCCTTCGCCGATACTCTCGCCGGCATTCCGAGCGTGCTTCGTGCCGACGCCGCTTCGCTCAGCGTCGGGCAGATCCGGGCCGGAGCAACCGCACTGGCCGCCACCGGTCAGGCCGACCGCATCCCTGCCGCGGTGCTCGCTGATGCACTGGATGCGCTGCGTGGATGCGACGGGTTCGCCGATTTGTATTGGCCATACCGGGAAGCGACCACCTGCGACCTGAGAGCGACGGCCGACGCGATCTTCCTGCGTAATCTTCTGCATTTGGGCAAGGATGGTGAGGCATGACCCGTGAATCTGTTGTCACGGCCGAAGGACTGACCAAGTCTTATCACGTCGGTGGGCGCCATGTGCATGCGCTCGTGGACGCCTCGTTCACACTCTTTGCGGGCGAGATGGTCGTGGTGCGGGGCCGCTCCGGTTCAGGAAAGAGCACGCTGCTCACCATTCTCGGCCTGCTCGCCCGACCTGATGCCGGTGCGCTGCGCCTCGGAGATCGGGACGTTCTCGGGCTGGACGGGCCGGCGGAGGCTGACGTCCGGGGAAACGAAATCGGCTTCGTGTTTCAGTCTTTCCATCTATTGCAGCACCTCAGCGCTCTGGAAAACGTGACTCTGGCCGTGCGTCGGCCCGAGAAGGTGGCTCGGGTTGTCGCCGAGGAGCTGTTGGTCGGGGCGGGTCTGGGAGACCGCATGAAGCACCGGCCGACCCAGCTG
>JBIOYB010000662.1:0-11314 GCA_044869915.1 Allorhizocola sp.
GCCACCCCGACCCCCACCCACACGGTCACCCTGCTCACCGGCGATGTCGTCCGCGTCCACGATCTGGGCAACGGCAAGCCTGGCAAATCTGTCGCCGACATCACCCGCCCGCCCGGCGCCGCTGGCGGCGTGCGCACGCAGACCGTCAAAGGTGACATGTATGTGTTGCCGGACGAGGTCCTGCCACTGCTCGCCGCCGGTACGGTCGACAAGCGCCTGTTCAACGTCACCGATCTGGTGGAGGCAGGCTACGACGACGCGCGCATGGGCGGCCTGCCGGTCATTGTGAGCTACACCGGCTTGGCAAAGGCGGCACCAAGTGGGACCAAGTTTGAACGCGCCCTGCCCAGCATCCGGGGCGCTGCTCTCACCGCGCAGAAGACGCGAGACTTCTGGAACACGCTGACGGGGCCCCAAACCCGTGCCGCGGTGGGCGTGAAGAAGGTGTGGCTGGACAGCACCGTCAAGGCCGACCTGACCGTGAGCGTGCCCCAGATCGGCGCGCCGCAGGCGTGGGCGGCCGGATTCGACGGCGCAGGCACGAAGGTGGCCGTGCTCGACACCGGCATCGACGCCACCCATCCCGACCTGGCCGGGCGCGTCGGCGAGGCGGTGTCGTTCGTGCCCGGCCAGGACACGGGCGACCGCAATGGGCACGGCACGCACGTCGCCTCGACCATCGCCGGCACGGGGGCGGGCGATGGCAACCACAAGGGCGTGGCGCCGGGCGCGCAAATCCTGGTCGGCAAGGTCCTCGACGACGAGGGCAACGGGCTGGACTCGTGGAGCATCGCGGCCATGGAGTGGGCCGTGGCCCAGGGCGCGGACGTGGTGAACATGAGCCTCGGCTGGCCGACCTCCAGCGACGGCACCGATCCGCTGTCGATGGCGGTCAACGAGCTGTCGCGCACCTCCGACACGCTGTTCGTGATCGCGGCCGGCAACTCGGGTTGCGCCGGCTGTATCGGCGCGCCGGGCGCGGCCGACGCCGCGCTGACCGTCGGCGCGGTGGACGCCGCCGACCAGCTGACGTGGTTTTCCAACCTGGGCCCACGATTTGGCGACGCCGCGCTCAAGCCCGACCTGGTCGCGCCGGGCGATGGCATCGAGGCCGCGCGTTCGTCGCAGGCCGAGGGTTCTGGGCTGTACCAGAGCATGAGCGGCACGTCGATGGCCACGCCGCATGTGGCGGGCGCGGCGGCGGTCCTCGCCCAGCAGCATCCACAGTGGACGGACGAGCAGCTCAAGGACGCGCTGATGAGCAGCGCGAAGAGGCTGACCGGATATGGCGCGTACGAGGTGGGCACGGGCCGCCTGGATGTCGCGAGCGCGGTGTCGGGGGCGGTCGGCGCGACCGGGTCTGTCTACTTCGGACAGTTCTTGTGGCCGCACGGCGACGACCAGCGGCAGGAGAAGATGGTCACCTACACCAACGCCTCCGCTCAACCGGTCAACCTCAACCTGTCGCTGGACGGCACGCTGTTCGAGCTCTCGGCCTCCTCGCTCACCGTGCCGGCGCACGGGACCGCGACCGTCAAGGTGACCGTCGACCCCAACGCGGGCGCGTCCGGCACCACCTATCTGGGCGCCATCCGGGCGGCAAACGCCGACGGGAGTCTTGTGCGGGTCACCAACCTCGGACTCGTGAAGGAAGCCGAGCGGTACCCCATGGAAATAAAGGTCACCGATCGGACCGGAAGCGCGGCACACGGCTATGTCGTCCTCCAGGCCGCGGATGATCCCTGGCCCCGGGTGCTGGAGGTCGACGGCAGCACCAGCCTGCGCCTGCCGCCCACCACATATGCCCTGTCGACCTGGCTCGACCTGCCGGGCGACCGGCCCGACTCGGAGGCCGTCGCGCTCGTGATCGAACCGGAGGTCAAGCTCGACCGGCCGATGACCGTGCACCTGGACGCGCGCAAGACGACCAAAGTCGAGGCGTCCACGCCGTGGGTCAGCGAGGACCGGCAACGGCGGATGACCCACTACCGCAAGCTCTCCGAGCTGTCGGAGCTCGAGGACGGCTGGATGCTCCCGGTCACGGTCGACACCATTTACGTGTCGCCGACCAAGCCGGTGACCGTGGGCGAGTTCGAATACGTGACCCGGTGGCGGCGCGGCGTGCCCAATCTCACCCTGCTGACCCATGGTGACCTGCGCCGCATCGACCACATCGTGCAAGCCGGCTCGAAGCTGTCGGACTTCGTGAAGTGGAATGTGGGCACGGTCTTCGCCGGCGACGGCTCGTCCTATGCGGGCCTGGACGCGCGCGGCAAGATCGCGATCATCCGGCGCAGCGACGCGGTCACCCCCGAGCAGAGATCGTCAGCGGCCGTCGCGGCGGGGGCGAAAGCGCTCATCGTGGTCAACGACCGCCCCGGCAAGCTCACCGAATACGGCTATTCGGGCCTGCTCGTGACGGCTGTCACCCAGTTCGCGGGCGAACCGCTGATCGAGCGGGCCAAGGCGGGCAAGCTGCGCCTCTTCGCGGTCGCCGTGGAGTTCACGCCGTACACGTACGACCTCGTCGATCCGCACATCGGGCGGATACCGTCCACATTGGCGTATCGGCCGTCGCACGAGCAGCTGGCGCGGATCGACTCGCGTTACCACGCCGTGGCACCCAACGCGGGTGCCGGCCTGCGCTACGACGGGCGCCCCTACACGCGGCGGATGGTCGGCTTCCTGGAGCGGCAGAAGAACCCGTTCGAGCGGGTCGAATGGGTGTCCACGCCGCCCGGCACGGAATATCACGAAACCAACTACGCGGCCCACCCCGACTGGGAGTCGCGCGGTGGGATCGACGTGTATCGGGCGGGGTCGCGGCAGACCAAGGACTGGTTCGCCCCGGTGGTCCGGCCCAGGCTCGGGCTCGGCGCCTGGCAGCCCATCCGCTACCCGGGCTGGGACGGTACGCCCGGCACGGCCACCTGGACCACCATCAACGTGACACCGTGGACCGATTCGGGCGCGAACCACGCCGGCTTCATGGACAGCGAGACCATCGACCTGCGGCTCTACTCGGGCGCGGAACTGCTCGACCAGTCGGACTATCAGGCGCTCTACCTGGATCTTCCGGTCGAGCGGCGCGACTATCGGCTGGTCATGGACGCCTCACGGCCTGCCGCCGATTGGGTGTTGTCGACACGTACCCACACCGAGTGGACCTTCTCTTCGGCGGGCCCGAAGGGCGAACAGATCGAGCTCATCCCGCTGCTGCAGCTGGACTACAAGGTCGACACCGACCTGGCGGGTGAGGTGCCCGGCGGGCGCGGGCAGCGCATCGGCCTGTCCGCCGCGCACATGCCGGGTGTGGTCGGCGCGGGCCGCGTCACCGGCGCCACCCTGGAGGTCTCCTTCGACGACGGGGCAACCTGGCAGAAGGCCGGCCTGCGCCGGGCCTCGGGCGGCGGCTGGTATGTCGACATCACCCCACCGAGGGACCCCGCCCGGTTCGTCTCTCTGCGCGCCACGGCCCGTGACGACGCCGGCAACAGCATCAGCCAGGAGGTGATCCGCGCCTTCGGCCTGCGCTAACGGCCCCGTCTGGGAGTTCTCGAGCGAAGTGTGTTTCGCCGAAGTGCACTTCGCTCGCGCCGAGGCGCCGACATCGGGGGACCACCTCAACGTGATCGAGGACGCCCACCTGCTGCGCCGGGACCCCGACGTCCTCAGGTCGGGCCGGTCCACCTATCGCATCGCGGAGCCGCTGCTGACCTTTTATCACGTGGCCATGCGACCCGAATGGGCCAGACTCGAGACCGGGCACGCCGGTCCGGTGTGGAGGAATGCGCGTGCCCGCTTCCTGTCGCAGGTGCTCGGGCCACACTTCGAGCAGCTCTGTCGCGAGTGGATCCTGGCGAATGTGGACGCCCCGGTGGGCGGGGTCGGCGTCGGCTCGCTCACGGACCCGGCGGCGAAGGCGCAGATCGAGGTGGACATGATCGCACTCGAGCCGGTCAACCATGGAGCGAAGCGCAAAGTCGTGGGGGAGGGGGAGGCCAAATGGGGTGACACGGTCGGGTCCCATCACGTCCAGCGGCTGCGCCGGGCGGTCGAGCTGCTCGAAGGGCGCGGGTATGACGTATCGGAAACCAAGATCCTATGCTTTAGTGGATCGGGCTTCGATCCTGAGATCACCAAATTCGACCGAGTCAGCTGTGTGAGCCTAGATGACCTGGTGGGGTAGGTGGGTGGTGCCAAGAATGGCTCGAGGCTGACCAGTACCTGCCCAAATTGATCTTTTGATCTTTTCCGGCGATGTATCGTGCAGAGCGATCGATGGGGTCAGGAGCGTGACGGGGAAGTAAGGCGTTACCGTTTACGTTCTGCCCAGTTCATACACACACGCACCGCGGAGAGTGAACGTGCCGACAGCAGCCAAGAACCGGCTGGTCATCGTCGAGTCGCCGGCGAAGGCCAAGACGATTTCGGGCTACCTCGGGCCGGGCTATGTCGTCGAGGCCAGCTTCGGCCACATTCGCGACCTGCCCGCCGGTGCGAAGCAGATGCCGGAGAAGTACAAGAAGGAACCATGGGCCTACCTGGGCGTCGACGTCGAGCACGGGTTCGCGCCGGTCTACATTGTCAACCCGGATCGGGCCCGGCATGTGACCAAGCTCAAGTCGCTGGTCAAGGATGCCGACGAGGTCCTGCTCGCCACGGATGAGGACCGCGAGGGCGAGGCGATCGCCTGGCACCTGGTCGAGACGCTCAAGCCGAAGGTGCCGGTCAAGCGGATGGTCTTCCACGAGATCACCAAGCCGGCGATCCAGGCGGCGGTGGCCAACCCGCGCGACATCGACCGTGACCTGGTGGACGCGCAGGAGACCCGGCGCATCCTGGACCGGCTTTACGGCTACGACGTGTCCGCCGTGCTGTGGAAGAAGGTCCAGCGAGGCCTGAGCGCCGGGCGCGTGCAGTCGGTGGCCACACGGATCGTGGTCGACCGCGAGAAGCAGCGCATGGCGTTCCGCTCGGCCGAATATTGGGACATCGTCGCGACGCTGCTCACAGCCGACGCGGCCACTTTCACGGCGACACTGATCGCGCTCAACGGCGACCGTGTCGCGACCGGCAAGGACTTCGAGCCGACGACCGGGCGCGCCAAGAGCAACGTCGTGCACCTGGACGAGGCGGCGGCGCGCGGGCTCGCGGCGCGGCTCGACGACCGCGACTTCGTGGTCACGCGGGTCGAGGAGAAGCCCTACCGGCGCCGGCCCTATGCGCCGTTCATCACGTCCACGATGCAGCAGGAGGCGGCACGCAAACTGCGCTTCTCCTCCCAGATGACGATGCGGATCGCGCAGCGGCTGTACGAAAACGGCTACATCACCTATATGCGGACCGACTCGGTCAACCTGTCCGAGTCGGCCATCGCCGCCGCCCGGGCGCAGATCGAGGCGCTCTACGGGCCGAGCGCGGTCCCGCCGCAGCCGCGCCGCTACACCGGCAAGGTGAAAAACGCCCAGGAAGCGCACGAGGCCATCCGGCCCGCCGGCGACGTCTTCCGGACGCCCGGCGAGGTCGCGCGGGAGCTGTCCACCGAGGAGTTCAAGCTCTACGAGCTGATCTGGCGGCGCACGATCGCCTCCCAGATGACCGACGCCGTGGGTCAGTCGGTGAGCGTGCGGATCCGAGCCGTCTCGATCAACGACGAGGAGTGCGACTTCTCGGCGTCGGGCAAGACCATCACCGACCCGGGCTTCCTGCGCGCCTACGTCGAGTCGTCCGACGACGCCGACGAGGACGCCGAGGACGCGGAGCGCCGCCTGCCGGTGCTCGCGAAGGACCAGCACCTGACCGAGGAGGGTCTGGAGCCGGTCGGCCACACCACGCAGCCTCCCGCGCGGTACACAGAGGCGTCTTTGATCAAAGCCCTTGAAGAGCTCGGTGTCGGGCGGCCGTCGACCTACACGCCGACGCTGCAGACCATTCAGGATCGTGGATACGTCTTCAAGCGAGGGCAGGCCCTGATCCCCACGTTTGTGGCGTTTGCCGTCATCGGGCTGCTGGAGCAGCACTACCCGCGCCTGGTCGACTACGACTTCACGGCCGCGATGGAGGACCAGCTCGACCAGATCGCGGGCGGCGACGCGACCGCGCTGGAGTTCCTCACCTCGTTCTACTTTGGATCGCCGAACGCGCGCGAGGGCTCGGTCGCGCACGCGGGCGGCCTGAAGAAGATGGTCACCGAAAACCTGGGCGAGATCGACGCGCGCAGCATCAACTCCATCCCGCTGTTCGACGACGTCGTGGTGCGGGTGGGCCGCTACGGGCCATACCTGCAAAAGGGCGGCGAGGACACCGAGCGGGTGTCCATCCCGGACGGCATGGCCCCCGACGAGCTGACCCCGGAGAAGGTCGAGGAGCTGTTCCTGGGCGGGGGCGGCGAGCGGACGCTCGGCTCCCACCCCGAGACCGGCGACGCGATCGTGCTCAAGAACGGCCGCTACGGGCCATACGTGTCCAGCGGCGAGGTCAACGCCTCGCTGCTGAAGACCCAGGCGCCCGACACGGTCACGCTCGAGGACGCCGTGCGCCTGCTGACGCTGCCCCGCCTCGTGGGCAAGGACGACGAGGGCGTCGAGATCTACGCCAAAAACGGGCGCTACGGGCCCTACATCGAGCGCGGCAAGGACTCCCGTTCGCTGGACGACGAGGAAAGGCTGTTCACGGTCACCCTCGACGAGGCGTTGGCGTTGCTCGCCCAGCCCAAGATCCGTGGCCGGCGCGAGGCACAGCCGCCGCTGCGCGAGCTCGGCGTGGACCCATTGACCGAAAAGCCACTGATCATCAAGGACGGCCGGTTCGGCCCGTATGTCACGGACGGTGAGACAAACGCGTCGTTGCGCCGCGGGCAAACCCCCGAAACGATGACCGTCGAGTTGGCCAGCGAAATGTTGTCGGAACGGAGAACCAACCCGCCCGCGCCGAGGAAGAAGGCGGCGGCGGCTTCGAAAAAGGCGACACCCGCGAAGGCCACGGCAGCGAAAGCCACGGCAGCGAAGGCCACAACCGCGAAAAAGGCGGCTCCCAAGAAAAAGGCAGCACCCGCGAAGAAGGCGAAATGACACTTACCCGCTCTAGGTTCGTTGTCCCTGGGTAGGGTGTCAGCAGCAAGGAGCGGTTAAGTGAGCACACAAACTGTCAGCGCTGGACCCCTGCGCCGGGTACCGGTGCAGGGCCGCAGCGTGGCGCGGGTTCAGCGCATGCTCGACGCGTGCGCGGAACTCATAGACGAGGTGGGGTACGACGGTCTGTCCACGACCCTGCTCGCCGAGCGGGCCGGCGTGGCGATCGGCTCGGTCTACCAGTTCTTCCCCGACAAACGCGCGATCGTCCAAGCGCTCACGTTGCGCAACGTCGAAGCCTACCTGGCGCGGCTGGCCGACCGGATCCCGGCGGGCGAGCTCACACACTGGTGGGATGGCGTCGACGGGGCCATCGAGGAATACATCGAACTGCACCGCAGCGTGCCCGGATTCCGCACACTGCACTTCGGCGACGTCGTCGACGTGCACCTGATCGACCCGGAGCGCGACAACAACGCCGTGATCGCAGACCATCTCGCTGAGCTGCTCATCCGGTACCATTCGGCGCCCGACACACCAAACCTCAGGTTCGCGCTGATCGTCGCGGTCGAGGCCGCGGACGCGCTGATCAAGCTGGCCTTCCGGCGTCACCCCGAGGGCGACGAGGCCATGCTCAGAGAGGCAAAGACCCTGGTACGTGGGTATCTGCAGGTGGCGCTTTCACGCTAGGTGCACGGCGTTCTTAAGGGAAACCTTCAGGGAAGATCCGGGTAGAGGCGTGAGCGTGCACCGCTAGAGTGAGCCAGAAGGCGCTGTTGAGATATCGCTGCGGCGGGTCCGGGCGATAGACATCCCGTCGGCGATTTCTCAACTGCGTAGTCCTTTTCGCGGAAGGCACGGCCATTTCAACGAAGGCAGATACAGCGCAGGTCGACCTGTCGGGCGTGGCCGAGCTGCGCGCGATCCTGCGCATCCGCCCCTTCCGCCGGCTGTGGCTGGTGCTCGGCGCGGCCTCGCTCGGTGACTGGCTGGGCCTCCTGGCCACGGCCACCTTCGCCGCGGCGCAGGTCAGCGGCGGGGCGGCCAAGGGTTTCGCGTTCGGCGGCGTGATCGCGGTGCGGCTCCTGCCAGCGCTGCTGCTCGGGCCGCTGGCCGGCGTGATGGCGGACCGGTGGGACCGCCGCTACACGATGGTCGTCTGCGACGTGCTGCGGTTCGTGCTCTTCGCGTCCATCCCGACCGTCGGGCTGGTCACCGAGGACGGCGCGCTCACGGTCGGCTGGGCGGCCATCGCCACGTTCCTGATCGAGAGCATCACGCTGATCTGGCTGCCGGCCAAGGAAGCGGCCGTGCCCAACCTGATCCCGCGGGCGCGGTTGGAGGCGTCCAACCAGCTCACTCTCATCACGACATATGGGATCACGCCGGTGCTCGCGGCCCTCGTGCTGGCCGGGCTCAACCAGCTATACCAGACACTGAAGGCCATCCCGATCGAGATCGCGGCGTGGGCGGAGCCGTCGAGCCTCGCGCTCTACTTCAACGCGCTGTCGCGGCTCGCGACCGCACTCGTGGTCTTCTACGGGATCAAGGAGATTTCCGGGCACAACGGCAAGGACCATCACAGCGCCAGCGTGCTGCGCCAGTTTGTCGAAGGGTGGCGCTTCGTCGGCGGTACCCCCCTGGTCAGGGGTTTGGTCTTTGGCATTCTCGGCGCGTTCGCGGCCGGCGGAGTCGTCATCGGCACCGCGCAATTCTTCTCGGGCGAGCTCAACGGCGGCGACTCGACGTTCGCCATCCTCTTCGCTGTGATCTTCATCGGGTTGGGGCTCGGCATCGGGCTCGGGCCGCGGATGGTCGGCGCGCTGTCGCGGCGGCGATGGTTCGGCCTGAGCATCATCCTCGCGGCCGCCTCGGTGGCGCTGCTGTCGCTATCCATGCACCTGTCGGTGGCGGTCTTTTTCACGCTTCTGGTGGGTGCCGGTGCCGGCATGGCATTTTTGTCTGGTACCACGCTGCTCGGCGGCGAGGTCGACGACGAAGTCCGGGGGCGGGTCTTCGCGGTCGTGCAGACCGGCACGCGCGTCGTGCTGATGCTGGCCATCTCGGTGTCCGGTGTGATGGTCGGCCTGGGCGGCTCGCGCGCGTTGGCCGGCACCGGGCTGTCGATCTCCTCGACCCGGGTGCTCCTTGGGGTGGCCGGGATCCTGGGTGTGGCCGCGGGCGTGTGGGCGTTAAAACAAATGGACGATAAGCCGGGGGTACCGATCATCGCCGACCTGATCGGCTCGATGCGCGGCCGGCCGTTGGGGGTGCCTGAGCCGGTGAGCGGCGGAGTTTTCATCGTGTTCGAGGGTGGCGAGGGAGCCGGGAAGTCCACACAGATCCAGCACCTGGCGCAGCGCTTGCGCGCGCAGGGGCGGGAGGTGCTGGTGACCCGGGAGCCCGGCGCGACCGAGGTGGGCGCGCGGATCCGGCGCATGGTGCTGGAGTCCCACACGTCACCGCGTGCCGAAGCCCTGCTCTACGCGGCCGATCGGGCGCATCACGTGTCGACCGTGGTCAGGCCGGCACTGGCCCGGGGCGAGATCGTCGTCTCGGACCGGTATGTGGACAGTTCCCTGGCCTACCAAGGGGCGGGCCGGTCGCTCGCGGTCGACGAGATCTCGTGGCTGTCGTCCTGGGCAACCGGCGGTCTCAAGCCCGACCTGGTGGTGCTCATCGACATCGAGCCGCGGGTGGGCCTGACCCGGGCCGGGCTGCGCGGGCTGCCCGACCGGCTGGAGCAGGAGTCGATCGAGTTCCACGAGCGGGTGCGCCAGCGCTTCCTGGACCTGGCGACGGCCGATCCGCAGCGCTACCTCGTGGTCAACGGGGCGAGCGACGAAAAGGAGCTGGCCGAGGAGATCGCCGACCGGGTGGCGAAGCTGCTGCCCCCTTCGCAAGGCTCAGGGGAGGCGGAAAGGGTCCAGACCAAGGTTGTCGTGGTCTCTGGATAGTCTTCTCGCGTGGATGTCTTCGGCCAGTTGATCGGTCAGCCGGGCGCGGTGGCGACGCTGCGCGCCGCGGCGAGCGGGCAGGGCATGACGCACAGCTGGCTGTTCGTGGGGCCGCCCGGGTCCGGCCGGTCCGTGGCCGCCAAGTGCTTCGCGGCGGCGCTGCAGTGCCCGCAGCACGGCTGCGGTGACTGTGCGGCTTGCCGCACAGTTTTGGGGGGAACGCACCCTGACGTGCAGTTCGTCGTGCCGGACGGGTTGAGCATCCCGGTGGCGCAGATGCGTTCGCTGGTGCTGCGGTCGGCGACCGCGCCCGCGTCCGGGCGATGGCAGGTCCTGGTGGTCGAGGACGCCGACCGGTTGACCGAGGCGGCGGGCAACGCACTGCTCAAGGCCGTCGAGGAGCCTCCACTTCGGACGGTTTTCCTGCTGTGCGCGCCGTCGGACCATCCCGATGACGTGCCGCTGACCATTCGCTCGCGGTGCCGAGTGGTGACGCTGCGCCAGCCCGCGCCCGAAGACGTTGCGGCGCTTCTGGTCTCGCGCGACGGGGTGTCGCCCGACCTGGCCGAGTGGGTGGCCGATGCGGCGTTCGGGCATGTGGGGCGGGCGCGGTGGCTCGCTTCCGACGCCGATGCGCGGTCGCGGCGTTCGGCGGTCTTGGCCGTCCCACGGCAGCTGACCGGGGTGGGCGCGTGTTTCGACGCGGCCAGTTCCCTGATCGCGGCTGCCGAGGCGGAGTCGGAGGCGGCGACATCCTCGGTGGACGCGGCGGAGCGGTCGGCCATGGAGACCGCGCTGGGCGCGGGCGGCACGGGCAAGGGCGCGGCCGGTGCGGCGCGTGGCATGGCCGGGCAGCTCAAGGAGCTTGAGCGCCGGCAAAAGTCGCGCTTCACGCGGGCGCAGCGGGACGCGCTCGACCGGGCGCTGATCGACCTGGCCGGGTTCTACCGCGACGTGCTGTCGGTGCAGTGGGGAGCGCCCGTCCGGCCGGTGCACAAGGACGTCTACGAGATGACGACCGCGGCGGCGCGGCGCTGGACCCCGGAGAGCACCCTGCGCCGGCTCGAGTCCATTTTGGAGTGTCGCACCGCGATTGACGCCAATGTCAAACCGCGGATCGCCGTCGAGGCCATGATGCTGCGCCTGTGGAAAGGTTGATGTCCTGTCCCATCGTTTCCAGGGCAGTCCCGTTGATCTGAGGCATCCTGGCTGTTGTCTCACCTATCCGGGGCATTGATTAACTATGGCGTCTTTGTGCACGATTGACTGGTGGCCGTCGCTTCA
>JBIOYB010000663.1:0-2694 GCA_044869915.1 Allorhizocola sp.
CTGAATGCGGAAAGCGAGACCACCACTATCCCCGGCCTTGTGTGCGCCAGCGCCTCGGGCGAGAAACCGCGACTGCCGAGGGTTCCCGGCCGGTAGCCTTGCGAGAACACGTCGGCGTCGCGGACGAGCCCCCGCAGGATCTCCGTGTCCTTCGCCTCGCGCAAATCGAGATGGGCGGAGAGCTTACCGTGGCCTGTGTCGTATTCCTGGCGGCCGAGACTCGGCAGGTGCGCTCCGGTGATCTTCAGCACGTCGGCGCCGTGCTCGGCGAGAGTGCGTGCACAGGCCGGCCCGGCGATGACCCGCGTCAGGTCGAGCACCCGGATACCTGACAACGGCCGGTCGCCGCTGCGGAGTCCCTCCGGCGGGCTGTCGCCGATCCTGACGATCTCCATCAGCGGCAGCCTGGCGACCGCGGCGCCCTGCGGGTGTTGCGCCCACTCTTCCATGGTGCGCACCATGCCGCCGGCGCCCTTCGCGGCGATGATTGCCTCTTTGAGCTCGAGCGCGTCCCACTGCGCCACCGCCTTGCGCACCGCCTCGCGATCTTCAGGCACGCCCAAAACTTTGAGAGCGGCGGCACGATGGTTCGGGAAGTTGCTGTGGACGTAGCTCCAGCGGCCGTTCTTCGCTGGATAGGAGCCCATCACCACGTTGCGCGCATTCGACACGGGCACCCCGTCCAGTTTCAGGTAGTTTCCACTGCGGAGCGAGGCCGTCGCCTGGCGGGTATCGATCGCGACCCCCTGACGGCGCCCGGTGCGCAATTCCCAAAGATCGGAGACCGCCAGGCCGACCGCCGCAAGCGTCGCAGTGCTGGTCTCACCGATGCGGAACGGCGTCGGCAGGATCGGATCGGTGCCGCCGGTGATCTCGACTTCGCGGGCGCGCTCCTCGGGCCAGCCGGCGATGGGCAAAATAGTGCGAAGAGCACCGTTGATCATGGTCGGAATCTTACACTGACCCCAATAACTACCGGCTGGAATGCGTCGCAGATACTACGTCGCAGATGGGGCGTCCCAGATGAGGCGTCCCAGATAGAGCGCGCAGTACCTAAGTCGCCGTATCTGAGACGTAGTACCTGAGACGCCGTATCTGAGACGCAGTACCTGGGACGCCTTTTCCAGGGGGCTTGGCCCCCTCCTCCCTCCGCCCTCATCCCTCAGGCGGAGCTCTTGCGTTATCCTGCGGGCTTCTCATGAAGATTTTCCACGGCTGGCGCATCGTGGCTGCCGGCGGCGCCCTGCAGTTCCTGCAGAGCCTGCTGCTGAACCAATCTTTCGGCATCTACCTCGCGGTCCTAGTCGAGGATCGCGGCTGGAGCAGGACCGCCGTTGCCGGCGCCGCCGCGCTTAAGTCCACGGAGGTTGCGATCCTCGGCCCGGTGCTCGGCTGGGGGGTGGACCGCTTCGGGCCGCAGGGCATCGTCCGCACTGGCATCGTTACGTTCGGCATCGGCCTCATGCTCTTGAGCTGGATCGATACGCTCATCGGCTTCTACGCGGCGTTCGTGGTGGTCGCGCTGGGCTCGAGCATGTTCAGCAATTCCATCGTGGGCGTTGCGATCATCCACTGGTTCGAGAAGCGCCGTGCCCGCGCGCTCTCCGCGCTCCAGTTCGGCAGCGCGGTTGGCGGACTGTTCGTGTTCCTGGTTGCCGCTTCGATTCAGGCCTACGGCTGGCGGGCGACCGCGTTCGGCTCGGGCGTCATCGCGATCCTGGCGGGCTGGCCGCTGGCACGCATGATCCGTAACCGCTCGGAGGATCACGACGAAGCCGTGGACGGCCTGCCGGTTGCGCCCAGGGACACCAAGCACGCGGCGGCGCCAGTGCGGCACGGCTTCAGCGCGCGCGAGGCGCTGCGCACCAGCGCTTTCTGGCTGATTGCGCTCGGTCACGCCTGCTCGCTGCTGGTGGTGACCGCCGTGAACGTGCACGCCGTCACCCACATCAAGGAAGGCCTGGGCTATTCGCTCGCCGTGGCCACGCTCATGTTCACCCTGGTGACGGTCGGGCAATTCGCCGGCGTGATGCTGGGATGGGCGATCGGCGACCGCTTCCAGAAACGCCTGGTCGCGGCGGTCTGCATGCTGATGCACGCGGCCGGCCTGTTCATGCTCACCTATGCCACTGGTCCCGTCGTGCTGGCGGTTGCGGCGCTGGTGCACGGCACGGCCTGGGGCCTGCGCGGCCCGTTCATGCAGGCGATCCGCGCCGACTATTTCGGCCGGCACTCGATCGGCATGATCATCGGGTTGTCCTCCCTGATTCTCGTATTCGGCCAGATCGGCGGACCGATACTGGCCGGCGCGTTTGCCGACTGGACCGGGAACTACCGCATGGGCTTTACCATCCTGGCGGCGCTGGCGGGCCTGGGGTCGTTGTTTTTCCTGATGGCGAAACCGCCAGTGCAAACGAGGGATGAGGGATGAGGGATGACCCCCCGCAGCGCGGGCGGCTAACCATTTCGCCTTTCTACTTTCGCCTTTCGCCTTGTTCTTCGCCCGTGTCAAAATTGCAGCATGTCCGAAGAGCAGACTTGGGCCTTCCCGGAGTCCGTGCAGCCGAAGTCCGGCCAGACCCAGTTCGACCTCAAGCGCGCATTCGATGCGGTCGTGCTGGTTCGCTCCGAAGTTCCGGACGATGCCTACAGCGCCGCCACGCTCGGGACCGAGCGCGGCGGTTACGGCGCGGT
>JBIOYB010000664.1:0-2578 GCA_044869915.1 Allorhizocola sp.
ATGCCGTTCTCATCCATACCGCGCTCAACGATGAGTTCGCCGCGACCACGAAGCGGCGAACGCCGACGCGCAAGCCCAGCGCGTGACAGCGAATCCGGTTCACCGGACAGCCATCGGCCGAGTTAACCGGACAGCTTCGATGTCCTCTTCGGTGAGCTTTCCAGGGCACAGGCTCAGCGTCAGGCTAGGTGCCAGCCTGCCTTTCCCGGCAGCGCACCGCATGTCATGGAAGGACGGCGACCGATGACTGCACGCCTGGACCCGGCCTCTGGCCAGGGAGAACCCGATGCCGCGCGCCTGGTGACGAAGCCGGTTTTCGTTTTGTCCACCGTGAGGTCCGGATCGACGCTGCTGCGCTGCCTTCTCAATTCACACAGCCAGCTGTGCGCGCCGAGCGAGCTACACCTGCGGTATCTGCGGGTTCACCTGGAAGGCAGGTTCGCGCCGCTGGGCATGGACACGCTCGGGATCACGGCGCGGCAGTTGGAGCACATGCTGTGGGATCGCCTGCTGGCTCATCTGCTGGCGCAGTCGGGCAAGACCCACTTCGTGGACAAGACGCCCAGCAACGTGAAGATCTGGGAGCGTCTGATCGAGTGCTGGCCGGACGCCAGGTTTATCGTCCTGCGGCGCAATCCGGCGGCGATCGTCGCCTCGATCATGTCGAACGGGCACGAGATGTCACGGGCCATCACGGTGGTCAGTGAAGCGGTCAAGGAGCTGGAACATGCGGCCACGAGGCTCGATGGCTGCCACCTGCTGACCTACGAGGACCTGACCGCGAACCCCGAGGAGTGCTTGCGAGAAATCTGCGCGTTCCTGGGGATCGACTACGAGGCGGCCATGCTGGAGTACGGCCGTCAGCAGCACGGGCCATTCGTGTACGGCGTCGGGGACTGGTCGGAAAAGATCCAGTCTGGTCGGATTCAGCCTCCCCGGATCGTGGACGAGCCCGAAGACCCCCACTTGCGTGAGCTGTGCCGACTGTGGGGCTATCTCGCAGGTGACCAGGGCGACGCCTCGTGATCATCGTGATGACCCTGCTGACGCGCGATGAGGCGGACATCGTCGCGGCCACCGTCGAGCACCACTTGGCGGCGGGCGTAGACCTGATCATCGCCACGGACAACGGCTCGGTGGACGGGACCGCGCAGGTGTTGAGCGCATACCAGGACGCCGGAGTCCTCGAACTTCACCACGAGCCGGTCCACAAGTTTCGTCAGGCCGAATGGGTCACCCGCATGGCGCGCAGAGCGGCTACCGAATTTCACGCCGACTGGGTCATCAACGCCGACGCCGACGAGTTTCTGTGGCCTCCTGACGAGCTGCGACCGTGTCTAGACGAGGCCGACAGCGCCAGCCTTCGTGTGCAGCGAGACAACCTGGTCGCCTATCCCGGCGTCGAAGGAGGCTGGCCCGCCCGGCTGATCCTGCGCGACCCCCGTTCGCTGTCACCGCGAGGCAAGCGCATCGGCCCCAAGGTGATCCACGCAGCAGACCCCGACGTCACCGTCTCGCCGGGCAACCACGCCGTTGCCGCCCCCTCCATCACCGCTCCCTCAGACCGGCACCCATTACGGATGCTCCACGCGCCGGAAAGGAGCGCCACGCAGTATCGCAGGAAGATCGAGAACGGTGCGACCGCCTGCCAGGCGAACGCCGAATTGGGGCCGGAGGTCTGCTGGCACTGGCGCGAAGCGCTGCAACAGATGCAGGCGGGCACCTTCGCCGACCGGCAGCCGACCGCGAATGATGTGACTGCACAGCTTCGCTCCGGGAGCCTGGTGCGCGACACCCGTTTGCGAGATCGCCTCAGTCTGCTGACAGGCTCAGCCGTGCTGCCCACAGAACTCGACAAGATCCTTCGCTTCTAGGCGTACTACCGTGAAGCACGCTGGAGATCGCCAGGGGGATGCGGACATTCCGTGTGTCCGCACGGCGCACCGGTTGTCGGTCAGTCGGCCCACGGCATGATGTGAGGCATGGACTTTAGCCCCATTGAACGCGAAAACCGCTCGTTTCAGCAGTCGGTGACCGCTGACCAGATCATCGGTATGTGTCGCCGGATATTCGGGGACGGCGCTGGCGTCGTCTCGGCCGTCGAACTCGGCAACGGCATGTACAACAACACCTACCGCGTCGACGTCGCCGATGTGGGGGCGGTGATCCTGCGGGTCGCCCCCGAGCCCAGCCGCCAGTTCGGCAGCGAGCGCGAGCTGATGCGCAGCGAGTACGCCAGCGTGCCGTTCTTCGCCCCGATCGCACCGCTGGTGCCGCGCACCCTCGGCGTGGACTTCACCCACGAAATCATCGGCCGGGACTTCCTGTTTCAGACGCTCCTGCCCGGCAGGCCGGTGCCCCAGGCCCTCGGCGGCTACGACCGTCAATTGTGGCCTTCGCTGTACCGAGACCTTGGCACGATCACCTCCAAGATTCACTCGGTGCGGGGGCCGGCGTTCGGGAGCATCCGCAACCCGCAGTTCGCCAGCTGGAGCGACGCCTTCGCCGCCCTGCTCGACGGCCTCGCGGCCGATGTCGACAGCGCCGGACTCGACTCCGCCGACATCCGACAGGTCGC
>JBIOYB010000665.1:0-2888 GCA_044869915.1 Allorhizocola sp.
GCCACAAGAGGTGACGTGCCCCTTATAAAGCCTGCATAACAGACGAGCGGCCCGGCTCAAGCCAGGCCGCCCAACGCGGGTCGGGAGTGCGGTGCCCAAGTATCCGCCAGGCGGCTCCATTGGGGACGGTCGGCTTGGTCGCTAGCTTCCACCCGAGCTCACGCAGGGTGCGGTCGCCCTTGTGATGGTTGCACCGGGCGCAGGCGGCGACGACATTTTCCCACGCGTGCAGGCCGCCCTTGGAGCGCGGATGCACATGGTCGATGGTCTCCGCGGGACCGGCGCAGTATTGGCAGCGCCCGCCGTCGCGGGCGAAGATGGCGCGCCGGGACAGGCCCACATGGGTGCGGAAGGGCACGCGCACAAACCGGCTCAGCCGGACCACCAGCGGCACGGGCACCTGCTGGCGCGCGCTGTGCAACACACCATCGCCGTCGGCGACACACACAGCTTTGCCGGAAAGGACCAGGATCGCGGCTCTTCGCACTGACACAACACACAGCGGCTCGTAGGTGGCATTCAACAGCAGCGCTACTGAGGACACCCTGGCTAGCGCTGTGGGTCGTATGTCAGGCATCGCTCTCACCCTCCGGTCACCCAAACCGGGACCATTGTCCCTGATTGATCCCTCCGTCACTACAGACTTGGCACCATCGTCCCTGATTGATCCCGGGAATGCACCCATAAATCGGCCGATTATCGTGAACGGTCGTGGACGACATGTGTGCTCAGGACAGCATCTGCACTTGGCTTTACCAGAAGACCAACTGGGGCTGGATCCAGGATGGCTATTTCCTGCTCGCCAATCCTGTGCGGATCGCTCTGATCGCCGTGCTCGCGATCATCGCCCGTAGCATGATCAATCACGCCATCAACAAGGTCGTTGACCGTACGTCCGATGGCAAGCTCCCGGGCTTCCTGCGCCCGCTCAAGGCGCGCCTCCCGAGCGCGAGCCTGTTCCCGGAGCGGCGCGGCCAGCGGGCGGCCGCGATCGGGTCGCTGCTCAAGAGCTTCGTGACTGTGATCGTATTCACGATCGCGTTCCTGATGGTCCTCGACCTGTTCGGGTTCAACCTCGCGCCCGTGCTCACGAGCCTCGGCGTCGTGGGCATAGCGCTCGGCTTCGGCGCGCAGACACTGGTCAAGGACCTGATCGCGGGCCTGTTCATGCTGCTCGAAGACCAATACGGGGTGGGTGACGTGATCGACACCGGCGAGGCGGTCGGCGTGGTCGAGTCCGTCGGCCTGCGCGTGGTGACCATCCGTGACGCGCGCGGCGTTCTGTGGTATGTGCGCAACGGCGAGATCATCCGGGTGGGCAACAAGAGCCAGGGCTGGGCACAGCTGCTGATCGACATCCCGATCGGGTTCGCGCCCGTCGAGGAGGCCACACGCGTGCTGCGCGAGGCCGTGGCCGTCTACGCCGACGACCCCGAGCACGCGGGCGAGTTCCTGGAGCCACCGGCCCTGCTCGGCATCGAACAGCTCACCGTCGACGGCGCCGTCATCCGCGTCACCTGCAAGACGGCCTCTGACAAGCAGTTGGACGTCCAGCGTGAGCTGCGGCGCAGGCTCATGGAGGCGCTCGAAGGCTCGGGGATCGCGGCCCAGATTCAGGCCTACCGGCTGGCCCGTCCACCCATGCAACAAGATGGTGGCGCTCAGCCGTAGGGGCTAGCGAATCATCGTCCAATCGGGCAGAATCACCGCACGGATGCCTTTGAGCACCTCGTCCCAAACGCTCGTGATCGTCGATGGAGGATTGTCGGTGCCACACCCCGTAAGCACCAGCTCTCCCGCTTCCTCCGATCCACCCGAGCGACCAGCGACCTTCCGTGAAGTCTTCGCCAACGGCGAATATAGAGCGGTCTTCTCGGCGACGGTGCTCTCCTGGGTGGGCGATTACCTGGCAAAGATCGCGGTCACTGTCCTCGTGTTCGAGCAGACCGGCTCGGCGGGCGCGGCCGCGACGACATTCGCGATCAGCTATGCGCCTTGGCTTCTGATCGGACCGATCCTCGCCGCGCTGGCCGAGCGCCTGCCGAGGCGCAACGTCATGATCATAAGTGATCTCTTGCGCATGAGCTTCATCGGCCTGGTTGCGTTGGTGGACATGCCTGTCCCGCTGATGATCGCGCTGCTGTTCCTCACCGCGCTGGGCAACCCGCCCTACGACGCGGCCCGCTCCGCCCTCACGGCCACCCTGCTCCCCGGCGACAAACTCGTGGTCGGGCTCGCGTTCGCGGCAAGCGCCGGCCAGGCCGCCCAGATCGGCGGCTACCTCGGCGGCGGCGTGCTCGCCGCGATCAACCCACGGCTCGCGCTGATGATCGACGCCGCGACGTTCGCCGTCTCCGCACTGCTCATCGGGGCATTCGTCAAGCGCCGGCCGGCGGTCGCCCGGGGCGAGCGACACAACCTGCTGAGCGAGACAATCGACGGGTTCCGCATGGTGTTCGGCACGCCCGCGCTGCGCGGCATCGCCGTGGTCATCTTCGGCGTCATGCTCTTCTCGACCCTGCCCGAGGGCCTGGGCGTCATCTGGACCGACGCGCTGCAACCGGCCGACGACCGCACCCGCGGGTTCACCCAGGGCCTGATCATGCTGGTCCCGGCCGTCGGCTTCATCACCGGCGGCCTGTTCGTCGGCCGGCTCGTGCGGCCCGACATGCGCAAGCGCCTGATCCGCCCGCTGGCGATGATAACGCCGGCGGTGCTCGTGCCGGCCCTGCTCAACCCGCCACAGCGGCACCGCACAGGAAGCCCATCAGGCACACGGCCCACAGTGGCGGGTTGAGCAGGGCCGGCACGAGCACCGCCGGCGTTATCATCGCCCGCGGGCGGATCAGGCGCTTGCGCATGTCGGGCCGCACGAGCCGGCCGACGAA
>JBIOYB010000666.1:0-25260 GCA_044869915.1 Allorhizocola sp.
ACCACCAACCGCCCGCACCACCAACCGCCCGCACCACCAACCGCCCGCACCACCAGTCGGTTGCACCACCAACCGGCGGCAGCTCCAACCGCTGGCGCTGCCGACCGGGTGGGCGGGCGCTCGTTCGGAACACGCGCGGGTCGCGATCGTGGTGATGCCTGGGGTAGGAAATGTTTGCCTGCGCTGCGGCGGCCTCGTTGGTGTCTATCGTGTTGGTGCGGTTCAGGGGGTTGGGGGCATGGTGGTGGGATGCGTGTCCACCTAGATACCGACCTTGGCGGCGACACCGATGACGCATGCGCGTTGGCCATGCTTTTGGGGTGGCCCGGCATTGAGGTCGTCGGGATCACCTCCACCGCCGACCCGGGCGGCCGGCGGGCCGGCTACATCACACACTGCCTGGAGTTGGCGGGTCGAGATGACATTCCGCTGGCGGCCGGTGCGCAAGCGTCGCTGACCACGCTGCAGTGCGCCGAGCCGATCGTCGACGATGAGCGGTACTGGCCCAAGACGCTCAAGCCTCGCCCCGCATCGCCAGGCGCGGCACTGGGCCTGCTGCACCACAGCATCGAACAGGGTGCCACCGGTCGTAGCCATCGGTCCCTTCACCAATCTCGCACTGCTGGAGGTGACCCGGCCGGGCAGCCTGCGCCGGGTGCCAGTTGTGGCAGTCGGGGGCTGGATCGAATCGCCTGCGCAAGGCCTTCCTGATTGGGGCCGGAGATGGACTGGAACGTGCAATGGGATACGACGGCGGCCCGCATCCTCGCCGACACCGCCGACCTCACGCTCGTCCCGTAGCCGGTAACGCTCAAGGCTCACCTGCGCGCCGCGGACCTGCCGCGGCTTCGGGCATCGGGACCGCTCGGACGGCTGCTGGCTGGTCAGAGCGAGGCCCACGGCCAGGACTGGAATATGGCGGCCATGGGCCGCGCCCACGCCGGGCTGCCCGATGACCTGCTGAACTTCCAGTACGACCCGGCCGCTGTCGCGGTAGCGCTGGGCTGGCCCGGAGCGGTGATCGAGGAGATATCCCTGCGGCCCAAGCTGACCGGCGACGTGCTGCGTTTCCAGCGTGAACCGCAGGGGCGGCCCACGCGCGTCGTCGGCGCCGGATGGCCTGGGCCTCGCGCCGGGGGAGAGCGCGACGCTCGCGTGGGCCGACGTGGGGCAGGTCAACGAGCGCGACGACGGGACGCTGTCGGTCTACCGCAAGGCGGGCCCGGGCGGCCAGGCCCTGTGGTTTTCGGCCGCGATCCCGGACACTTCGGCGGCCGCAGCGATGATTGTGCACCAGCGCAACCGCGCGCAGGATTAGAGGCATGCGCACTCTCTCGCTTAGTCGGCGGGGGCTGCTGGGAAGTGCCGCCGCCCTCGCCGCCGTCGCCTCGTGCCAGCCCAGCGCCGCGGAGGTCCCGCTGATCCAGACGAGCGCGCCGCCGCTCGACCCTCGTGATTGGACAAACGTGCGGGCGCAGTTCGCGCTCGACCAGAAGCTGGCGCACTTCGCCGCGTTCGTGTTCGCCGCCGCGCCCGCGCCGGTGCGCGAGGCGATCGCCCGGCACCAGGCCGGATTCGACGCCAACACGGTGGAATATTTGCACGCCAACGAGGGCATGATGAACCAGTCGATCCATCAGTGGGCCGCCGGCTATCTGGGCGTGCGCACCGATGAAATCATGTTCACCGATTCGACCACGATGGGGTTGGGCCTGCTGTATCACGGGATCAAGCTGTCGCCCGGCGACGAGATCCTGACCAGCGAGCACGACTTCTTCGCCACGCACGAGGCGCTGCGCTTCCGCGCCGAGCGTGACGGCGTGCGGGTCAACCGGGTCCGGCTCTACGCCGATGCGGCGACAGCGAGCGTCGACGAGATCGTGTCCAACTTCGCGAAGGCGTTCACGCCCGCCACCAAGGTCGTCGCGCTCACATGGGTCCACTCCAGCACGGGCGTCAAACTGCCGGTGCGCGAGATCGCCAACGTCATAGCCGGGCGCGCACTGTTGTGTTTGGACAGTGTGCACGGGTTCGGCGCCGAGGACGCCGGGCCGGAGCAGCTCGGCTGCGACTTCCTGATCTCCGGGTGCCACAAGTGGCTGTTCGGCCCGCGCGGCACCGGCCTGATCTGGGGTAAGCCCGCGGCGTGGGCTCGGTTCCAGCCCAGCATCCCGACCTTCCAGCCGGAGCGGCGGCCCCAGTCGACGCCGGGCGGCTACCACGCGTTCGAGCACCAGTGGGCGTTGAACGAGGCGTTCGACTTCCACAAGCGCATCGGCCGGGACCGGATCGCCGCACGCACCCATGAGCTCAACGGCCGGTTGAAGGAGGGCCTGGCCGGGATCAGGGGCGTGCGCTTGGTCACCCCGCGGGGCAAAGAGCTGTCCGCCGGGATCGTGTGCTGCCAGGTCGGCGACTCCGGCCCGCCCGAACTGGTCGCGCGGCTGCGCGAAAAGGGTGTGATCGCGAGCGCCTCGCCCTACAACCCGTCATATCTGCGCTTTGGTGCCAGCATCGCCACGCTCGAGGCCGACGTCGACCGGGCTATAGACGCAGTTCGCGGTCTGTGAGGGTCTGTAGAGTTGCCTGTGTGAGTCCCTACCTGAAATACACGCTCGCGCGCCTCGGCCTGTTTGCCGTGGTGCTGCTGGCGCTGCTGCCCGTGACGGCGCTGAGCCTGCTGCTCAAGCTGATGATCGCCGTTTTGGTGAGCGCGGTCCTGAGCTGGTTCCTGCTGCGTGGCATGCGCGACGAGGTGGCCAACCGGGTCGAGCAGACCATGGTCAAGCGGCGCGAGGAAAAGGACAAGTTGCGTTCGGCACTCGCGGGCGACGATGACAGACCCGTCCAGTAGCGTGTGTGCCTGACCGCGCGAGCAGCGAAGCCGGTGCGAATCCGGCGCTGTCCCGCAACTGTGATGCCCCCCGCATTAAAGGGGGCCGAGCCAGGTCGCCTGCCCGCGGTCACTCCGATCACACACCTGCCCTCGATGGAAGGGCGTTCAGGAGGACACATGAGGCGGCTTCTGGCTTCGCTCGCTTTGGTGGCAGCGCTGGCCGCATGCTCCACGAGCAATGAGCCCACGGCGACATCGTCAAGCTCCACCTCGTACCCACAAAAGATCGTCTCTCTTTCCCCCACAGCGACCGAGATGCTCTTCGCGATCGGCGCGGGCAAGCAGGTCGTCGCGGTCGATGAATATTCCAACTATCCGGTGGGCGTGCCAAAGACCGATCTGTCCGGTTATACGCCAAATGCGGAGGCGATCGCCGCCAAAAACCCGGATCTGGTCGTGCTGGCGGGCGACACCAAGGGGATCGTCGGCCAGCTGGCCACCCTCAAGATCCGGACGCTGCTGACGCCCACGGCCAAGACGATCGACGACACCTACCAGCAGATCAGCGAGCTGGGGCAGGCCACCGGGCACGCGAGCGAGGCCGTCGCGCTCAACCAGCGGATCAAGGACGACCTGGCCAAGCTCGTCAAGGACGTGCCAAAGCGCACCAAGCCGCTGACATACTTCTATGAAGTTGATCCTTCGGGATACACGGCGACATCCAAGACCTTCATCGGCTCGCTGTTCACGATGGCCGGGCTGACCAACATCGCCGACGCGGCCGACCCGTCCGGCAGCGGCTACCCGCAGCTCAACGCCGAGGCTCTGATCGCCGCCAACCCAGACATGATCTTCCTGGCGGACACGGTCATGGGCGAAACCCCGGAAAAGGTCAAGGCCCGCCCCGGGCTGCAGTCGGTCACGGCCGCCGCCAAGGGGCAGATCTACGCGCTCGACAGCGACATCGCCTCCCGCTGGGGGCCGCGCGTCGTCGACCTGATGCGGTCGATCGTCGACGCGGTGGGCAAAGTCCCCACAGCATGAGACCAGCATGAGACCAGCGTGAGACCGGCGTGAGGCCCGCGCGGCTCAGCGGCCGGTGGTTCGCGGCAGGGGTGGCGGCGGTCCTCGTCGCCCTCATCCTGGGCGTCTCGCTCGGGCCCGTGCCGTTGCCGCCGGCCGCGGTCGTTCGCGAGCTGCTGGGCCTCGACTCGGGCCTGAGCGAGCGCGAAACCGCGATCGTCCTGCAGATCCGGCTGCCCCGTGTGCTGCTCGGGCTGCTGGTCGGATCCATGCTGGCCCTGGCCGGCGGGTGCTTCCAAGGCGTGTTCCGCAATCCGCTCGCCGACCCATACCTGTTGGGCATCGCCGCCGGGGCCGGGCTCGGCGCGACATCGGCCATCGCACTACGGCTCGACCAGTCGGCCCTGCCCGCGTTGGCGTTTGCCGGCGCGCTGCTCGCCGCGGCGGCCACCTACGCGCTGGGCGCGGCACGCAACCTGATCCTCGCGGGCGTGGCCATCTCCAGCTTCCTCGCGGCCATCCAAACCTATGTGCTGCAACGCAACGCCGACACGATCGTCGAGGTGTACTCGTGGCTGCTCGGGCGCCTGGCCACGGACGGATACACGGACGTGTGGCAGCTGCTGCCCTATGTCGCGGTCGCGTCGATCGTCGTGCTGGCGCTGCGACGCGAGCTCGACGTGCTGAGCGTGGGCGACGCGGAAGCAGCCTCGCTCGGCCTGCACCCGCAGCGCTCACGGCTCATCCTGCTGGTCGCGGCGTCACTCGGAACGGCTGCGGCCGTTGCCGTTTCGGGGCTCATCGGGTTTGCCGGCATCATCGTGCCGCACATCGTGCGGCTGCTGGCCGGCGGCTCGTACCGCATCATCCTGCCGCTTTCGATGCTTTTCGGCGCGGCGTTTCTGGCGCTGGCCGACCTCGCGGCTCGCACCGTCATCGCCCCGGGCGAGCTGCCGATCGGTGTCGTCACGGCGTTTTTCGGCGCGCCGTTCTTCATTCTCGTGATGCGCACCAGCAAGGCGGTGTCGCTGTGATGCTTTCGGCTGCGGGGGTGCGGGTTTCGCTTGACGGCACGGAAATTTTGCACGGCGTCGATCTGACCGTGGCGATGGGCGAATGGGTCACCATCATCGGACCCAATGGCGCCGGGAAGTCGACCTTCTTGCACGCCGTCGGCGGCTCCGTCTCCTATTCCGGTTCTCTTCTTTTATCTGGTACGCAGACCAGCGCGCACACACGGCGCCAACGAGCCCGGATGGTGGCCGTCGTGGCGCAACAACCCGTGGTGCCGCCCGGGATCCTGGTCTTCGACTATGTCCTGTTAGGACGCACGCCATACGTCCCGTTGCTGGGCCGTGAGTCGGGGCAAGACTTGTCCATTGTGGAGGAGCGGTTGCGGGCGCTTGACCTGCTCGCCTTCGCCGGCCGCAGACTGGACACGCTGTCGGGTGGGGAGCGGCAGCGCGTATTCCTCGCCCGCGCCCTCGCCCAGTCGGCGCCGCTATTGTTGCTCGACGAGCCGACGTCCGCATTGGACATCGGGCACCAGCAGGAGGTGCTCGAATTGGTTGATGCCCTGCGCCGCTCGCATGGCCTCACGGTGCTGGCCACGATGCATGACTTGTCGCTGGCGGGCGAATACGCCGACCGCCTCGTCCTCATGTCCGACGGCGCGGTCGCAGCCTCCGGCCGACCGGCCGAGGTGCTCACGGAAGACTTGCTGCGCCTGCACTATCGAGCCAACGTGCGCGTCATATCAGCAGATTTCGGCCCCGTCGTCGTTCCCGTCCGATAACGCCCCGGGTGACCCGAGGGCTCGCTGGTCGCTGTGGACAGGTCAGGTTGCCCGGCTGTGGATGGTCACGCGAGTCGAGGTCGGCAAGCACCACGCGGCAGCCCCGACCGGCCGCCTCCTTGACTGCCGCCAGGGACTGCCCGTCGAGGCTGGCCGGGGTGGATGAATAAGGCGGGCGGTAGGTCCTGACGTCCAGGCCGGTGGCTCTGGCAACGGCGTCCCGGCTCAGTTCCAGCCGCGGGAGCCGGCGCCGAGCCGGCAGGTCCACGACCTCGGTGTGGTTGAACGAGTGCAGCCCGATCTCGTGGCCCTCCAAGTGGAAGGCCATCGCCTCGACGATCGAACTGCCGCGGCCGACCCGCCGGCGGCGCGATCCCGCCGGCGGTCATGCCGTTCGGCAGGTCCCGGCGGCAGCGTCGAAAACAACGACCACCATAATTTCGTACGTGGGGCGCAGGGTTTCCAGTCCCGTACTGGTCGGCCGCGGGCTCGAGCTCGCCGAGCTGGAGTCGGCGCTGGCGCGCGCCATCGACGGCGACGCGTCGGTGGTCTTCATCGCCGGCGAGGCGGGCGTGGGCAAGTCCAGGCTGGTCAAGCAGTTTGCCGACGCGGTGGCGGGCCCGGCCGGGGTCCGGGTGTGGCTGGGCCGCTGTCTGCCGCTCAGTGAGGGCGCGCCGCCCTACGCGCCCATTGTGGACGTGTTCCGCGCGGCGATCGCCGGTCTGGGCCACGAACGCGTGCGGGAGCTGGCGGGCGCGACGGCGCCGAGGCTTGCGCGTCTGCTGCCGGAGATGGGCGACGCCACCGCCGCGGGCCCCGACGTGTCCACTGTGGACGGCACACAGGCACGCCAGTGGCTGGACCTGGTCTGGCTGCTGAACCGCCTCGTCGACCGGCCGACCGTGGTGGTCATCGAGGACGTGCACTGGGCCGACCCGTCCACGCGCGGTCTGCTGAGCCTGCTGTTCAACGGTGTCAAGGGGCCGCTGCTGCTGGTCTGCACCTACCGCGACGACGAGCTGCCGCCCGCGCACGAGACGCGTTCGCTGCTGGCGCAGTGGTACAGAGCGGGCGTGGGCCGGATCGCGATCGGGCGCCTGGACCATGCCGGGACGCTCGCCCAGATCGAGGCGATCACCGGCGACGACCCGCCCGGCCCCGACCGCGTGGGCGAGCTGTTGCGGCGCTCGGGCGGCAACCCGTTCTTCGTGGAGGAGCTGCTCGCCGCGGACGCGCTGCACGGTCAGGACCTGCCGGAGGACCTGCGGGACGTGCTGCTGCTGCGGGTGCGCCAGTTGCCGCCCGCCGCGACGCTCACGGTCCGTGCTGTGGCGATCGCCGGGCACTCCGCGCCGCATACGCTGCTGGCGGAGGTCCTGGGCCTGCCCGACGGCGAGCTGGTCGCGGCGCTGCTGTCCGCAGTGGACAGTCACATCCTGGTGACCGACGCCGACCGGTTCCGCTTCCGGCACACGCTGGTGGCCGAGGCGGTCACCGCCGACATGCTGCCGGGCGAGCGCATCAGGTGGCATCGCGCGCTGGCCGAGGCGCTTGACCGCCGCCTGGCCGGCAGCACCGCGGCCGGCAACCGTCCTGTGTTACTGGCGGAGACGGCGCATCACTGGTTCGCGGCGGGCGAGGCCAACCGGGCGCTGGTCGCCACGATCGAGGCCGGTCTGGCCGCGGAGGGGGTCTTCGCGCTCGCGGAGGCCCATGGTCACTTCCGCAGGGCGCTGGACCTGTGGCACGACGCACCCGACGGCCGGCCGCTCGCGTCGCTCGACCTGATCGGGCTGTGCCAGCACGCGGCCGAGACGGCGTTCTTCCTCTACGACCTCGAAACCGCGCTGGCGCTGGTGCGCCAGGCACTCGGTCACATCGACGAACAACTCGAACCGATGCGCGCCGGCCTGCTCTACGCGTTGCGCGGCAAGTCCATGATCGCCGGCGGCAAGCCGATCGCCGCCACGCTGGAGGCGTATGAAACCGCCGTCAGGCTGGTGCCCGCGGAGCCCTCCCGGGAGCGGGCGGGCATCCTGTCCAGCTTCGCCGCGGCGGTCATGGTGTCGGGCCGGCATGAGGAGGCCGCCGTCCTGGCGCGCGAGGCCGTCGACATCTCCCGCGCGGTGACTTCGCCGCAGGGCGCGGTGCGCGGCCTGGCGACGCTGGGCAACGCGCTGGTGCTGCTGGGCCGGCCCGAGGACGGCATCGCCCACCTGCGGGAATCGATCGAGGTGGCCACGGCGTCCGGTGACCCTGGGCTCCTGGTGGGCGCCTATATCAACCTGTCCGACGCGCTGTGCAACGCGGGGCGGCTCGCCGAGGCCGCCGGGGTCGCGCTGCACGGGCTGGAAGTGTTGCGGCCCTATAGCTTCCAAAGAGGACACTACTATCTGCTCGCGGCCAACGCGCACGAGTTCCTGTTTCTGTTGGGGCGCTGGGACGAGCTGGCCGACCGGCTGGCCGAGATCGGCGACAACTTCGTGCACCCCTATTTGTGGGTGACCGCCGCCGCCTTCCACACGGCCGCGGGCCGGTCTGACGCGGCGGAGCTCGCCCTGCGGGAGTGCCGTGACGCGTTGGCGGGCGCCAACCTCGAGCTCGCCGGGCACATCCTGGCCTGCACGGCCGAGTGGCACCTGTGGCGCGGCGATCCGCGGGCCGCGTGGGACAGCGTCGAGCGCTGCTTCGCGCTGCTCGGCGAGCACACCAGCCACGGCCCGCTCGTGGCCAGGCTGCTGGCCTGCGGTGCGCGTGCCTACGCCGATCTGGCCGTCTTCCACCGTGAGAGCGACCCGGAAGCATTGGCACGACTGCGGGACAGAATCGATGAGCTGCCGCGAGCCCTGCACCACACCAGTTTTGCCGAGGCGCACCTGAGCCTCGCCCAGGCGGAGCTGACCCGGCTCCATGATGCCGACGCGGACGCGTGGGATCGGGCGGCCGGATTGTGGAGCGGGCTCGAAGCGCCGTATGCGACGGCATATTCGCGATGGCGGCAGGCGGAGGCGCTGATCCACCAGGGCGGCAAGCGGCAGCAGGCGGCACGCGCGGCCGCCGAGGCACATGCGACGGCGGCACGGCTCGGCGCCGCACCGCTGCGCCGCGAGATCGAGGCGCTGGCCAAGCGGGCGCGGCTCAAGCCGTTCCCGTCATCGTCCAATCCCGACGGTGAGCGGGACGAGGCGCCGTTCGGGCTCACCTCGCGCGAGGTCGACGTGCTGCGGCTGCTGGCGGCGGGCCACACTAACCGGCAGATCGCCGGCCGCCTGTTCATCGCCGAGAAGACGGTCAACACGCACGTGTCGAACATTCTCGCCAAGATGGCCGTGCCCAACCGGAGCGCCGCCGCGGCCGCGGCGCATCGATTCGACCTGCTTTAGCCGGCACCGGGTTGTGCGCCCCGGGTGTCGTTGGCGATGGTGAGGCCAGGCGATGCGACGCATAGGACATGAAGCCGCCGCCGTGGCTGAGCACAAACCGGATGTTGGGATGGTGATGCACGATCCCGTTGCGCACCAACAGATACGCGGCCGGTGTCGGGTCGAGCGGGAAGCCGGTGACGAAGGGCGGGATGCCGCCGACAGCGGGCGCCACAAGCGCGGCCGGATGGACGTCAATCGAGGCGATCCGACAGCACGAACACCGTCACCCCGTCGGGATCGGTGGTGGCGTAAAGGACGCGGCCGCCCGCGTCCACGTGCAACTGCGCCGGAGCGAGCTCGGCCGGCACACGCCCCCACCGCTCGACGTCGCCGGAACGGGTGAACCGGGTGACGACGCCGTCGTTGACCGCATAGCCCCGCAGCGTTTGGTCGAAGCCGATCGTGGGGATCAGCGCGCCGAAATCGGCAAGCGGCACACGCGAGATCGCGCCGTCGGGCGTCATGGTCTCGATGCCGCGCACCCCGGCGTCGAAGTCGGTGTACACCGCGCAGATCCGGTCACCGGCAAGGAACGGCGGGCCGGCGTCGGGGCTGCGCAGCAGCGTGCGCAGCAGGTCGCCGCCGGCGGGGTCGAGCTCGAACACGGCCGGGCCGTGCCGCTCGGACACATAGAGCCGTTGGCCGTCGGTGAGGATCCGCCCGTAGTCGCCCTCGCGCTCCCACCCGGTCGACCACAGCAGACCGAAGTCGTAGAGCAGCCCGTGCCCGAACCCGATGGCGAAGTCGAGCAATGGGCCGAGGCCGTCCGGCAGCGCGATCTGGGCGTCCACACCCCACAGCGCGAGCCCGTTGCTCACCCACAGCCCGCCCGACACGGACACGCGCACCTCGACCGGGGCCGGTGTCTCCGGCGCGCCCCAGCCACCGCCCGCCACCGACTGTGCCATCCGCACGGGGAAGCCCGGGATTGTCGCCAGCTGTCGCGGTGTCACCAACTAGGGCTCCAGAACTTGATCGTGCCCCCGGCGCCCTTGCGCTGGAGCTCCTCGACGGTCGTCTTCTCCACCTTGGGGTTGCTGTGCGGCGGCGCCCAATGGCTGATGATCTCCACCTCGCCACCGACGATTTTGCCGGTCGCCATGGCCACGTGGCCGGCCGCCGTCCCGAAGATGACAATATCGCCCCGTAGCGGCCGAGGCGTCGCGGGATCCTTCGGGTCGAAGACGTTTTCCTTGCCGGAGCGCAACTCCGCCTCGACGGTCTCGGGGAAGGCGAGCCCGCTGCGCTTCTTGTCCTCGGCCTGGCCCTTGGTGTAGATGTCGCGCAACCGCGCCTCGGTGGTGACACCGGCGCGGAAGGCGGAAAACATCACCATCTCCCAGCAGTTGCCCTTGGCCGTGGCCACTGCCGGCACTGTGCCGCCGCCGAGCATCCACTTCATGAAGTCACTGGGCGACGTCTTGGGCCCGCGCACGTCCACGCCACTTAGCCCGACCCACTCCTGCTGGCCCACGGTGGCCTCGGCCGTGGCGGCGAACTTCGACTGGTTGCGCGCCGTCTGCAGCCAGCCGTCCAAGTGATACGGCTGGATGTACATGCCGACGTTGTCCCGGATGTGCCGCAGCAGCAGGCGTAACGCGAACCGTGCCTCGTCGGCGCTCACGACCGGCTTCGCCGGCGGTGCCGGGTTTTTGGCCATGTAGTACTTGAACTCGTCCGTCGTTTCCAGCTGGGCGTCGGTCACGCGCGACGGGTCGGTCTTGGCGAAGTCGTCGATGACCGCCATCTGCAGCACCGGGCCGCCGGCGTGGCTCTGCTGCACCACGTGCGCCAGCTCGTGCGCCAGAAGCAGGGATCCGTCGCGGGTGTGCGGCTCGTATTCGCCGCGTCCAAACACGACATCCGAACCCAGGGTGAACGCCCGCGCCCCCACCAGCGCCGCGAGGTCGCCGGCCCGCTCGTCGGCGTGGACCCGTACCCCCGAAAAATCAAAATCGAAGCGGCGCTCGTGGTCTGTCTGGTCGTCGCGGGTCATCGGCCGGCCCGGGCCGAGGGTCTCGATGCGGTCGGCGACGGACGGCAGGACGGGCGCGGGTTGCGGTGCGGCCCAGGTCGGCGCGACCTCGGCCCGGCCGCGCACTGTGGCGTGGGCCGCCTGGTCGGCGGCCTTCTCGCCCTGCTTGTCGACGCGCGCATACAGGCCCACGGACTCCAGTATGGACACTCCGCCGCGCGATGCTGTCGGGTAGCGGACGAACTATACGGTGTAGCGCTACTATACAGCGTATGTTTGGACTAGATGTCCCGGCCCTGCTGCTCATGCCCGTCCTGTGGCTGATCGTCGCCGTACGGCCCACGCGATGGCCCATCGTGGCCGCGCTCGCCGTGGACGCCGTGTTCGTGATCACGGTGCTCGGCGATCTCGGCTGGTTCACCACCGCCACCGAGCGGTGGCTGCACCTCGCCTTGACCGTCCTGCCCGCCGCCGCGGTCTGCTACTGGACGCTGCCCCGGCAGGTCCGCGCGCCGGCACAGGCCGCCGCCGTGTGCGCCGTGCTCAACATCTACTTCGCCTTCGTGCCGCACGAGCGAATCACCCTCGCGGTCCTGGCGGCCGCGCTCCTCCCGGCCGCGGCCGTGCTCGCGGGCATGATGCTGCTGCGGCGCCTCGGCCGACTTGTGCTCACGCTGGTTTTGTTTGTCGCGCTCGGCGTGGCCGCCACCTTCACCAGCACCGTCGACGGATACAGCCCGCAGGATCTGGCCGACGCCCGCGACAAGGCCGAGCGCCTTCCGGTCCGGACAGGCAAGGTGACGACCGAGGGCGACGATCTCTATTTTGAGGTACGCGGTTCAGGCCCGCCCTTGCTGATGATCGGCGGAGCGGCCGGCGACGCGGGCTTCTACACCCTCCCGGCGGCGCTGCTCGCCGACGAGTTCCAGGTCATCACCTACGATCGGCGGGGCCACTCGCGCAGCACCCGCAACGTGACCGATTTCGACGTCGCCCAGCAGGCCCGCGACGGACTCGCCGTGCTCCGGGCGGCCGGGCACGAGCGGGCCGCGGTCTTCGGCAACAGCGGCGGCGCGATCATCGCCCTCGAGCTCGCCGCCCGCTTCCCGCAGGCCGTCAGCGTCGTCATCGCGCACGAACCGCCGGTGTTCGAACTCGAGCCGGACCGCAAGACGATGGCGTTCTTCGAAGCCGTCGACGCCACCACGCGCCTGCTCGGCCCGGGTGCGGGCATGCTGCTGTTCACCCTGCCCGTCGCCATCCCGTTCAGCGTCTACGGGGCCATCCCGGCCGACTTCAACGCGCGCACCGGGGAAAGCTACGACTTCTTCACCGAGCGCGAGATGCAGAAGTTCGTGCGCTACCTGCCCGACGTCGCCGCGCTCAAGGCCGGCAACGTGCGGGTCGTCCCGGCCGTCGGCGCTTACAGCAGGGCCGACAACCTCTACTACGCAGGGCCCGCCCAGGTCCTCGCCGAACGCCTCGACGTGCCACTGGCCGTCTTCCCAGGCCACCACATGTCCTACTTCGACCTGCCCGGGTCGTGGACCGAAGCGTTGCGCGCCACGTTGCACGCCACCCCCGGCATGGGGGCACGTTAACCTCGATCGCATGACACGGCGCCCCAACAGCCGCGATCCGCTCGGCACCGACGCCGAGGGCCGGCCCGTCCGCCGGGCGCTCACCCGCGAATACATCGTGCGCACGGCCCTGGCCCTGCTCGACCGGGACGGCATCGACGGCCTGTCCATGCGCAAGCTCGGCGCCGAGCTGGGTGTCAACCCGATGGCGTTCTACCACCATCTGCCCAACAAGTCCGCCCTGTTCGACGGGGTAGTCGAGGCCGTGTTCGCGGAGGTCGCCGCGGGCCTCGACACCCTGGAGCGGCACGACAACTGGCGCGACCGGGTCGCCGAGCTCATGCGCCTGTTCCGTGCCGTGCTGCTGCGGCACCCCAACGTGCTGATGGTGATGGCGACCCGGCCCAGCTACGCGCCGGAGCTGATGGCCTTCGGCGACCGCACGATCGGGCTGCTGCGCGACTCCGGCTTCACCGAGCACGACCGGCTCATCATGATCAGTTCACTGCGCTCCTACACGCTCGGGCAGCTGCTGGTCCAAATCGGACAGCCGGTGGGCGGCCCGGCCACCGGCCCGGAAGAGGGCGCCGCGCTGCTCGCGCAGTATCCCCATCTGGCCAAGGCGATCGCGGGCGGATACGACCCCGACGCGCACTACGAGCTCACCCTGCAGGCGATGCTCGACGGCTTCGAGCGGCGACTGGGCCGGTAGCCGCCACGGGCCCGCTCCGAGTGGAATCGAGTCTGGGTCGAGCCCCGCGGAGCACGGTGCGTGCCATGGCTACCCAAATTATTCCGGACGGTTATCGGGAGGTGCGCGTCACCAAGCCGGTGACCGGCGACCTAAATGTGGATCATTTCGAGGTCGTGGATGTCGCGACGCCCGGCACCGGCGAGGGCGAGGTGCTGGTGCGCGCCGAATACTTCGGGCTGTTCGCCGCGTTCAAAGATCTGATGCGGGCCGACAGCCAGATACCGGGTGTGCCACCGTGGCAGGTGGGCGGGCCGGCCGGCGCGGGCGGGATCGGCACGGTCGTGCGCTCCGGCAGCCCCGACCTGGCGGTGGGCGACCTGGTGCAGACCATGCGCGGCTGGAGCGGATACTGGGCCGGCCCGGCATATGAGTTCTACAAGCTGGACCGCGGCCTCTTCCCGACCCCGCAGTACTACCTGAGCCAGGGGCCCACGGCCTACTACGGCATGGCGGACATCGCCCGGGTGACCGAGGGCGATGTGGTGTTCGTGTCCGGTGCGGCGGGCGGCGTCGGGTCGCTGGCCGGCCAGATCGCGCGGTGCCGCGGCGCGGCGAAGGTGATCGGCAGCGTGGGCAGTGCGGAGAAGGCGAAATACATCGTGGAGGAGCTCGGCTATGACGCCGCGTTCGACTATCACGACGGTCCGGTCGTCGATCACCTGCGCCGGCTCGCGCCCGACGGGATCACCGTGTTTTTCGACAACGTCGGCGGGGAACAGTTCGAGGCCGCGATCCAGGTCGCCGCGTCGCACGCCAGGTTTGCCCTGTGCGGGGCGCTGTCCGGTCAGGTGGGCGGCGGCGACGGCGGCTGCCCGCGCCTGGACCTGATGACCGCCATCACCCGTCACCTCGAGCTGCGCCCGTTTGCCTGCTATCACACGCCCGAGCAGATCGGCGCGTGGTATCAGCATTTCGGCCAGTGGGTCGGCGAGGGCAAATTCGTGTTCCCGCACACCCTCGTCGAGGGCAAGCTCGAGGACGTGCCCGGCTCGCTGATCTCGCTTCTCGCGGGCGAATATCGCGGGAATGTGGCAGTGAGACTGGTGAGCTGACAATAAAGTGGGCGTCCCCAGTGGACGCCCACTTCTAGCGGGGGTTGTGTATCTTGTCGGCCCAGTTCGCCGAATCGTGCGTCACCACACGGGATTTCGTGTACAGCTGACCGTCGTGCCGGACCAGCACGTCGTCGACGACCGTCGTGGGCTCGAAGCTCACCTTCCCGTCGGGCGCGGTCAGGCTCACGATCGCCTGGTATCTGACCTTCAGCGTGTCGTCGTCGACCGGATCGATGAGCATGCGGTCGAACCAGTAGCGGTAGACGATCCCGTCGTAGTAGGCGATGCCTTCCTCGCGGGCGCGGCGTGCCGACGTCTCCTCGGCCAGCGGCTTTTCGGCATCGCCACGGCGCTGCTTCATCTCCGCGAGCAGGTGGGCCTTCCCGTCAAACCGCCATCCGAACGGCAGATGCTCGAGCACGCAGTCGTCGGTGAACGTCTCCATGAACTCGTCCAGCTTCCGGGCTTCCAACAGCGGCATCTGCCGGGCGTAGAACTGCTGCACCTCCACATAGAGCTCGGCGCTCACCCTCTGAACTGCTTGGGACACAACGGCACCTCTTTCGACTATTGGCCCGACCATCGCAGGTCCTGCTCGAGAGCGGCCATAACCGTGGCGTATGTCGGCGCCTCCCACATCTGCGCCCGCAGCAGGGAAGCGCCCTTGGCGAAGTGCGACTCGTCGAGCAGCTCGGCCACCGCCTGGCGCAGCACGTGCACATCGGACTGCTGCGCGCGCTCGCCGAGCATGATCCCCGCTCCGGCCTCCGCCAGCCGATGCCCGTAGTCGAACTGATCGAAGAACTGCGGCAGCACCAGCTGCGGCAGCCCAAACCAGCCGCCGGTCAGGCCGGTGGTCGATCCGCCGTGGTGCACGAGCACGTCGCACGTCTCGAGGAACAGGTGCAGCGGCAGCGACTCCACGATCCGGACCCACTCGGGCAGCGGCCCGGCGATGCGTCTGTCCGATGCGGACAGTGCCACGATGACCTCGACGCCGGGGAGGCTGTCCAATGCCGACACCGCGCGGTGTAGCACACCCGGCCCGGCCAGCGACAGGATCGTGCCACCCAGGCAGACGCAGACGCGCCGGTGCCGCCGGCCGGGCGCCCACACCCACTCGGGCAGCGTGCCGATGCCGTTGTAGGGGACGAACCTGACCGACCGGGCCGGCGCGGCACCGGGCACCTGCAGGCTGGCCGGGCACGCGTCCACGATCAGCGCCGGGTCGATGTTGACGCCCGCGAGCCGGCGCGCCTCGTCCTCGAACGGCCCGGCCGTGGGATCCACGCCCCACCTGTGCAGGGCCACCGGGATGCCCAGCAGCGCGCCCAGGACGCGCCCGGCCAGCGACAGCGGGTCGGTGACGATGAGGTCGGGCCGCCAGCGTTTGGCCAGCCGGAGATAGCCGTCCACGTGAATTTGGGCGTGCTCGAACCAGGTCTGCGCGACCCGCTGCCACACGGCCCTGCCCGCGTCGCTGTCCCGCTCGTAGTAGGCGATGCTGGGGAACATGTGCCCCGCCATGCCGAGTCGCAGGCGCTCGATCGGCCGGTCGGGCTCGCTCATCTCCGCCACGTTGAGCCCGGCGGCCCGCACGGCGGCGGAGGTCTCCTCGGACGCCATGACCAGCACCTGATGCCCGGCGGTGCGCAGCGCCCAGCACATCGGCACCATCGAGCCGATGTGCGCGGTGGGCGGCAACGGGATCGCGAGAACTTTCATTCCGACGACACTGGGGACCAACCCTCGAGGCCGTCTCCGACTTGACTCAAGCATCGGGCGGGATCGTCGGCGGCGTGAGGCTTTTGGTGACGGGCGGGGCGGGATTTATTGGCTCGCAATACGTTAGAATGACGCTCGAGGACTGCGACACGCACGTGACCGTGCTGGACAAGCTTACCTACGCGGGCAATCCGGCCAACCTGCCGCGCCGGCACGAGCGCATGACGTTTGTCCGCGGCGACGTGTGCGACCTGCCGCTGCTGTTGAAGCTGTTGCCGGGGCATGACGCGGTCATCCACTTCGCGGCCGAGTCGCATGTGGACCGTTCGCTGTCGGCCGCGGACGAGTTTGTGCGCACCAACGTGTGCGGGACGCAAAATGTCATGGAGGCATGCCTGCGCAGTGGGGTGACTCGCGTCGTACACATATCAACAGATGAAGTTTATGGGTCTATCGATGAGGGCTCGTGGACCGAGGAATGGCCGCTCGCACCCAACTCCCCCTATGCCGCGTCCAAGGCCGCCAGCGACCTGATCGCCCGCGCCTACTGGCGCACCCACGGCCTCGAGGTCTCGACCACCCGCTGCTCCAACAATTATGGGCCATATCAGCACATCGAGAAACTGATCCCGCTGTTTATCACCAACCTGCTGCGCGGGCTGCCGGTGCCGCTGTATGGCAAGGGCGACAACGTCCGCGAGTGGCTGCACGTGTCGGATCACTGCCGGGCGATCCAGCTCGTGCTCGCCAAGGGCCGGCCCGGCGAGGTCTACAACATCGGCGGCGGCAATGAGCGCACCAACCGGCAGATCACCGAGGCGCTGCTGGAGCTGTGCGGGGCGAGCCCGAGTCTGGTGCGGCAGGTGCCCGACCGCAAGGGGCACGACCTGCGCTACTCGCTTGACGAGAGCAAAATCCGGGACGAGCTCGGCTACGAGCCGGCCGTGCCGTTTGAGCGCGGCCTCGCCGAAACCGTCGCCTGGTATAGGGATCACACCGATTGGTGGGAGCGCACGGCGCTGATGCAGACGTCCGCGCGATAGGCCTCGGCGCCGCTCGCATCGTACACAGTGGACACTCCCCAGCTGGTGAAGGCGTCGCCCTCGAGGAACGCGTCCTGCACGATGTCGACCCAGCCCTCGTAGCCGCCCTGCTCGTCCAGGCGCGGCTCGGCGATGCGGAACGCGAACCGCCCCGGCTCGGTTTCAGACCACGTGCCGCCGCCGACGCCGCCTTTTGTCAGGAGCACGATCCCGTTGCGCGCGAACACAAACGTGCTCTTGGTGGTGCCGCGCGGGCGTCTTACGGAAGCGACCCACATGCCTGTGGGGTCCATCATCTGACCCTGGGGATCGCGAACGTGGCCAGCAGCGCCAGCGCCGTGAGCACGGCCGCCCCCACGAGCGCACGGCTGTAGCCGACCAGCGCATCGGTGGATGCCGACGCCATCGTGGCCAGTACGACCAGGCCGATCGCGCTGCCGAGCTGGCGGGTCGTGTTCAGCAGGCCGGAGCCGAGCCCGGCCTGATCGGGCCGCAGCCCGCTCGTCGCCGCGTTGGTGGTGGCGTTGAACACCGCGCCCATGCCGAAGCCGAGCAGCAGCGCCGGAACGAGCAGCCCGGTGGTGAACGTCGAGGTCGTGTCCACAGTGGACAGCAGGAGCAGCCCGGCGCAGGCCAGCGACAGCCCGGTGAACAGGATCGGCCGCGGCCCGTAGCGCGGCACCAGGCGTGACACCCCGAACCCGCCCACGGCCACACCGATCGTCATCGGCAGATAGCTCAGGCCAGTCTGCAGCGGACTGTAGCCCAGCACCTGCTGCAGGATCAGCGTGAAAAAGTAGAAGGTGCTGAACAGCGCCGCGATGCTGAAGAAGGAAACGAGATTGGCCGCGCTGACCGATCGATTTTTGAAGAATTCCAATGGTACGAGGGGATGCCTGGCTATTTTGCCCTGATGCACAATGAACGCGGCCAAAAGCCCCGCGCCTCCCACAAGCGCGGTCACGACCGGCGCTGATCCCCAACCGTAGGTGCGCGATTCCGCGATCCCGAAGACGCAGCCGAGCAGTCCGAGCGTGACCATGACCGCGCCGGGCAAGTCCAGCTTGCCCGTGCCCGTGCGCCCCGCCCGCTCCGGCACGAAGGCGTATGCGCCGGCGATCAGGGCCAGCCCCAACGGCACGTTGATCAGCAGCGTCCACCGCCACGACGTCCACTGCGTGATGATGCCGCCCAGGATCACGCCTGCCGCGCCGCCCGCGCCCGACACGACGCTCCACATGCCAAACGCCTTGGCGCGGGCGACCGGCTCGGTGAACGTCGTGCCCAGGACGGTCAGCGTCGCGGGCGTCATGATGGCCGCGCCGATGCCCTGAAACGCCCGTGCGCCAACAAGAGTCACCGCGTTGGAGGCGAGCCCGCCCACGCTGCTGGCCAACGTGAACAGGGCCGCGCCCAGCAGGAAGATGCGCCGCTGCCCATACACGTCGGCCAGGCGCCCGCCCAGCAGCAGGAAGCCACACAGCGCGATCGTGTAGGCGCTGGTGACCCACTGCAGGTTGTGCCGTTCAAACCCGAGCTCCAGCGCGATCGTGGGGAGGGCGACGTTCACCACCGAGGCATCGAGCACGTTCATGAACTGGCCGAGACAACAGACGGCGAGCACCAGGCCCAACCGATGGGGGGCGGCGGGCGGAGTCGGCGTGGCCACTCGGGCCGTCTGCACAGTCATGCCGCAAACGCTGCGGCCCGTGGGTCGATGAGCGCTCGAGCCGTAGCCGATCCGGCGCGCCGAAAGTGGGTCAGGATCTCACGAGGCTTCGCCAGGTGGAGGAGAGAGCGATGGGCAGGTTCGACGGCAAGGTCGTGCTCGTCACGGGCGCGGCCCGGGCACAGGGGCGGGCCCACGCGGTCACGTTCGCCCAGGAGGGCGCCGACGTGGCCGTCGTCGACGTCCCCGCGAAGGTCGGCTCGGTGCCGTATGACATGCCGGTGACCGACGAACTGGACGAGACCGTGAAGCTGGTCGAAAACCTCGGCCGCAAGTGCGTGGCGGGCCGGGTCGACGTGCGTGACCTGCCCGGGCTCACCGGCTTTGTGGAGCAGGTGGAGGCGGAGCTGGGCAGCGTCGACTTCATGATTGCCAACGCTGCCATCTTCTCCATCTCGACCATCGCCGAGATGTCCGAGCAGACGTGGCAGGACATGATTGACGTCAACCTGACCGGCGCGTTCAACTCCATCCGCGCCGTGCTGCCCGGCATGATCCGGCGGGGCTACGGCCGGATCCTCGCCACGTCGTCGATGGCCGGCAAGATGGGCATGGCGAAGATCGGCCACTACGCCGCCTCCAAGTGGGGGCTCATCGGCCTGGTCAAGTCGGTGGCCGCCGAGGTCGGCAGGCATGGCATCACCGCCAACGTGGTCTGCACAGGCGCGGTCAACACCCCGATGATTCACAATCCGGTGGCGTACAAGCTTTTCCTGCCGCACCTCGACAACCCGACCAAGGAGGAGGTGGCGGAGGCGTTCCGCATGTTCAACACCATCCCCGAGGCGTGGTGCGAGCCCGAGGACATCTCCCACACGATGGTCTTCCTGTGCTCCGACGAGGCCCGCTTCATCACCGGCGAGACTATCGCCGTGGCGCTGGGCCAAAACGCCGCCAACGCCGCCTGAGCCGGCCCACGCCGTCGAGCACGGCCCCGCATCCGTAGCAAGATCCGCGTGTTATCGCGCGCGCCGCTGCTGGACAACGCCGGCGATGCCCAGAGCGAGTGAGACAAGCGCGCCGATCAGCATCATGGCGACGTAAGGATCCTGAACCTCGACCCGGCTCTGCGCGAGAGCATCGGCCGGCGTGAGCGCTGCCGAGCGCGGCCACACCGACCATCACGGATCCGGCGCCCCGCACCACACGGGCGGTCCGGCTGTCGCCGACCGGCCCAAGCGGGCTGGAGACCCGGCCGAGCCAGGATACGCCGATGAGCGTGCCGACCAGCGCGACGAGGCCCCATCTCAGCGGTGCGTAGGTGACATCCGAGCTCCACACCACGGCCGTGGCGACGGCCAGCGCCATCAACCCCGAATATGCCAGGGAACGCAGCGGCGGCGGCTCCGCATTGTCGCGGGCGGTCACCGGCACCCCGCGACCCGCGGGGCGAGACTGAGTGTGTGGGCAAACTCTATATAGCCGACGGTGGCCGGCGCTGTCACCTTTCGTCTGTCAGCGTGACAATGCCGGCCACTGTCGCCGTCGGTGGCGCGGTGTGGGCTCAGATGGCCTCGATGATGCCCAGGACCGATTGGGTGCCAATGACCTTGTTGACCTGGAAGCCGGCCTTGGCCAGCAGGTCGGTGTATTCACGCTCGGTGCGCTCCTGCCCGCCCGCCATCACGAGCATCGCGAAGTCAAACGCCTTGCTGGCGTGCACCTCGTCGCTGTCCGGGATGACCCGCTCGATGAGCAGGAGCTTGCCGCCGGGCTTGATGACCGAGCGGATGCCGGCGAAGATGCTCACGACCTGTTCGTCGGTCCAGCCGTGCAGCACGGACTTCATGATGTACAGGTCGCCGCCGGCCGGCAGCTCGCCGAAGATGTCGCCGCCGATAACCGTGACCCGGTCGGCCAGGCCGGCCTCGGCGACGCGGTTCTGCTCCACGACGTGCGGCAGGTCAAACAGCACACCGGTCCGCGAAGGGTTGCCGCGCAACACGTTGGTCAGGAGCGTACCGTCGCCCCCGCCGATGTCGACGATCGTGCCGGTGCCGGAGAAGTCATACGCCTCAAGGATGGCCGCGAGCTCGATCCGGCTGTGCTCGTGCATGGCCGTGTTGAAGTCGGAGTTTTCCTCCGGGCGCTCCCGCAGATAGTCCCAAACCTGTTGGCCGAAGGCCTTTTCGAAACATCCGGTGCCCGTGCGAAGGGCGTACTCGGCGTGCCCGAAGGCCTTCGCCGTGAGCCGTCCGGCCTGCGCGATCGTGACCCGCACCGACAGCGGATGGTCGCTGCGCAGCGGCTGGCCCGCCTCGGTCAGGGCGAAGACGCGCCCCGCCCGCTCGGCGAAGACGCCCCGGCTGACCAGCACGCGCAGCAGGCTGTAGAGCGGCTCCGGCTTGGTCTGTGTGATGTCGGCCAGATCGTCGATCTGGCGCGGTCCCTCGGCCAGGTGGTCGGCGAGGCGCAACTGGGCCGCCAGGTGCAGGGCGCGGGCGTAGATGAAGGCCTCGCTCAGGTCGAGCAGCCGCACGCTGGCGGCCGGTTCGATAGTGGTCGTTGTCATCGCGCTCCTCGGATCGATCGTGTTCGGGTTTAGCTGGCGACCTCGGCCTCGAGCACCTCGACCAGCTCGTGCGGGCTGGGCATGGACAGCCATTCCTGCCGCAGGCGGTCGGCGCCCTCGGCGAACACCGGATCGGTGAGCACGCGCAGCAGGTGCTTGGCGAGCTCCTCCGGCCCGGTCTCGACGTCGTAGGCGAGCCCGGCGCCGGAGGCGTTGATGAAGTCGGCATTGGACGCGTATGCCGCGGCCCGCTTGCGCGACACGACAAGGTGGGGCACGCCGTGCGCGATCGCGGTCGACAGGGTGCCTATCCCGCCGTGGTGCACGATGGCCGTGCACGTCGGCAGCAGAGTCGTCAGCGGCACGAACTCGACGACGCGCATGTTGGGCGGGACCGTCACGCCCTCCAGCTGCACGGCGTCGAGTGTGCCGACGGCCTCGATGTCAAGCGCGGCAACGACTTCCAGCAAGGTACCGACAATGTCATAGTCGTTGTTGAATTTTCTTTGTGTGGTACCGAGCGACACCGCGACCCGTGGCCGATTGGGCCCGGCGAGCAGCCACGGCGGCACCTCCGCCGCGCCCGCGTAAGGGATTTTCCGCACGTCGATGGTGCGGGTGCCGGGACGGTGCAGCCGCATCCCGGACGGCGTCGGGTCGATGGTGAACTGGCCGAGCAACAGCTCCCGGTCGACCGGCACGCCGTAGCGTTCGGCGGCGGGCCGGATCAGCTCGGCCACCGGGTCGTCGAGGCCCGCGGCCGCGAGTCCCGCCTCCCGCCCCGCGACGACCGTCTCCTCGGTCCAGCCGAGCACATCCGGCCCCCACAAGAAGCGCGCCTGCGCGGCGCCGACCAGCCGTGCGGCGACCGCCGCGACGGGCATGTTGGGGTCCCACAGGACCAGATCCGGTTTCCATTGCCGGGCAAGCGAAACCATCGCCTCGACCGACGTCCAAGCCGGCTCGGGGTCCCCAGCCCGCGGCAGGAAGATCTGCGACGAGGCCGTGGCCCACGTCGTGAACGTCTGCCACGTCCCGTTGGCCGGATCGGCGCCCAGCGCCGCCTCGAGGGCTTCCCGCTTGGCGTCGGACATCATGTACGACATCAGGCTCGACAGGTCGGGTGTCGTGTCCGGCGCGCCGAGCGCGACCGCCTGCAGGCCGGCGGCCGTGATGTCGGCCGCTAGCGAGTGGTGCGAGGCGACCAGCACATCGTGCCCCCTGGCCTGCAGCGCCCACGCGATCGGCACGGACGGGAACAGGTGCGCGCTCAGCGGCCACACGGCGATCAGGACGCGCATCGTCAGGCCACCACGCACTCGACGACCGACAGCAGCGATTTCGTCGCGACCACCCGCTGGATGGCGAAGCCGGCCTTGGTGAGGATCTCTTCGAATTCTGCCTGCGTCCGCTCCTTGCCGTCATGCACGACCATCATCATCGCGTCGATGGTCTTGCTCGGGTGCGGCGTGTTGCCGGGCGGGATCACCGGGTCGATGACGAGCAGCTTGCTGCCCGGCCGCTGGGCGGCGCGCACCGAGTCCAGGATCCGCAGGCAGTCCTCGTCGGACCAGTCGTGCAGGATCGACTTGAGCAGATAGTAGTCGTGTCCGGACGGCACCGACTGGAAGAAGTTGCCCGCCTCGACCCGCCACCGGCCGGCGATCTCGGGGATGTCGAGCACGTTTTCGGGCAGCACCGACGCCTGGTCGTAGAGCGTGCCGGTGAGCTGGGGGTTGGCCGCGAGCACGGCGCGCAGCAGGCTTCCCGTGCCGCCGCCGACGTCGATAACCGACGAGCCGGGCGTGAAATCGTAGGCCTCGACCACACCGTCTATCCACAAACGACTGAACCCAGCCGTGCCGCTGTTGAAGATCTGCGCACGCTCGGGATCGGACTGGAGGTAGGGAAAGAACTGCGCGCCGAAGATGTCGTCAAACGCGGTGTGCCCGGTCCGGACCGTCTCCCACAGCTGCGCCATCGGCGTCCAGTACAGGTCCTGGCTCAGCATGATGAAGCTGTTGCGCAGGCTCTCGGGCGCGTCCGCGCGCAGGAATTCGGCCAGCGGTGTCAGCGCGAACCGGCCCTGTTCGTCCTCGGCGAACACGTCGCGGGTCGCGAGGTAACGCAGCAGCCGGCCCAGGTGCCCGCCCTGCAGACCGGTCAGCTCGCCCAGCTCGGTCGGCGTCCGCGGGCCGGAGGCCAGCAGGTCGGCGATCCCGGCCCGCACGACCACACCGAGCGCCGCCGAGTAGAGGAAGCCATTCATGTGTTCCGAGAGCTGTTCCCTGAGCTCGTCGGGAGTTGGTGTGACCGTTGCCATCGCAGGCTCCTCCAAGACGGGTGGAAATGGTTGCGAAACCACGATGGCGGTAGGAGCATGACCACGAGTACAGGCACGCTCGAGTGCGCGTGCATAAACTGCGCCGCATGACCACTACCGACGAGACGACTGTGGAGATCGTGGATCTGACGGGCGTGGACCCGGACTTCACCGCCAACCCGCACCCGACGTTTGCCCGCTTGCGCGCGGCCGGTCCGGTCCACCGGGCACGGGTGATGGACGGCCGGATCGGCTGGCTGGTCGTCGATCCGGCCGCGGCGCGGTCCGTGCTCACGGATCCGAGGCTCAGCAACAGCAGCCGCTACCTGAAGGCTTGGCCCGACGTGGGCCGCGAGGAGATCGGCTCGAATATGATCGCCGCCGATCCGCCCGACCACCAGCGGCTGCGCAAGCTGGTGTCGAGGGAGTTCACGCCTCGGCGGATCGAGGCACTGCGCCCGCGTGTGCAGGAGATCACCGACGCGCTGCTCGACGCCATCATCCCGTTGGGGCGGGCGGATCTCGTGCCCTCCTTCTCGCTCAGGTTGCCGCTGCAGACCATCTGCGAGCTGTTCGGCGTACCAGAAAATGATCGTGATGATTTTCATCTATGGTCGGCGACAATGTCCGCTCCGCCAACACCGGAGGCTGCCGAGGAGGCCGGCGGCAAGATGTTTGGCTACCTGGGCGAGTTGTTGCGGAGCAAGCGCGGTGGCGACGGCCACGATCTGCTCAGCGACCTGATCCGGCTGCGCGACGAGGACGGCGATCGACTGTCCGATGAGGAACTGTTCGGGATGGCGTTCCTGCTGCTCGTGGCCGGGCACGAAACCACCAACAATCTCATCGCCAGCGCCGTGATGGCCCTGCTGCAACACCCGGATCAGCTCGCGAAGCTGCGCGGCGACTGGTCACTGCTCGACCCGTGCATCGAGGAAACCATGCGCTACGAGGGGCCGGTCGAGATCGGCGCGCTACGCTTCACCAAGGAACCCATCACCATCGGCAGCGTCGAAATCCCTGCGGGAGAGCCGCTTCTGCCCGCCCTGTCGTCGGCCGCCCGCGACCCCGAGCTGTTCCCCGACCCCGACCGGTTCGACATCACGCGCGACCCGCGGCAACTGCGCGGGCATGTCGGGTTTGGACACGGCATCCACGCCTGCATCGGCGCTCCACTGGCCAAAATGGAGGCCGGGGTCGCGTTGCGCACGCTGCTCGAGCGCTGCCCTGATCTGGCGCTGGACGGCGACCTCGTGTGGCAGCCGCCAACCCTCTTCCTGCGCGGGCTGCGCTCGCTGCCCGTGCGATTCCGTGGAGAATATTGATTATTTACCTCGGACCGCGATACGCATTCCACGACGCGCCGTCAGCACCTGGGTGGCACCACTTGCCGCCACGCGGGTGTTTTTCACGCGGCTTCCCCCTGTTCCTCCCGTCGACCCTTCGGCACGCCCCCCAGGGAAGTAATTTTCCGGGCCGGGTCAA
>JBIOYB010000667.1:0-35694 GCA_044869915.1 Allorhizocola sp.
GCGAGGTGTGGCGCGTCGGCCTGCAGGAGACGATCGCGATCCGGATCGCGATCATCATCCTGCTCGCCGCCGCGTGGGACTCATGGCTCACCTCTCGGGTCACATCGAGGCGATCAGGCGCTCCACCCGCTCGTCGTGCGCCCTGAACGGGTCCTTGCACAGCACGGTGCGCTGCGCCTGGTCGTTGAGCTTGAGATGCACCCAGTCGACCGTGAAATCGCGCCGCTTCTCCTGCGCGTGCCGGATGAACTCGCCGCGCAGACGCGCCCGCGTCGTCTGCGGCGGGGTCTCCTTGGCCTCGAACGTGCGCACGTCCGACACCACCCGGTCGACCTTGCCCCGCCGCTCCAACAGCGCGTAAAGGCCCCGGCCGCGGCGCAGATCGTGGTAGGCCAGATCCATCTGGGCCACGCGCGGGCTCGACAGCGGCAGATCGTGCTTCTTCTGGTACGCCTCGATCAGGCGCAACTTGGTCACCCAGTCGATCTCGCGGGACACACCGGTCAGGTCACCGTCCTCCACCGCGGTCAGCACCCGGCTCCACAGATCGACCACGCGCTGCGACACCGCGTCGGTGCCGCGCCGGGACACGAACTCGGTCGCCTTCTCGAAGTAGATCCGCTGGATCTCCAGCGCGCTGGCCTCCTTGCCGTTGGCGAGCCGGACCTTGCGCCGGCCGGTGATGTCGTGCGAAACCTCGCGGATGGCCCGGATCGGGTTTTCCAGCGCGAGATCGGGCATCGCCACCCCGGTCTCGATCATGCGTAGCACGATGTCGGCGCTGCCCACCTTGAGCAGCGTGGTCACCTCGTTCATGTTGGAATCGCCCACGATGACATGCAGCCGCCGATAGCGCTCGGCGTCGGCGTGCGGCTCGTCACGGGTGTTGATGATGGGCCGGCTGCGGGTGGTCGCGCTGGACACGCCCTCCCAGATGTGCTCGGCGCGCTGCGACAGGCAGTAGACCGCGCCCCGCGGCGTCTGCAGCACCTTGCCCGCGCCGCAGATCAACTGCCGCGTGACCAGGAACGGGATCAGCACGTCGGCCAGCCGCCCGAACTCGCCGTGCCGACTGACCAGATAGTTTTCGTGACAGCCGTAGGAGTTGCCGGCCGAGTCGGTATTGTTTTTGAACAGGTAGATTTCGCCCGCGATGCCCTCATCGTGCAGCCGGCGCTCCGCGTCGACCAGCAGGCCCTCCAGGATCCGCTCCCCCGCGCGATCATGCGCGACAAGGTCGATCACGGAGTCGCACTCGGGTGTCGCATATTCGGGGTGGGAACCGACGTCAAGGTATAGCCGTGCACCGTTGCGCAGGAACACATTGCTCGACCGCCCCCAGGAGACCACCCGCCGGAACAGGTAGCGGGCCACCTCATCGGGCGACAGCCGACGCTGCCCACGATAGGTGCACGTAACGCCATATTCGGTTTCGAGTCCGAAGATTCGCCGGTCCATGCTCAGACAGTAGCGGGCAAACCGCACAAGGTCACAGCTGGATCGCTGGTAACTTTGATCCCCACACGCTCGCCCATGCGGCTCTAGTTATTTCAGGCGAAACCGTGCTCTTGGCGCGGCTAGGGCCGGGCGCGCAGCGATCCGGGCCCAACCGCTGCCCGGGATCACAGCTATTTCAGGCGAAGCCGTGCTCTTGGCGCGGCTGGGGCCGGGCGCGATCCAGGGCTTAGCCGTTGCGGAGGCTTTCGGTGTATTCGCGGCACACGGTGTAGGAGGGCAGTAATCCTTTTTGGGCCGCCTCCTCCAGCGTCGGCGCCACCTCGTCGCGGGCAGACATCGATGGATTGTCGATCTGCCAGTCGATGCCGATCGCCGGGTCCAGCGCGTGCACCGTGGACTCGGCCGACGGGTTGTAGGTCGACGAGCACATATAGGCGATCGTCGTGTTTTCGGCCAACGCGGCGAAGCCGTGGCCCAGGCCCTCGGCGATATAGAGCGACTTGCGGTTGACGTCGTCGAGGCGCACCGCCAGCCACTGGCCGAACGTCGGCGACCCGACCCGGATGTCGACCACGACGTCGAGCAGGGCGCCGCGCACACACGACACGTATTTGGCCTGTCCCACCGGTACCGCAGCGAAATGAATCCCCCGGACCACCCCGGCGGCCGAGATCGAGATGTTGGCCTGCGCCAGCTTCAGCGGGTGGCCGACGGCCTCCGCGAGCCGATCCCACCTATACCACTCCATGAAGGCGCCCCGCGAGTCGCCCCGCAGCTCGGGCGTAACCTCCCAGGCCCCCTCGATCGACAGTGGCCTAATTTCCACCGAAGTCTCCCTGCGTCGTCTCCAACAGCCTCAACAGGTATTGCCCGTAACCGCTCTTGAGTAGCGGCTCGGCCAGGTCGCGCAGCTGGTCGTCGCGGAGGAAACCGTTGCGCCAGGCGACCTCCTCCACACATCCGATCTTGAACCCCTGCCGCTCCTCGATGACGCGCACATATTCCGCGGCCTGCACCAGCGAGCCGAACGTGCCCGTGTCCAGCCACGCGTTGCCCCGGTCGAGCACGCTGACGTGCAGCTGCCCGGCCTGCAGATAGGCCGCGTTGACCGCGGTGATCTCGAGCTCGCCGCGCGCCGACGGCTTCAGGTCGCGAGTGATCTTCGAGACCTGGCCGTCGTAGAAATACAGGCCCGGCACCACGTATTTGGACCGCGGCCGCTGCGGCTTCTCCTCGATCGAGAGCACCTTGCCCGTCGCGTCGAACTCGACCACGCCGTATTCCTCCGGGTTGGACACCGGATAGGCGAAGATCCGCCCGCCCGCGATCGGCCCCGGCCGCGTCAGCGCCGTGCCCAGACCCGTGCCGTGGAAGATGTTGTCGCCCAGGATCAGCGCCACATCCTCGCCGCCGATGAACTCCTCACCGATCAGGAACGCCTGCGCGATGCCCTCGGGACGAGGCTGTGCCGCGTACACCAAAGAAATCCCCCATTGCGAACCATCCCCCAGCAATCGCTGGAACTGGACCTGATCCTCCGGGGTGGTGATGATGAGAATCTCTCGGATGCCGGCCATCAGAAGTGTCGACAGGGGGTAATAGACCATCGGCTTGTCGAAGACCGGCATCAGTTGCTTGGAGACCGCTTTGGTGATCGGCCACAGCCGCGAGCCGGTGCCGCCGGCGAGAAGGATTCCGCGCACCGGGCGAGCCTACCGCCGTCGGCGCAGGATAGACTCCCCGGGCTATGAGGATTCTTGTCACCGGTGGGGCGGGCTTCATCGGCTCCCAATACGTCCGAGCTCTCCTATCGGACAGTTATGGGTCGGGTGAGGTATCAGTCACCGTGCTCGACAAGCTCACCTATTCGGGCAACCTGGCCAATCTCGATCCGGTCGGCGGATACGAGTTCATCCAGGGCGACATCTGCGACGCTGATCTGGTGGACCAGATTGTGGCCGGGCACGACGCGATCGTGCACTTCGCCGCCGAGTCGCACGTCGACCGGTCCATCCACGGCGCGCTGGAGTTCGTGCGCACCAATGTGCAGGGCACGCAGACCCTGCTCGACGCGGCCCGCCACCACGGCGTCGGCCGCTTCGTGCACGTCTCCACCGACGAGGTCTACGGCTCCATCGAAGAGGGATCCTGGACCGAGGATTGGCCGCTGTCCCCGCGCTCGCCCTACTCGGCCTCCAAGGCATCCTCCGATCTGCTGGTCCTCGCCGCGCACCGCACGCACGGGATGGACGTGGTGGTGACCCGCTGCTCCAACAACTATGGGCCATACCAGTTCCCGGAGAAGGTCATCCCGCTGTTCGTGACCAACCTGCTCGACGGCAAAAAGGTCCCGCTCTATGGCGACGGGCTCAACATCCGCGACTGGCTGCACGTGGCCGACCACTGCGTGGGCATCCACCTGGCGCTGACCAAGGGCCGCGCCGGCGAGGTCTACCACATCGGCGGCGGCACCGAGCTGACCAACCGCGAGCTCACCGAGAAGCTGCTGGAGGCGTGCGGCGCCGACTGGTCGATGGTCGAGCCGGTCACCGACCGCAAGGGCCACGACCGCCGCTACTCGCTGGACATCTCAAAGATCCGCAATGAGCTCGGTTACGAGCCGTCGATAGCGCTCGAGCGGGGCCTGGCCGAGACCGTGGCGTGGTATAAGGCGTCGCGTGCCTGGTGGGAGCCGCTGAAGGCATGACACGCTGGTTGATCACCGGAGCGGCCGGAATGCTCGGCCAGGACCTGATGAGCGTCCTCGGCCGCGCCGCCACCGCGCTGGATCGGTCCACTTTGGACATCACCGATCGCCGTCAGGTGTTCGCCGCGATCCCCGGGCACGACATCGTCGTCAACACCGCCGCACTGACCGACGTCGACGGCTGCGAGGCGCACGAGTCCACCGCGACGATCGTCAACGGCGACGGGGTGGGCCTGCTCGCCGAGGCCTGCGAGCTGCACGGGGCGACGCTGATCCAGATCTCCACCGACTATGTGTTCCCGGGCGACGCCGACCGGCCCTACCCGGAGGACGCGCCCACCGACCCGATCAACGCCTACGGCCGCAGCAAACTCGCCGGCGAGCATGCCATGAAAAGCGGCTACATCGTGCGCACCTCGTGGCTATATGGCTTGCACGGGCGCAACTTCGTGCGCACCGTCCTCGATCTGGCCAAGACGCGCGAGACGTTGAACGTGGTGGATGACCAGGTGGGCCAGCCCACGTGGGCGCGGGCGCTGGCGCGCCAGATCGTCGAGCTGGGCACCTCCGGCGCGCCCTACGGCATCTACCACGGCACGGCGTCGGGCCAGACCACGTGGTATGAGCTTGCCCGCGAGGCGTTCCGGCTCGCCGGGCTCGACCCGTCGCGGGTGCGCCCGGTCAGCAGCGACGCGTTCCCGCGCCCGGCTCGCCGCCCGGCATACAGCGTGCTCGGCCACGACCGGTGGCGTGCCTTCGGCATCGCGCCGCAACCCAGCTGGGAGATCCAGCTCAAGGAGGCGTTCGCGGCCGGGGCGTTCGCGTGATCCGGCGGCTCTGCGCTTGTGTGATCCGGCGGGTGATCCCGTGATCCGGCGGCTCTGCGCTTGTGTGATCCGGCGGGCGATCCCGTGATCCGGCGGATTAAGGATCTGCTGCCCAACGGGACGCTTCTGGTCGGCTCGGGCATCGCGCTGCTGGGCATCGCCGCCTACGTGCAGCTGGCCGTGGCAGGGCACGACCTGCCGCAGGATCAGATGGCCTCGCTGGCCGTGCTGTGGTCGATCGTGTTCGCGGTCGCGCCCGGCCTTTTCCTGCCGCTGGAGCAGGAGCTGACCCGGCTGGTCGCCGACCGGCGCGCGAGCGACGGGCCCACCCGGCCCGTGTTCACCAAGGCCTTGGCCGTGGTGTGCGGGGCGGCGGTCCTGTTTCTGATCGTGGCGCTGGTCGCGCAGGGGCCGATCGCACGGGTCTTCTTCGGCGGCGACCGGTCGCTGGTCTGGATCACGTGCATCTCGCTGGTGGTGCACGCCGGGGCGCACGCGAGCCGGGGTGTGCTCGCCGGGCTCGGCCGCTTCGGGTGGTACGGCGGGCAGCTCGCGATCGACGGCACGGTCCGGCTGATCGGCACGGCCTTCGTGGCGATGCTGGCCACGGCCGACGTCGCGATGTACGCGTGGGTCCTGGTCGTGGCGCCGGCGCTGTCGCTCGCGCTGACAATGACGCCGATCGTGCGCTCGGCAGCCCCGGGCGAGCCGATCGCCGACCCGATCGCCGAGCCGATTACATGGCCGGACCTGTCGCGGCGGCTGAGCCTGCTCACCGCGTCGGCGTTCCTCAACCAGCTGATGATCAATATCGCGGTGATCAACGCGCAGCTGCTCTCGCACGGCGACTCGGCCATCTCGGTCGCCCTGCTCTCCGCCATGGTCATGGCCCGAGTGCCGGTGTTTCTCTTCGGCTCGATCCACGCCGCCCTGCTCGCCGGCGCCACCACGGCAGTCGCCCGGCGCGCCTGGGCCAGCCTCTGGCTCCTGGTCCGGCGGACCCTTTTGGTGGTCACCAGCCTGGTCGCTTTGACCTCTCTTATTCTGGTACCGGCCGGGTCGATCCTGACCGGCTGGCTGTTCAACGCGCCCGACGTCCTAAACTGGGGTGACTTCCTGCTGCTGGGCATCGGGGTGGCCGCATACCTGTGGTCCTTCGTCTTCGGGCAGGTGGTGGTGGCCCTGCACCGCCACGGCCTGCAGGCCCTGTGCTGGGCGGCCGGCACGGCAGTGCTGGCGGGAGTCAGCCTGCTGCCGTTGGAGGTGTCCTTGCGGGTCGAGCTCGGGTTCGTCGGCGGCGCGCTCACCACCGCCGTGCTGCTCGGCGCCGTTCTGCGCGCCGAAACCCGTGCGCGGCAACAGGTTCCGATGCTCGTGCCGGAGGTGGCCCACCAATGACCGTCGACCAGCCCAAAATCTCCGCTATCGTGCTGGCCTACAAGACCGAGCCCTTCCTGCGTGACAGTGTGCGTGCGATCCTCGACTCGGCCGGCGTGAGCGCCGACGTCGTGCTCGTCGACAACGACTGCACCAGCGACGACGTCGCGTTTTTGGAGAACGTGCCCGGCGTCACCGTGGTCCGGCCCGGCCGCAACCTCGGCTTCGCCGGTGGGTGCAACGCGGGCGCGGCCGCGGCGACCGGCGACTACATCGCGCTGGTCAACGGCGACGCCATCGTGCAGCCCGGCACGCTGGCCCGGCTCGCCCAAGAGCTGCAGGACCCGTCCGTCGGCATCGCCGGAGCGGCCATGCGGCTGGCCGACACGCCCGACCTGCTCAACTCGAGCGGCAACATGATCCACGTGCTGGGCCTGAGCTGGGTCGGCGGCCTCGGCGAGCCCGACACCCGCACCGCGCCCACCGAGGTCGCCGGCGCGATGGGCGCGTGCGTGCTGCTGCACCGCTCCCACTGGGACCACCTCGGCGGCTTCGACGACCACTACTTCGCCTACCACGAGGACGCCGAGATCTCGCTGCGCACCTGGCGGCTCGGCCAGCGGGTGGTCAACGTGCCCGACGCGATCGCGTTGCACCGCTACGAGTTCGGCCGCAACTCGTTCAAGTACTACCTCGTCGAGCGCAACCGGCTGATGTTCGTCACGACCCTGTGGAGCACGCGGGCCCTGCTCCTGCTGCTGCCGCCGCTGCTCGCGCTCGAGGCCGCGATGAGCCTGCTCGCCGTCAAACAGGGCTGGTTCGCCGAAAAGCGCAAGGGCTGGGCCTGGCTGTGGCAGCACCGCGGTCACCTCGTGCAGCGCCGCCGCCTCCTGCAGCGGGAGCGCGCCGTGTCCAACCGGGAGTGGATGGGACGGCTCACCGACCGCCTCGACACACCGCTTATCCCACTGCCATCCGCAGTGCTCAAGCCGCTAAATGCGCTGATGCGGGTCTACTGGCTGATCGTCAGGCCGTTGGTGTAACGTCAGCCAAGCCCAAGACTTCGAAAGGGACCAAGCCTGTGACAAACGAGGACATCGAGGTCACCGTCGTCCTGCCGTGCCTCAACGAGGCCGAGACGCTCGCGGTTTGCGTCACCAAGGCCCTGAAATCGCTTGCCGAGCTCGGCGTCCGGGGCGAGGTCCTGGTCAGCGACAACGGCTCCACCGACGGCTCACAGCGCATCGCCATCGACAACGGCGCACGGGTCATCAACGCCCCGATCAAAGGCTACGGCGGCGCGCTGATGGCGGGCATCGAAGCGGCACATGGGCGTTACGTCATCATGGCCGACTCCGACGACTCCTACGATCTGTCCAACCTCGGGCCGTTCATCGAGAAGCTGCGCGAGGGCCACGACGTGGTCATGGGCAACCGGTTCAAGGGCGGCATCGCCCCCGGCGCCATGCCTCCGCTGCACAGATACCTGGGCAACCCGGTGCTGTCGTGGATCGGGCGCAACCTGTTCAAGCTCAAGGGAGTCGGCGACTTCCACTGCGGCATCCGCGGGTTCAACCGCGACCGCATCGTCGACCTCGGGCTGTGCATGCCCGGCATGGAGTTCGCCTCCGAGCTCGTCGTGCGGGCGTCGCTCGCCAAATATTCGATCGTTGAGGTGCCCACGACGCTGCAGCCCGACGGGCGCAGCCGGCCGCCCCACCTGCGCACGTGGCGCGACGGGTGGCGGCACCTGCGGTTCCTGCTCGTGTTCGCGCCGCGGCGCACCCTGATCCAGCCCGGCCTGGCGCTGTTCGCGCTCGGTCTGATCTCGACGGTCAGCCTGGCCATCGGGCCGGTCACCATCGGCGGGGTCGCCTTCGACATCAACGCGCTGGCATATGCGTGCCTCGCGGTCCTGGTCGGCACGCAGCTGGTGCTGTTCGGCGGGTTCGCCGAGGTCTACGGGCGTTACGAGCGCATCGTGCACGAGTCACGGGTCGCCACGTGGAATCGTTGGCTCCGGCTGGAGGTGTGCGCGGCGGTCGGGCTGCTGCTGATCCTGGGCGGTGTGGTCGGCTCGATCGGCGCGCTGAGCGCGTGGGGTTCGGCCGACTTCGGCACGCTCGACCCGCGTGGCACGATCCGGTTCGTGCTGCCCAGCGCGACCGCGATCGCGATGGGCGTGACCATCCTATGCGCCGGGCTGTTCACCAGCCTGCTGACGCTGCGCGCCAGCGCCGCCCTCGTGCACGTGGCACCGCAGCAGTCTCAGGAGACCGACCAGTCCACGCTCGCGGGCGTCTGACCGACCATCAATCGAAAGGGGCGCGTCCATATTGGACGCGCCCCTTTGACGTTTTGTGGTGTGGGCTATGCGGTCTCGTCGCCGTCGCTCTCCGCGGGCTCGGCCGGCGGCTCGGCGGCCTCGGGAGCCTGCGCCTTCGAGGGCGTGGACTTGGCCGACGGCACCGACTTCGGCTCCTCCTTGGACGGAGCGGGATCCGGGCCGTTGGACAGCATCGAGGCCAGCGCCGCACCGTTGATCCGCCGGAACGTGCGGCCCGCCCTGGTGCGGTCCAGCACCGCCACCTCGAGCTGGTCGGCCGGCAGCTGCCGGGGCGCGCCGCCCTCGCCGCCCACGCTGCGCAGCGCCTTCACGGCCAGCTTGAGCGCCTCGGTCAGGGTGTGCGACTCGCTGTGCTCGGCGCGCAGCACGTTGCCGATCGCCTCCGCCTGGCCGCCCATCGCCATGAAGCCCGGCTCGTCCTGCACCGAACCGTCGTAGGTCAGCCGATACAGCTCGTCCTTGGCCGCCGTCGCGCCCACCTCGGCGACGCAGATCTCGACCTCGTAGGGCTTGCCCGTCTCGCTGAAGATGGAACCCAGCGTCTGCGCGTAGGCACTGGCCAGCGCCCGGCCGGTGACATCGCGCCGGTCGTAGGAATAGCCACGCAGATCGGCCATGCGGATGCCGGCCGCGCGCAGGTTTTCGAACTCGTTGTAGCGGCCCACCGCGGCAAAGCCGATGCGGTCGTAGATCTCGCTCACCTTGTGCAGCGTGGTGGACACGTTCTCCGCCACGAACAACACGCCTCCCGAATAGGTCAGCACCACCACGCTGCGCCCGCGAGCGATGCCCTTGCGGGCATACTCCGAGCGGTCCCGCATGATCTGCTCGGGAGAGGCGTAGAACTGCATTGCCACGGTGGTCGGTCTCCTTCGTGTCCTATGTGGACTGTCTGCGGGTCGGAGTGGACAGATCGTTACGGGGTCGGGTGTTCCGCGCGCTCGGCCAGGATCGCCTGAGCCAGCTCGGCCGTCTCGGCCTCGGACAAGCGCTGCGTGCCCTCCGCCGTCGCGGTCATCACCACCGGGAAAATCTTGCGGATGACGTCCGGCCCACCGGTCGCGGTGTCATCATCCGCCGCATCGTAGAGCGCCTCGACCGCCAAGCGGGCGGCCGTGGAGGCGTCGATGCCGGAGCGGTAGGTCTTCTTCAGAGCCGACTTGGCGAACAGCGAGCCCGAGCCGATGGCGTCGTAGCCGGTCTCCTCATACAGGCCGCCCGCGACGTCGAAGCTGAAGATGCGCCCGGCGGCCGCCGGGTCGGCCGCGTCGAGGTCGAAACCGGCGTAGAGCGGGATCACCGCGAGCCCCTGCATCGCGGCGCCCAGGTTTTGCCGGATCAGCGTGGCCAGGCGGTTGGCCTTGCCGTCGAGCGAGAGCATCGCGCCCTCGATCTTCTCGTAGTGCTGCAGCTCGACCTGGAACAGGCGGATCAGCTCGATGCCGACACCGGCCGTGCCCGCGATGCCCACCAGCGAATAGGGGTCGGCCGGGTGCACCTTCTCGATGTCGCGGCTCGCGATCAGGTTGCCCATCGTCGCGCGCCGGTCGCCCGCCATCACCACACCACCGCTGAACGTCAGCGCCACGATGGTGGTCGCATGTGGAGCGGCGATATCATGCACACCCTGCGGCAACGCACGCCTGCCCGGAAGCAGCTCGGGCGCGGCCTGCGTCAGGAACTCCGCGAAAGACGATACGCCCGGCGTGGTGAACGCACTCGGTAGACGCCCGGTTGTACCAAAACCCGCTGCCACGAAGTCTCCTCCAGATAGGTGATCGCCTTACGCATCGTAGCGATGTTGTCTTTGAAGTGGCCAAGGCCCGCGTTGCAGTTGAAACAGAGGATGCCACGCACCTCACGGCTGGTGTGATCGTGGTCGACGTGCTCGGGATTGGGCTTCCCGCAGATCGCGCATGCTCCACCTTGCGCGCCAATCATCGACTCAACGACGTCTTCACCAATCTTGTAGCGCCGCTTCAGGTGGTAGTTCCGCGTGCTGCCGTGATTTTTTATCTTGTTCTCGCGGCCGCGCTTGTTGTGGCAGGGCAAGCAATACCGGCCGTAGCCTTCGCGCCCGCTCTTGTTAAGCACGAACTCTTCCAAGGGCTTGACGGTGTCGCAATCGGGACAGCGACGATGGCCGTCAGGAGGCTTGATGAAGGTCCTCACCTCACGGCCGTGCTTCTCTAGCATCCGCTTGCGGTAGCTCGTCTTCGAGCGCTCGTTGTAGCACAACTGGCAGTAGCTGCCGCGTCCGTACTTACGCCGGGAGCTCGTGTGGAAATCGCCTAGCGGCCTGGTCTGTCCACAATCGCGGCACGTCCGGTAGATGATCCCTTCGATGTCCTTGAAATCGGACATTTCGGGTCATTCCCCCCCTTTTTGGACATAGCCTCTCACGAATTCTTCGGCGTTTTCTTCCAGAACGGCGTCGATCTCGTCGAGCAGGTCGTCGACGTCCTCGCCGATCTGCTCCACGCGCTCCGCCACCTCGGGGTTGACCTCGGGGGCAACCTCGTCCACCTCTTCGTCGCGCCGCGACTTGCCTGACTGCGACTGTCCACCGTCTTGCGTGGCCATCTCCGACTGCCCTCCAACAACTCGTCGAGTCTGTTAAACCTAGCGCGGCCAACCCACTAAAGCGATCACCGCCGCCGACCGCTCAGCCGGTGATGATCTCGAGCAGGTCCTTGGCGCTCGGACACCGGTCGAACAGCTCGCCCACATGCTTCTTGGTGCCCTTCTCGGGCTCCATCATGGGCACCCGCACCAGCGCCTCCCGCCCGACATCGAAGATAACCGAATCCCAGCTCGCCGCGACGACTTCCGACGCATACTTGGCAAGGCAACGCCCGCGGAAGTATGCCCGTGTGTCCTCCGGCGGCTCGACCATGGCCCGCTCGGTCAGCTCCGGCTCGAGCAGCGTCTTCATCGCGCCCCGCGCCACGAGCCGGTGGTAGAGCCCCTTCTCCGGCCGCACATCCGAATATTGCAGGTCGACGAGCTGCAATTTGGACGAAGCCCAGCCCAGGTTTTCCCGCTCGCGGTAGCCTTCGAGCAGGCGCAGCTTGGCCACCCAGTCCAGCTCCTGCGCGAGCAGCATCGGGTCCTGCCCGAGCCGGTCGAGCACGCTCTCCCACCGCGCCAGCACGTCCAGCGTCATGGCGTCGGTGTCGGACCCGGTGCGCGAGTCCACAAAGGACCGCGCACGCTCGTAGTAAGCCCACTGCAGGTCGAGCGCCGTGATCCGGCGCCCGTCGCGCATGCGCATCAGGTGCTTGAGCGTGGGGTCGTGGCTGACCGCGCGCAGCTCGGCCACTGGATCGGCGATGCCCAAATCCGTGCCCAGGGACTTCTCCTCGATCATGGTCAGGATGAGCGCGGTGACCCCGACCTTGAGGTAGGTCGATATCTCGGAGAGGTTGGCGTCGCCGATGATGACGTGCAGCCGCCGGTATTTGTCGGCGTCGGCGTGCGGCTCGTCGCGCGTGTTGATGATGGGCCGCTTGAGCGTGGTCTCGAGACCGACCTCGACCTCGAAGTAGTCGGCCCGCTGGGCGATCTGGAAGCCGGGCTGGCTGCCGTCCTGCCCCATGCCGACGCGCCCAGCCCCGCAGTAGATCTGCCTAGTCACGAAGAACGGAGTGAGATGGGTCACGATGTCGGCGAACGGGGTCTGCCGCCGCATCAGGTAGTTTTCGTGCGCGCCATAGGACGCGCCCTTGTTGTCGGTGTTGTTTTTGTACAGGTGGATGGGCTGGCTGCCCGGGATGGTCGCGGCCCGGCGCGCGCCCTCGGCCATCACCCGCTCCCCCGCCTTGTCCCACCGGACCAGGTCGAGCGGGTTGGTCACCTCGGGGGTGGAATATTCGGGGTGGGCGTGGTCGACATACAGCCGGGCCCCGTTGGTGAGGATGACGTTGGCCAGGCCAAGGTCCTCGTCGGCCAGTGCCTCCGCCGGATCGTAGGCCGTGCCCGTGTAGGTGAATCCGCGCGCGTCGCGCAGCGGCGATTCCTCCTCGTAGTCCCAGCGTGCCCGGCCCCCACGGGTCAGTTCGGGCCGCGCCCCGTATGCGTTGACCACCTGCGAGGAGGTCACCATCGGGTTCGCTCCCGGCTGGCCGGGCACGGAGATGCCGTACTCGACCTCTGTTCCCATGATGCGCCTGACACTCATGGTGTCAGCCTATCCACCCCGGCCGCCCCGCAGCGCGACGGCGGGGGGCGAGTTTGCGTATGCGATCGGAACTCAAGTCCGACCCTCCCTGTAGGGTGTCCGGGTGCATCCGCCCCCACCAGCACAGTCACGGCCTGTCATGAGCGTTCCGGCGCTTCTCACGCTGTCCTGGTGCGCGCTGGTCATATTGACGATCGTCGTGCGACACGCCCATGCGACGGTGTTTCCGTTCGAGACGCCCTACGAGACGCCGCTCGCGTTCGATGTCGGCGTCATCCCGGGTGTGGTGGTCGCGCTCCTGCTCGCGGGCCTGACGTGGTGGGACCGGCGGGCGGGCGCAAAGACAGTGCCAAATATTGCCCCGATCGATGTACGGCCGCGCGTGCTCGCCCTGATCGTGACCGGCAGCGTGCTGGTGCTCGCGTTTGTCATGCTTCTGCGCCCGATTCCCGAGATCAGCGGGTCGTGCCCGAAGATCGTGCAGCTCAATTCATTCATGTCTATCGAGTGGAGCTGCGACTCGTCGTGGTTCCAGCGCCTGGCCGAGGATCCGTCGCAGCTGCTCGACCAGGGCCAGCCGCGGCAGGGGCGCCCGCTTTATGTCCTGGTTGGATCGTTGCTGACCTACACCGTGGGCCGGGCCGCAGGCTGGCTGGGGCTCGGGCAGTGGCAGGGCGAGGACGCGCGCTCATTCGTGTCCCTCGTGCTGATCAATTTTGTGGTACTCGGATTCGCCGCCTACTATTTCGCGCGCCGCATGCTGCGGCTCGGCGCGCTGCCGGCCGCCGTGGCCGGGCTGTCGGTGTTCCTGCTCTACAACGACGTGACCGCCGAGTGGTCCTGGACGCCGCACCAGCAGACGTTCGCGATGCTCGTGCCCGTGGTGACCGTGCTGGCGGCGGCGCAGGCCATGGTGAGGCCGGTCGGCTGGCGCGAGGCGCTGTGGTGGGGCCTGGGCGTCGGGCTGCTCTCGCTGGCCTACGGCTCGTGGATCGTCACGGCGGCGGCGATGGGCCTGGTTTTCCTGGTGCGCAAGCACTTCCAGGCCCTGCTCGGGTTTGGTGCCGGGTTCGCCGCGTTGGCCGGCGGGTGGATCCTGTTCTGCAAAATCGTCGTCGGCAGCTATTACAACCATGAGGCCGTCGTCTACCGCCAGTTCCTGTGGATCCTCGACGCATGGGAGATGGGGCTCGACGTCTTCCTGCGATACGTCGGTTCGTATTTCCTTTTAACCATTCGCGAGATTTTGGGGACCGGCGAGCTGTGGGCACTGGCCGCGCTGACCACCGTCGGGATCGTCATCGCCGCGCTCAAGCGGGTCGATCTGCGCCCGGCCGACGCGCACGGGCGGGCGCTGCTGGGCGCGACCGCGCTGACGATCGGCGTCTACGCGGTGTTCCTGTTCGGCATGGGCTTCTACACCACGCGCCTGTCGGCGGGCCTCGTCCCGGCCGCGCTTTTCCTTGTGGGATGGGTGTTCTCGCGCCTGTCCCCCGCCGCCCGCTGGACCGCGTTCATCCCGGCCGGCGCAGCCGCCGCCTGGCTCGCCTTCTCGCTCTGGCCCTGAGGCGACGGATCCCCCGAAGCCGCCTCGCTGTCGTAGCGCCACAGCCGCGGCACCGCCCACACGAGCAGTGCGACGGTCAGCACGGTCAGCGCGCCACCGATCCCGATCGCCGTGCGCGCGCCGATCACCGCGCCGCCCAGCCCGTGCAGCAGGTTGCCCAGTTGCGGCCCGCCCATCACGACCACGACAACGCAGCCCTGGATCCGGCCGCGCAGCGCGTCGTCCGTGCACGCCTGCGAGATCGCGTTGCGGAACGTGCTCAGCACGAAGTTGACCGCGCCGCCCAGGACCAACGCCACGAGCGCCAGCCGCAGGTCCGCGACCACGGCCAGCAGCACCACGCAGCCGCCCCACGCCATCGCGGCCGACGCCATGAGCGCGCCGTGGCGCCGGGCCCGGCTGAACGTGCCCGACATCAGGCCCGCCATGATCACCCCGGCCGGGTATGCCGCGTACAGCAGGCCGAGCTGCATGCCGCCGTCGGGCGGGCCGCCGTACACGCTCACGGCCAGCTCCGGGAACAGCGCGAACGGTAGCGCGAACACCATCGCGGCCAGGTCCACGGCCAGCACCGCGACGAGGATCGGGTGCCCGGCGATGTGCCGGAAGCCCAGCCCGCCCCTTGTTGTTGCCGTGCTCACCGTCGGGGGCATCGCGGGCAGCCGCCACACCGCCCAGAGCACCCCGCCCAGCGCGAGCGCGTCGAGCAGGTACAGCGTCTCGATGCCCACCAATGGGATGAGCACGCCAGCCAGCAGCGGTCCCACGACCGCACCGCTGTAGCGGGTCAGCGAGCTGAGGCTGTTTGCGGCGACCAGTAGCGAAGCCGGCACCACGCGCGGCACCGCCGCGCCCGTCGCCGTCATCGTCACGCCGACCCCGATCCCCTGCACCACCGCGAGCCCGAACATCGCCGGGACCGAGTCAAGCCCAAGGACCACATTGAGCCACAGCCCGAGATAGACCACGCCGAGGCCCGCATGACCGGCCAGCAGCAGCCGCCGCCGGTCCATCGCGTCGGCGAGGGCGCCGGACCACAGCGCCGACGCGATGAGCGCGCACATCGACACGCCCGCCAGAGCGCCGGTGGCCGCGGACGAACCGGTGAGCGCGAACAGCTGGGCCGGCACCGCGATGAGGCTGAACGACCCGCCGATCGCGCAGACCGCCGACGCCACCCACAGCCGCCGGAACGCGGGGATGCGCAGCGGCCGGCGGTCGACCGCGTACGCGCCGAGCCTCACAGCGCCACCAGATCGGCCACGACGCAGGCGACGTTGTCCGGCGCGCCACCGTCATACGCCAGCCCGATGAGCTCGTCGACGGCTGCGCCCGGGCTGCCGCCCCGGCGCAGCGCCGCGCTCATCGCGCCCGCCGGCACGACCGTGCTCAGGCCGTCGGAGCACAGCAGGTATCGGTCGCCCGCCACGGCATCGTGCACCGAAACGTCGGGGCGGTGGCTCCCGGTCGCGGTGATCGCCCGGGTCAGCAGGGCGCGCTGCGGATGCGACTCGGCCTCGCCCGGCGACAGCCGACCATCGTCCACAAGCGACCGCACCCAGGTGTGATCCTCCGTGATCCGGCGCAGGTCGCCGTCGCGCAGCACGTATGCCCTCGTGTCTCCGATGTGGACCAGGCCTACCCGGTCGCCGGACCACAGCAGCGCCGTGAGCGTGGTGACCGCTTCGCCGCCGATGTCGCGCACGGCACGCTGGGCGCGATCGAACGCGTGGGTCAAGTCCTGCAGCGGCTCGCCCGCCGAAGACGCCGATGCGGCCGATGCGGCCGATGCGGCCGATGCGGCCGAAAACTCGTCGATCGCGGCGGCGCTGGCGCGTGCGCCCGCCGGGCCGCGCATGCCGTCGGCCACCGCGAGCAGCCGCCCACCCGCGTAGGCCGCGTCCTCGTTGCTCGTGCGCCCCTTGCCCTGGGCGGTGCGGGCGGCGCCCCGCAGCTCGAGTCGGGGACCGGCGCCGAGTTGGTCGATGAGCGCCGCGGCCAGCCGCCCGCGCTCGGCGGTTTCCGCGACGACCTCGGCCCAGTAGGCCGCGACCTCGGCCGCGCCCGCCGCCGGATCGAGGGCGAGCACCGTGCGGATGCGGGCCAGCGGCATGCCCAGCCGGCGCAGCCGCCCGATGAGCCGGGCCCGTTCGAGCTGGCCCGGATCGTAGAACCGGTAGCCCGATTCGCTGTCCACGGCGGCGGGCGGCAGCAGGCCCAGCTCGTCGTAGAGGCGCAGCGCCTTCGGCGAGAGCCGTGCGGCGCGGGCGAACGCCCCGATGGTCAACAACTCCACGTGCCGATCGTGGGACTTCACCCTGGGTCAAAGTCAAGCCGGCGGCGTTGCGCGCCGCCGGCCGTGAACTCGTCGGCGCCCACGTCCTTGGCACCGCTTCGGGTCGCACATGATTCGAGGCCCGCACCGTGCGGATGCGGGCCTCGAAATCGGCACTGAATCGGGCTTGCCGCTACAGGTATTGACCCGTGTTGGTGACCGTGTCGATCGACCGGCCGGCCTCGGCACCCTTGCCACCGGAGACCAGCGTGCGGATGTAGACGATCCGCTCGCCCTTCTTGCCGGAGATGCGGGCCCAGTCGTCGGGGTTGGTCGTGTTGGGCAGGTCTTCGTTCTCCCGGAACTCGTCGAGGCACGCGTCGAGCAGGTGCTGCAGCCGCATGCCCTTCTTGCCCGAGGAGAGGAATTCCTTGATGGCCATCTTCTTCGCCCTGTCCACAATGTTCTGGATCATGGCGCCCGAGTTGAAGTCCTTGAAGTACAGCACCTCTTTGTCACCGTTGGCGTAGGTGACCTCGAGGAACCGGTTTTCCTCGGTCTCGGAGTACATCCGCAGGACCACCGCGTTGATCATCGCGTGGACACACGCCTCGGCCGAACCGCCGTGCTCGGCGATGTCGTCGGCGCTCAGCGGCAGGTTGGTCAAGATGTATTTGCTGAAGATGTCCTTTGCCGCTTCGGCGTCGGGACGCTCGATCTTGATTTTGACGTCGAGCCGGCCTGGCCGCAGGATGGCCGGATCGATCATGTCCTCGCGGTTGGAGGCACCGATGACGATGACGTTCTCCAACCCTTCCACACCGTCGATTTCACTCAGGAGCTGAGGAACGATCGTGTTCTCCACATCGGACGAGACGCCGGAGCCCCGCGTGCGGAACACCGAATCCATCTCGTCAAAGAACACGATGACCGGCGTGCCCTCGGAGGCCTTCTCCCGGGCGCGCTGGAAGATGAGCCGGATGTGCCGCTCGGTCTCGCCGACGTATTTGTTGAGCAGCTCCGGACCCTTGATGTTGAGGAAGTAGCTGGTGTGCTTGTCTTCCCCGCGGCTCTCCGCGATTTTCTTGGCGAGCGAGTTGGCCACGGCCTTGGCGATCATCGTCTTGCCACAGCCGGGCGGGCCGTAAAGCAGGACGCCCTTCGGCGGCCGCAGATGGTGCTCGCGGAACAGATCTGCGTGCAGGAACGGCAGCTCCACCGCGTCGCGGATCTGCTCGATCTGGTTGGTGAGGCCGCCGATGTCGTGGTAACCGACGTCGGGCACCTCCTCCAGGACCAGCTCCTCGACCTCGCTCTTGGGGATCCGCTCGTAGGCGTATGCCGACCGCGGCTCGATCATGAGCGAGTCGCCGGCCCGCAACGGGGCATCGATCAACGCCTCCGCGAGGAACACGATGCGCTCCTCGTCGGCGTGCGAAATGACCAGTGCCCGGTCTCCGCCCTCGAGTATCTCCTTGAGCATCACCACCTCGCCGACCCGCTCGAAACCGAGCGCGTTGACGATGTTGAGGGCGTCGTTGAGCAGGACCTCCTGGCCGCGGGCCAGCGCTGCCGTGTCGATCGACGGCGACACGGCCACCCGCAGCTTGCGCCCGCCCGTGAACACGTCGACCGTGCCGTCCTCGTGGCGGGCAAGGAAGATGCCGTATCCGCTCGGCGGCTGCGCCAGGCGGTCGATCTCCTCCTTGAGGGTGACGATCTGGGCGCGCGCTTCCTTGAGCGTCGCGACCAGCCTCTCGTTGTTATCGGTCAATCGTGCGAGCTGGGCCTGCGTCGCGGCGAGCCGCTCCTCAAGCTGCCGCACGTGCCGCGGACTCTCGCTGAGCTTGCGCCGCAGGAGCGCCAGCTCCTCCTGCAGGAACGCGACCTGCGTGGAGAGATCGTTGGCTTCCTTCTCCCACCGTGCTGCGCGACCATCTGCGTCATCGCTGCGTGCCACGTCCCACCTCCCCGGGGGCTATTCCTCTACGCCTGGCCCTCTTTGACGGGCCAAGCGTTAGGGTGCTCTTAACACTAGCTGCTCTTGACCGCCAACGGACCCTCCCGACACCCCACGAAAGCAACAAGATAGCCACGGTAGGCTAAATGCGTGACCCAGCTTCGCGTCCGAGTGGATCAAGACCTGTGCACCGGTGACGGGCTGTGCGTGCAATACGCGCCCGAGGTCTTCGAGTTTGACGTCGACGGCCTCGCCTATGTCAAGGATGAGTCCGGTGAGCTGCAGCTCGCCAAGGGCACCCTGGTCGACGTCCCCGCCCACCTGCGCCTCGAGGTCATCGACGCGGCCGCGGAATGCCCCGGCGAGTGCATCCACCTGCACCGGGCATCCGACTCTCACCAGCTCAGTGAAGACGAGCGCGCTCAAGCCCGGGTCTAATTTCGGCAGCGGCTTCGCCTGAACGGAGTAAAACCGCGGGCGAGCAGTAGCCGGGCAAAGCCGGTGGACGGAGCAAAACCGGTAGGCGAGCAGTAGCCGGGCAAAGCCGCTGCGCGGAGCAATACCCGTAGGCGAGCAGTAGCCGGGCAAAGCCACTGCGCGGAACAAAACCCATGGGCGAGCCCGCGGATGAGCCAGACCACAGGCCCGGCCGGGCCGTGAAGGTTAACCCAGGTTTTACAAGAGCTACACGACGGGGCGGCCGGTCAGGGAGGCCACAAGGCGGGCAAACTCCTCGAGGCGGGAGATCTGCCCCGGGCCTCCGTCCTCCAGTGTCTTGCCGAAGCGCAGCGCGTCCTGGCGCACGATCGTGCGGGCATCGTCGTGCCCGTGGCCGCTGGGCGCCTCGTCAATGGAGTTGAGCAGCAGGTAGACGTCCACACTGTCCACCCGCAACTGTCCATTGGCCGTCCGGGTGAGGCGCCGGCGGCAGCCGACCTCGATCACGGCCGACAACGGCACGACCCGCAGCGACGAGATCATCGCGCCGTGCGCGGAATCGTTGGCGGACACGTCTTCCCCGTGCCACAGCAGCAGCCGCACGCCGTCGCAGACCACGACCTCCTGCCACACGCCGTTGTGCTCGTTGACAAACCGCTCCAGCGTGAAGCCGAGGATCTGCGAGCCGCCGATCACGCCGCCGAGCACGTCAAGGGCGACCTCGGGGTCGCGCAGGTAGGCGCGCGCCGCCGCGTCGAGCTCGGCGTATGGCGACCAGTCCGGGAAGACCGCGTGCGGCAGCGTCATGCCTGGGCCACCGCCTTGCGCTGCTGGTAGGCCTCCATCCCCTTGCTGGGTTTGCGCCGGCGCAGCGGGGCGGTCACGCCCGGGGCCAGTCTGCGCGACCGCACGAGGAACGCGGTGTGCGCGATCATGCGGTGGTCGGGCCGCACGGCAAGGCCCTCGGCGTGCCAGTCGCGCACCAGCGACTCCCACGCGTAGGGCTCGGTGAACGATCCGCGCTCGCGCAGCGCCTCCACGAGATCGGACAGCTGTGTGGTGGTCGCCACATAACCGATGAACACGCCCCCGGGCAGCAGCGCGCGCTCGACGAGGTCGAGTGCCTCGTAGGGCGTGAGCATGTCGAGGATGATGCGGTCGAATCCGGTCTCGGCGCACTCGCTCACATCACCGACCCTAAGGCGCCAAGCGGGATGAGACCCCCCAAACCAGGCTTCCACGTTCTTTTTAGCGATCGCGGCGAAATCCTCACGCAGCTCGTAGGACCACAGCTGCCCGCCGTCGCCGACGGCGCGCAGCAGCGAGCACGACAGCGCGCCCGACCCGGCGCCCGCCTCGAGCACCTTGGCGCCGGGGAAGATGTCGCCCATGGCCACGATCTGCGCCGCGTCTTTGGGGTAGATGACCTGCGCGCCGCGCGGCATGGACAGCACATAGTCGGCCAGCAGCGGGCGCAGCGCGAGATAGGTGGTGCCCGCGGCGGACGTGACCACACTGCCGTCGGCCAGGCCGATCAGGTCGTCGTGGGCGAGCGCGCCGCGATGGGTGTGATAGGCCTTGCCCGGCTCGAGGACGATGGTGTGCATCCGCCCCTTGGGGTCGGTCAGTTGCACCCGATCACCCGGAGCGAACGGTCCTCTGTTTGGCAAAGCTATCTCCCGTCAAGCACTTCGAGAACGTCCTTAATGGTCAACACTCCCACGACATCCTGCCCGGAGACCACCAGGTAGGGCCGGTCCGGGTCGCCGCGCAGAAGCTTGATCACGTCTGCGCCCTTGGCGGTGGCCGGGATGCTGGACACCGCGTCGATGCCGCGGGCCACCGCCTCGACGGCGATCCACGGGCGGCGCTGCTCCGGCACGGCCGCCGCGGCGGCGGGGACGACCAGTGCGATGAGTCTGCCATCGGCGTCGGTGACGCCCAGCGCCGAGGCGCCCTGCCCGGCCTCGTGCGCGCGGCGGGCGGCCTCGGCCAGCGAGGTCCCCGCCGGTACCAGATAAATGGGCTTAGCCAGGGCGACCGGATCGACCATCGGATATCTGGCCCGGACCCGGGCGGTCAAAACGGCCATGGTGGCGCCGCGCCAGATGCTGAACGCGATCCACGCGCCGATGATCAGCGAGAGCAGCTCGTAGCGCCCGGACAGGTAGAGCCACAGCGCGACGGCGCCGGTGGCCAGGGCCACCACGCGCCCCGACCAGCCCGCGATGAGCAGGCCCTTGTCGCGGTCGCCGCGCGCGGCCCAGACCGCGGCGCGCAGGGCCCGGCCGCCGTCGAGCGGCCAGCCAGGCAGCGCGTTGTAGATGGCCACGATGATGTTGGCGATGGCCAGCTGGAACGTGATGCCCTCGCCCACCGAGTCGCTCGGCAGCACCATCGCGGCGACCCCGCACACGATGCCCAGCAGCGCCGAGACGGCCGGTCCGGCCAGCGCGGTGGTCAGCTCCACGCGCGGGTTGGGCGAATCCTGATCGAACTCGGTGTATCCGCCGAGCAGGTCGAGCGTGATGCCGCGCACACCCACACCGTGGCTGCGCGCGGTCAGTGCGTGCCCGAGCTCGTGCAGCAGCACCGAAAGCAGCAGACCGGCCACGAACCCGGCGCCGGCCAGGTATCTGCTCGCGCCGGTAAGGCCCAGGGACCGGCCGAGGCCGTCGCTGTAAAACACGATGATGAAAACGGCGAGGAAGACCCAGGAGCCGGTCAGGCGCAACGGGAATCCGAAGACCCGTCCCACTTGAAATCCGCCGGGACGGTAGTCGCTGCCGTTTGTCATGAACCGAGCTCCATACGCGCCCATGCTACGGGGTGGCGCTGATGCGGGTGGTTGTCGTACCCCTGCCCTAACCTTGCGCACATGACCGATGAGACGGCGGCGCCCGTCGTTAGTGCCTTGGCCTCGCTTTCCCCCTCACGAGCCGCGGATTTCAAGACCTGTCCCCTGCTCTATCGGTTTCGCAGCATCGACCGGCTGCCCGAGCCGCCGACAGCGGAAAAGGCCCGGGGCACGCTGGTCCACGCGGTGCTCGAGCACCTGTTCGACCAGCCCGCGCAGTTGCGCACGCTGGAGGCGGCGCAGGCGCTGGTGAGCCCGCAGTGGGAGCGGCTCGTGGCCGACGAGCCCGAGCTGGCCGAGGTGGTGACGCCGGAGTTTCTCCCGTCAGCCACCGAGCTGCTGCAGGGTTATTTCGCGGTGGAGGATCCGCGCCGGCTCGAGCCCGCCGAGCGGGAGACATTGATAGAGGCGACCATTGAAGATCAATTATTGATCCGGGGTTACCTCGACCGCCTCGACGTTTCGCCGGCAGGCGATCTGCGCGTGGTCGACTACAAGACGGGCGGCGCGCCGCGCGAGGCGTTCGAGGCGCGGGCGCTGTTCCAGCTCAAGTTCTACGCGCTCGTGCTGTGGCGCACGCGCGGTGTGGTGCCGCGGGTGCTGCGCCTGCTCTACCTGCGCGACGCCGAGATCTGCGACTACGCGCCCGATGCCGAGGAGCTGATGCGGTTCGAGCGCACGCTGGTGGCGCTGTGGCGGGCCATCGAGGCGGCGACCGCGGCGCAGGATTTCCGGCCCCGGCCCAGCCGCCTGTGCGACTGGTGCAGCCACCATGCGCGCTGCCCGGAGTTCGGCGGCACGGTGCCGCCGTTTCCGGTGCAGGCCACGCCGATCACGATCGACAGCCGCCAGCTGAAGCGCGAGACCGCCCAGCCATAAACGACAAAAGTGCCCTGATCCACGTGGACGACGTACAGTAACCTTCCAGGCGTGCTTGCCGTCCCCTCCTGGATCCGACCGATGCTGCGCGCGGCGTGGTGGACGCCGGTCCGCGCCGACGCGGCGCTCGCGGTCGGGGTGTGGGTGGTCGAGGTGTTGCTGCTGCACGTGGGCGCGGGCGACTGGGGTTCCTACACCGACGACTGGGGCCCGCTGTGGGCGGCCATCACGCTCGCGCCGATCGCGGTGCGCCGGATCTGGCTGTGGCCCGGTGTCGCGTTCACCGGCGTTTGTCTCGCGCTGGGCCTGCTGTATGAGCCGTTCTGGACCAGTCAGGGCGCCACGCTGTGGGTGCTGGCCTACACGCTGGCCGCCTACCAGCGGTGGTGGCGGGCGGCCCTGGGCACGGCGCTGCTGTGGTCCGTCAACAATCTGGTGTTCCTGGCGGTCCTCGATAACGGCTACCTGCTCGACGCCTCGGGCAAGCCGCTGATCTCCATGCCGACCGGCCTGCTGATCAACGGCGTGATGATGGTCGTGATCTTCCTGATTGGACGGACCATCCTCGCCCGGCGCGAGGCCGGGCAGGCGCTGCGGGACCGTGCGGCCGAGGCCGAGGCGGGCCGGGCCGCGCACGCCGAGCAGGCCGTGACCGAGGAGCGCCAGCGCATCGCCCGCGAGCTGCACGACGTGGTGGCGCACCACGTGAGCGTGATCGGCGTGATGGCCACGGGCGCACGCCGCATGCTCAAGCTCGACCCCGACGCCACCGACCAGGCGTTGGCCACGATCGAGCAGACGAGCCGGACCACGCTGCGCGAGCTGCGCCGGCTGCTGTTCCTGCTGCGGGTCGAGTCCGACTCCGACGCGCAGCTGTCCCCGCAGCCCGGGCTTGAGGGCATCCGCACCCTGGTCGATCAGGTGCAGGAGGCGGGCCTGCCGACCAGCCTGAAGGTGGATGGGGATCCGTGCGTGCTCGAGCCGGGGGTGGCGCTGGCGGCGTACCGCATCGTCCAAGAGGCTTTGACCAACACGCTCAAGCACGCGGGCCAGGCCATCGCGGAGGTCCGGCTGCGGTTCGAGCCGGAGATGCTGACCATCGAGGTGTTCGACACGGGGCAGGGTCCGCGCGGGTCGGTCTCCCCCGGCCATGGCCTGCTCGGCATGCGCGAGCGGGTCGCGGTCTACGGGGGCACGCTGCGCACCGGACCCCGCCCTGGAGGGGGTTTCCGGGTGTACGCGAAGATTCCGGTGGAGACACCGGAGACCGAGCAGCCTGGCAAGGAGCAATTGGAGGCCATCGTTTGAAACCGATTCGGGTGCTGCTCGCCGACGATCAGCAGCTGCTGCGGACCGGCTTCAAGATGGTGCTGGGCACCGAGGCCGATCTCAACATCGTCGGCGAGGCGACCGACGGCGTGGAGGCCGTGGAGATGTCGCGCCGTCTGCTGCCCGACGTCGTGCTGATGGATGTGCGCATGCCGCGCCAGGACGGCGTGGCCGCGACCCGCGAGATCGTGGCGCAGAAGCTGCCGGTGCGGGTGCTTATTTTGACAACCTTTGATTTGGATGAGTACGTGGTGGGAGCGCTGCGGGCCGGAGCGAGCGGTTTCCTGGCCAAGGACGTGCCCGCCGAGGAGCTCGTGGCGGCCATCCGCACCGTCGCGGCGGGCGAAGCCGTTGTCGCGCCACGCATTTTGCGCCGCCTGCTGGACCGGTTCGCCGAGCTGCTGCCCGACCCGAGCGTGGTTCCGCCGCACCAGCTTTCGACGCTCACCGACCGCGAGCGTGAAGTGCTGGTGCAGGTCGCCAAGGGACTGTCCAATGCGGAGATAGCCCAGGCGCTGATGGTCAGCGAGACCACGGTCAAGACGCACGTCGGCCACATGCTCACCAAGCTGGGCCTGCGCGACCGCGTCCAGGCTGTCGTGCTCGCCTACGAGACCGGCCTCGTCCGCCCGGGCAACGGCTGACGTCCGCCCGGGCAACGGCTGACGCGCGACCGGGGTCACGCGCCGAAGTCGAAGCTGAGCCAGCGATCCGGGCGCACGACGAACAGCGCCAGCGCGCGGTCGGGCCGGGCCAGCTCCGACTCGGCGAACCCCACGGCGTCCGGCTCGGGCAGGTAGCGGCGGGCGATCGCCACCATCTGCTCCACGGACGGCTGCTCGAGGATCGAGGTGACCGTGCCCTCCACGGTGACGTAGCGATACGGCGAGTGTCCATTTTGGACGCAGAAGCTCACCACGCCGGCCTTGCGGATCAGCCGTGCCTTACGCGCCTTGCGGCCCTGCGTGCCGGTGAAAACGTCAGCTGCACGCCGGGCGAATAGGCATACCAGACCGGGACGGTGTGCGGCGGGCGGCCGTCGTCGGCCGCGACGCTCACCACCCCGACGTGGGGCTCGGCAAGGAACCGCTCACGCTCGGCCTCGGTCATCACCCGTGCCACACCGGGCCCCCTTCCGCACGGCATCCGCCATCGTCGCCATCGTATGCACTCGGGCCGCCGAGAACTCCCAAAAGCCGCTAAGGCGTGCGGGGCGGAGGCGGCCTCCTCCCACAGGAGGAGCACATACCGTCACCAGGTCTGAGGGTGAATCCCGAAACCGCTGCCACGCTGTGTGACATGAATTCGCCTATGAGCGCCGCCGCCCGTGCGGTGGACGTGTGGAAGGTTTACGGATCGGGGGAGGCGCAGGTCATCGCCCTGCGCGGGGTGAACCTCGAGGTGGAGCGGGGGAAGTTCACGGCCATCATGGGCCCGTCGGGGTCGGGCAAGTCGACCCTGATGCACTGCCTGGCGGGGTTGGACTCCGTGACGCGCGGCGAGGTGGCGGTCGGCGACACGCGGGTGACCGGGCTGTCCGACGCGGGCCTGACCAGGTTGCGCCGGGAGAAGGTGGGCTTCATTTTTCAGCAGTTCAACCTGCTGCCCACGCTGACGGCGGAGGAGAACATCCTGCTGCCGCTGGCGATCTCGGGTCGCAAACCCGACAAAGGTTGGTACGACACGGTGATCCAGACGGTGGGCCTGGGCGACCGGCTGGGACACCGGCCCAGCCAGCTGTCCGGCGGTCAGCAGCAGCGGGTGGCGTGCGCCCGTGCGCTGGTGTCGCGGCCCGAGGTGATTTTCGCCGACGAGCCGACCGGCAACCTGGACTCGCGATCGGGGGCGGACATCCTGGGCTTCCTGCGGCGCAGCGTGTCCGAGTTCGGGCAGACCATCGTGATGGTCACGCACGACGCCAACGCGGCCTCCTATGCCGACCGGGTGATCTTCCTGGCCGACGGCCGGATCGTTGACGAGATCTCCGAGCCGACGGCCGAAGCCGTACTCGACAAAATCAAGCTGCTGGACAAGGTCGAGCTCGAGGTAGCGGAATGATCAAGGCTAGCCTGCGCGGGCTGTTGCAGCGCAAGCTGCGGCTGTCGCTCGCCGTGATCGCGATCGTGCTGTCGGTCGGGTTCCTGTCGGGCAGCATCGTGCTCGGCGACACGCTCAACGCGCGCTTCGCCGGGCTGTTCTCCACCATCAACTCCAACGTGGCCGTGCAGGTGGATCCGAAGGACCCCAACGCCGAGGAGCCGGTCCGGCTGACCCAGTCCGACCTGGATCGACTGTCGCGAGTGGACGGTGTGGACCAGGTGTCCGGCGACGTGAGCGCCGAGGGGATCATCCCGTTCCGCAGCGACACCAACAAGGCGGTCACGGCCCAGGTCGGGCTCGCGGTCGGGGTCGACTCGCGGGGCGACACGCTCGGCCTGGTCGAGCTGCGCGAGGGCGGGTGGCCCGCCCGCGCCGACGAGGTCGTGGTCAGCGCCAACACCGCCAATCTGGCCAAGGTGAAGCGGGGCGGCCAGCTCAAGGTGTTCCTGCCGCAGCTGGGCGAGACCAAGACCTACACGGTCACCGGCATCGCCGGGTTCGCCGGCGGCCGGGACTCGCTGGCCGGCGAGACGCTGATCATGTTTGAGCTCAAGCACGCCCAGGAGCTGTTCTACGGCCAGACCGGCGTCTACGCGGCCGCGTCGTTCAGCGCCGACTCCGGCGTCAGCCAGGCCGAGCTCAAGAAGCGCATCGAACGCGAGCTGCCGTCCGGGTTCAAGGCGATGACCGGGGAGGAGGCTACCGAGGAGCAGTCCAACGCGCTGGGCGACGCGTTCGGCATCCTCACGATCATCCTGAGCGCGTTCGCGGGTGTGGCCGCGTTCGTGGGCATCTTCCTGATCTACAACACGTTCAACATCATCGTCGCCCAGCGCTCGCGCGAGCTGGCGCTGCTGCGTGCGATGGGGGCGAGCTGGGGTCAGGTGATCGGCGCGGTCCTGCTGGAGGCGCTGGTCGTGGGCGGCTTCGGCGCCACGGTCGGCCTGGCGGCGGGCATCGGCCTGGGCGCGGGCGCGGAGGCGGCGCTGAGCAACCTGCTCGGCGTGGACCTGCCCAGCGGCGGGCTCGTCGTGTCCGTGTGGGCGGTGCTGTGGTCCTATGTGGTCGGTCTGATCGTCACGATCGTGGCCGCGTTCATCCCGGCCATCAAGGCGTCGCTGGTGCCGCCGATCGCGGCGATGCGGGAGACCGTTCGCCCGGACAAATCACTGCTCGGGCTTTCGATAACCGGGGGCGCTTTCCTGGTACCCGGTGCGGGCCTCGTGGCTTTGGCCCTGGCCGGCGACATCGGCAGCGCGACGATGCCGGCTCTCGCGGGCGGCGTGGGCCTGGTGTTCATCGGCGCGGCGCTGCTGTCCCCGCTGCTGGCCAAGCCCGTGGTCCGGCTGCTGGGCTGGCTGGTCGGCCGCGGGCAGGCCGGCAAGCTGGGCGTGCGCAACGCCCTGCGCAACCCGCGCCGCACGGCCGTCACCGCGGCCGCGCTGATGATCGGCGTCACGCTGATCACCACGGCGGCCACGGTCGCGCAGTCGTTCAAGTCCAGCATCGATGATCTGGTCGGGCAGAGCGCGGGCGTCGATGTGATAATCCTTACCAACGGCGCGCCGGGAGGCGAGGTCGGGTTCAACACGGCTGCGCTGGACCGGGTCAGGCAGCTGCCGGGGGTCACCGACACGGCCGCGTGGCACATGACCTTCGAGGCCAACATCGGCGGCGCGCCGGCGTTCATCGCGGCCACCGATGTGCCGACCGCCAAGCGGATGTGGCAGCTGCAGACGGTCGGCGGCGACCTGAGGACGCTTGCGGCGCAGGAGATGGTCGTCGACGACAACATGGCCGAGGCGAGCAAATGGAAGGTCGGCGACCAGGTCACCGTCGGGATCGGACAGACAAGCAAGAAGTACACGATCGTGGGCATCTACAAGGCGACCCCGACGCTCCAGGGTCCGATACTCGGCCTGCCCGCGGTGGACGACTTCGCCGGCAGGCTCGCCTACCAAGGGTTTGTGAGCCTGGACGACGGCGCCGACGTCGCGGCGACGGTGACCAGAATCGAGGACATCATGGCCGACTACCCGGCCGTGGCCGTCGGCGACATGTCGTCGTTCGCCCGGCAGCAGAGCGAAGGGCTCGACGGCCTGGTCAACACGATCACGATCCTGCTGGGCGTGGCGCTGCTGATCGCGCTGCTTGGCATCATCAACACACTGCTGCTGAGCATCGTCGAGCGGACGCGCGAGCTTGGGCTTGTGCGGGCGGTCGGCCTGTCCCGGGGCGGCGTGGTGCGCATGATCGCCGTCGAGTCGGTGCTCATCTCCGTGTTCGGCTGCCTGCTCGGGGTCGCGATCGGCCTCGGCCTGGGCGCGGCGTTCGTGAAGGCGCTGATCGACCTCGACGTGATGTCCAAGTTCGCGCTGCCGTGGGTCAACCTCGCGGTCTACGTGACGGCCGCGCTGGTGTTCGGTGTGCTCGCGGCGCTGTGGCCGGCGCGCCGGGCCGCCAAGCTCAACGTGCTCGACGCCATCGCCTACGAATGATCGGCGAGTGACCAAGCGGCCGCGACAGGCCGGATATAATTTCACCCGATTCGCCCCTTAAATGGGGTGAATCGGGTGAAAATGTACACATGACGATGATGCCTGCCGCGCGGGCGGTGGAGGTCTGGAAGGTCTACGGCACCGGCGAGGCCGCCGTGCACGCGCTGCGGGGCGTGTCCGCGGAGTTCGACCGGGGCCGGTTCACCGCGATCATGGGCCCGTCCGGGTCGGGCAAGTCCACGCTCATGCACTGCCTGGCCGGGCTCGACACGGTCAGCTCCGGCACGGTGCACATCGGCGGCACGCAGGTGACCGGCCTGACCGACGGCGGGCTGACCCGGCTGCGCCGCGACAAGGTGGGCTTCATCTTCCAGCAGTTCAACCTGCTGCCCACGCTCACCGCGGCGGAAAACATCCTGCTGCCGCTGGCGATCGCCGGGCGCAAGCCGGACCCCGACTGGTACGACATGGTCATCAAAACGGTCGGTCTGGACGAACGGCTGCACCACCGGCCCAGCGAGCTTTCGGGCGGTCAGCAGCAGCGGGTGGCGTGCGCCCGCGCGCTGGTGTCGCGGCCCGAGGTGATCTTCGCCGACGAGCCGACCGGCAACCTGGACTCGCGCTCGGGCACGGATGTGCTCAACTTCCTGCGCGACTCGGTGCGCCAGCACGGGCAGACCATCGTGATGGTCACGCACGACCCGAACGCGGCCTCCTATGCCGATCGGGTGATCTTCCTGGCCGACGGCCGAATCGTGTCCTCATTGGACAATCCGACGGCTGAAGCCGTACTGGATGAAATGAAGAAAATGGATCGTGGCGATGGTTAGGGCGATGCTGCGCGGGCTGCTGGCGCACCGGCTGCGGCTGCTGCTGTCGGCGCTGGCGATCGTGCTGGGCACGGCGTTCATGTCGGCGGCGTTCGTGGGCGGCGACACGATCGCCAAGGGCTTCCACGACATGTTCTCGCAGATCAACGAGAACCTCGACGTGCAGGTGACCGGCAAGAGTGAAGTCCCGGCCGGGCAACGGGGCATGGACGTGGTGACCGCCGTCGTCCCGGCCGACGTCGCCGAGCAACTGTCCACAGTGGATGGTGTGGAAAAGGCGACACCGCGGGTGTTCTCCGAGGGCGCCCGGGTCATCGACAAGCACGGCAAGACCGTGCCGTCCACCGGCGCACCCCGGCTGGGCGTCGGCTGGCCCACCGATCTGTATGTGCGCGAAGGGGAACCGCCCGGCAAGCCCGGCGACATCGCGATCAGCGGCAACCTGGCGGACGACACCGGCTACCGGGTGGGCGACACGGTCGAGGTGATCACACTCGAGCCGCGCCAGCCGTTCACGGTCACCGGGATCGTCGCGGTGTCGGCGGACCGCGAGACGATGGGCGGCGAGACCTACGTCGTGTTCACCGAACCGGTCGCGCAGCAGCTGATGCTCGGGCGCACCGGCGTCTACTCCAATGTGGACCTCAAGGCCGCGCCCGGCGTGACCCCGGCACAGCTGAAGGAACGCGTGCAGGCCGCGCTGGGCGACGGCTACACGGTGCGCACCGGCGAGGAAACGGCCAAGGCCCAGGGCGGGTCGATCCAGGTGTTCCTCAACGTGTTCAAGACGGCCCTGGGCATCTTCGGCCTGCTGGGCCTGATCACCGGCGTGTTCCTGATTTTCAACACGTTCTCGATGCTGATCGCCCAGCGCACCCGCGAACTGGCGCTGTACCGGTCCTTCGGCGCCAACCGCGGGCAGGTGCTGCGCTCGGTGCTGCTCGAGTCGCTCCTGCTCGGGCTCGTCAGCTCGATCGTCGGGCTGGCCATCGGGATCGGACTCGGATGGCTGCTCAAATGGGGCCTGGGCAAGCTCACCGGCTCACCGTTTCCGGGCAGCGGCGTGGTCGTGCGGCCCGAGGTGATCATCGGTACGCTGCTCGTCGGCGTGCTCATCACCGTGCTGGCCGCGCTGATCCCCGCCCTGCGGGCGTCACGGGTCGCGCCCATCGAGGCCATGCGCGACGCGGCCAAGCCCGACAAACCGTTGCGCCGCTTGACGATCGCAGGCCTGGCGCTGGTGGCGTGCGGCGTGGCGCTGCTGGTGCTCACGGGCACGGGCGTGCTGGGCAACAACCTGGCCACGCTCGGCGGCGGGTGCCTGCTGGTGTTCATCGGCGCGGTGACGCTCGCGCCCGCGCTGAGCCGGCCCGTCACCGCCACGATGGGCAAGCTCGTGGACCGGGCCGTCCCGGGGCGGCTGGGCGTGCGCAACACCGGGCGCAACCCGCGCCGCACCGCGCTGACCGCGGCCGCGCTGATGATCGGGGTGACCCTGGCCACGGGCGCGGGCGTGTTCGCCTCGTCGGTCAAGGCGGACGTCACCGACCTGTTCCAGCAGGACCTCAACGCCGACCTGACCCTGCAGGCCGACCAGACCGCCGGGCCCACGGCCGGGTTCGACCCGGCGCTGGACGGTGCGCTCAAGGCCATCCCGGGGGTGCGGGCGGCGACCGTCATCCGGTCCGACGGCGTACTCATAGATGGCAAAGAGGCCTTTGTCTCGGCGATGGACGCGGACGCGGCGGCCACACTGTTCAACATCAAGGCGAAGGCGGGCGAGGTGCGGCCGCTGTCCAGCGGCGAAGTCCTGCTCAACGACGGGTTCTCGCCGACGCTGACGGTGGGCGACTCGGTGGCCATGATGGCCGCGCGCGGTGGGGCGCGGGCGCTGACCATCGTCGGGATCCTGGAGCCCAACCAACTCGTGACCACGCCGGTGGTGAGCCCGGCCGACGCCGAGGGGTTCCGCTCCCCGCTGGCCCAGCAGGCATACGTGAAGGTGGACGACCCGTCGCAGGTCGAGCCGGTGCGCGCCCAGATGAACGCGCTCGTGGCCGACAACCCGGAGGTGTCCGTGGGCAGCCCGGCCGACCAGCTCAACCAGGCGACGTCCTTTTTGGACATCCTGCTGACGGTGCTGAACGTGTTGCTGGGCTTGACGATCCTCGTGGCCGTGCTGGGCGTCATCAACACCCTGCTGCTGTCCGTGTTCGAGCGCACGCGCGAGCTGGGCATGCTGCGCGCGGTCGGCATGAGCCGCGGCCGGGTCGGCTGGATGATCACCGTCGAGTCCGTGCTGATCTCGCTGTTCGGGGCGCTTCTGGGCATGATTTTGGGTACCGGGCTGGGCGTCACGCTCGTGAAGATCTTCGGTGGGGAGTTCCTGAAACTGACCATCCCCTGGGGGTACCTGATCACGACGCTGCTCGCCGCGATCGTCGTCGGCATGCTGGCCGCCCTGCTGCCGGCGGCACGGGCGGCTCGGCTCAACGTGCTGGAAGCCATCGCCTACGAATAGGTGACCACCCACCCCTCGTCATCGGCGAGACCGGACCGGACCGGAGGATTTGATCAAACTTCCCTCTGGTCAAGGCGCCGGCTCAGGGTGACCCCTGATACGTGAGTAGGGGACGACCCGCTACCAAAGAACAGGGGGCGGATCCGACCCCTGGCCGAGGTTGCGGGCGATTTCAGGCACGAGCATGTGTTCATGACTTTGACAGTGCCCGACCTGAAACCCGCGAACACCCGCACCGCAGCCGCACGGGCCGCAGACGTCTGGAAGGTGTACGGCTCGGGCGAGGCGCAGGTGATCGCGCTGCGCGACGTGAGTGTGGAGCTCGAGCGCGGGCGCTTCACCGCCATCATGGGACCGTCGGGGTCGGGCAAGTCCACCCTGATGCACTGCCTGGCGGGGCTGGACTCGGTGACACGCGGCGACGTCTACGTGGGCGACACGAAGATCACGGGACTGTCGGACGCCGGCCTCACGAGGCTGCGGCGTGAGAAGGTCGGGTTCGTTTTCCAGCAGTTCAACCTCCTGCCGACGCTCACCGCGGAGGAAAACATCCTGCTGCCGCTGGCGATTGCCGGGCGCAAGCCGGACCGCGAATGGTTCCGGACAGTGATCGATACGGTCGGTCTGGGGGACCGGCTCGGGCACAGGCCCTCGCAGCTTTCTGGGGGGCAGCAGCAGCGGGTGGCCTGTGCCCGGGCTCTGGTGTCGCGGCCCGACGTCATCTTCGCCGACGAGCCGACCGGCAACCTGGACTCCCGTTCGGGCAACGAGATTTTGACGTTCCTGCGCCGGTCGGTGCTCGAGTACGGGCAGACCATCGTGATGGTCACGCACGACGCGAACGCGGCGTCGTTTGCCGACCGGGTGGTGTTCCTGGCCGACGGCCGGATCGTGTCCTCATTGGACGATCCCACGGCTGACGCGGTACTCGACACGATAAAGAAGATCGGGGCGGAAGGCTGATGCTGCGGGCAACGCTGAAGAGCCTGCTGGCTCGCAAGGTCAGGCTGGTCCTGTCGGGGCTTGCCGTGCTGCTAGGCGTCATGTTCGTGTCCGGGTCGTTCGTGCTGACCGACGCGATGGGCCGCAGCTTCGACAACATGTTCTCCTCGGCGCTGGCCGAGACCGACGTCCTGGTGACGCCCAAGCCCGCCATCGAAGTGTCCGAGATGGAGGGTGAACCGGTCCAGGGCCTGCTGACGGCCGCGGATCTGCGGCGGGTCAAGCAGATCGCGCCGGAGGCCGTGGGCGAGATCGGGGTCGACGGGGCGCGCGTCATCGGCTCCGACGGCAAGGTGGTCACGACCTACGGGCCGCCGCGCCTGGGCGGCAACTGGACCGGGGAGACCAACGGGCTGCGGCTTCGCGAAGGGATCGGGCCCACGGCGGCCAACGAGATCGCGGTCAACGCGGCCCTCGCCAAGAAGGCCGGGATCAAGGTCGGCGATCAGGTGGGTGTGCTCACCACCAAGCCGAAGCAGATGTTCAAGCTCGTGGGCATCTTCGGCTACGAGGGCGGGCTGGACAGCCGCGGCCCGGTCGACGAGGTGCGCTTCACCGAGGCCGTGGCGCAGGACCTGATGCTGGGCGCGCCCGGCTACACGTCGATCACCATCAACTCCGGCCGCGATGCGGCGGCTACACGCGACGAGCTGAAGGCCGCCCTGGGCGACCGATACATCGTGCAGACCGGAGCCGAGGCCGCCGCGGCGATGGCCAACCAGTTCAAGGCCGTGCTCGACATCATGAACCGCGTGCTGCTCGGCTTCGCCGGCGTGGCCCTGTTCGTGGGCATCTTCCTGATCCTCAACACGTTCTCCATCATCGTGGCCCAGCGCACGAAAGAGCTCGCGCTGGCCCGGGCCTTGGGCGCCGGGCGCGGCCAGATGATCGGCTCCGTGCTGGTCGAGGCCGTCGTGATCGGACTGATCGCGTCAGTGCTCGGACTGGCCGCCGGCGTGGGCGTCGGTGCGCTGATGGCCTCCCTGTTCGCCAGCTTCAGCAGCCTGCAGCTGGCCGGGGTCGGCGTGCCGGTGGCCGCGGTGGTGAGCGCGTTCGCGGTCGGCATCGTCATCACGGTGATCGCGGCACTGCTGCCGGCCGTGCGGGCCTCACGCGTCCCGCCCGTCGCCGCGCTGCAGGAGGTCGCGACGCCGGACCGGCCGCTGACCAAGCTCACCATCGCGGGCGCCGTCGTCACCGCGGCCGGAGGCGGGGCCCTCGCCTACGGGCTGCAGAACAACGTGTGGTTCCTGATGGGCGGGGTGCTCGCCGCGTTCGTCGGGGTGGCGCTGCTCAGCCCGTTCATCGCCCGGCCGGCGGTCGCGTTGCTGGGCCGGCTGTTCTCCTGGTCGGTGCCGGGCAAGCTGGGCCGGCTCAACTCCGGCCGCAACCCGCGCCGCACGGCCATCACGGCCGCCGCGCTGATGGTCGGCATCGCGCTGGTGACCGGCGTCAACACCATCATGACCTCCGCCGACCGCAGCTTCCGCGGCGACATGGCCGCGACCTTCAAGGCCGACCTGGTCATCTCCGGGCAGGAAAGCCCGGGCCTGCTGCCCACGTTTGACCCGGCGCTGCTGCCGCGCATGCAACAGGTGTCCGGAGTGGACAGTGCGGTGGCCACCTACGCAGACCAGATCGCGGTCAACGGGCGCCCGGCCTGGGGTCAGGTCCAGACCGACCTGCCGGCCGTGGCACGGCTCGTGTCGGCCAGGACCGTCGCGGGCACGATCGCCCAGCCCGGCCCGGGCGAGGTGGTCGTCGACGACGGCCGCGGGCACACCCTGGGCGACACCATCATGGTGACATCGGCCAAGGGCACGCAGAAGCCGTACAAAATCATAGGAATTTTCAAAGACCAAAATCTCTTTGGGGGGTACCAGTTCGGAGCCGACGCGCTCGAGGGGATGCGCAGCGACCAGCCCTACTTCGCCTACGTGGATCTGCGCGACGGCGCCGACGCGGGCGCAGCGCGCAAGGCGCTCGAGGGCCTGCTGGCCGACAGCCCCGAGATGCTGGTGCAAAACCAGAAGGAATACCTGGACAACCAGACCGGCGAGATCGCGCAGTTCCTGCTGATGATCCAGGTGCTGCTCGGGCTGGCCATCCTGATCGCCGTGCTGGGCGTGGTCAACACGCTGGCGCTGTCGGTGCTCGAGCGCACGCGCGAGCTCGGACTGTTGCGCGCCATCGGATTGGGCCGCATGGCGACCATGCGCATGATCACAGTCGAGGCCGTGGTGATCACGGTGTTCGGCGCGCTGCTGGGCCTGGCCGTGGGGGTAGGGCTGGGTTCGGCAGTGGTGGAAGGACTTGCCGATGAGGGGTTGAAGGAACTCGTGCTGCCGTGGCAGCAGATGGGCCTTTACCTGGGTGTCGGCGCGATCGTGGGCGTGTTGGCCGCCGTGCTGCCGGCGATCAGGGCCGCGCGGACCAACGTGCTCAGCGCGATCGCGTACGAGTAGGAACGCCCATCGACATCACCGCTTAGTCCTTCCCCTCCCCGGATCCCGGTTCGGGTGAGCAGGTCCCGCCTGACCCG
>JBIOYB010000668.1:0-12519 GCA_044869915.1 Allorhizocola sp.
GGCCGGTGTGGGCCAGCATCTCGTCGGCCTCGCGTGGGCCCCATTCGCCCGCGCGGTAGAAGCTTGGTGTCGTGCCCGTCCAAGCGGTCTCGAGCGGGTCCACCACGCGCCAGCCCTCCTCGACCTCGGCGGCGTCGGGGAACAGCGTGCGGTCGCCGATCATCACGTCGAGGATCAGCCGCTCATATGCTTCCGGGCTCGCCTCGGTGAACGCCTCGCCGTAGGCGAAGTCCATCGTGATGTCGCGCAGCTCCATCGCCGTGCCCGGCACCTTGGACCCGAACTTGAGCGTCACGCCCTCGTCGGGCTGCACCCGGATCACCAATTGGTTGTGCCCCAACAGCTCCACGTCGTCGCGGTGGAAGGGCAGGTGCGGCGCCTTCTTGAATAGCACTGCCACCTCGGTCACCCGGCGCGGCGACCGCTTGCCCGCGCGGATGAAGAACGGCACACCGGCCCACCGTCTATTTTGGATGCCCAGCCGCACGGCGACATAGGTTTCCGTGGTGGATTCGGGCGACACGCCCTCCTCCTCGCGGTAGCCCGGCACGCGCTCGCCCGCCACCCAACCGGTCACATATTGTCCGCGCACGGTGTCGCGCAGGATGTCGTCGGGGAGCCGGACCGCCCGCAGCACCTTCAGCTTCTCGTCGCGGATCTCGCGCGAGTCGAACGTGGTCGGCTCCTCCATGGCGATCAGCGCGAGCAGTTGCAAAAGATGATTTTGCAGTACGTCGCGAGCCGCCCCGGTGTCCTCGTAGAAGCCCGCGCGGCTGCCGATGCCCACGTCCTCGGCCATCGTGATCTGTACCGAGTCGACGTATTTGGTGTTCCACAACGGTTCCCACAGCGCGTTGGCGAACCGCAGGGCCAGGATGTTTTGCACCGTCTCCTTGCCCAGATAGTGGTCGATGCGGAACACGTCCTCGGCGCTGACCACGTCGTCGACGAGATCGTTGAGCGACTTGGCCGAGGCGAGGTCGGTGCCGAACGGCTTTTCCACCACCACGCGCCGCCAGCCGCCCGCCTTGGCGTTGCTGGCCATGCCGGTGCGCTCGAGCTGCTTGAGCACGACCGGGAAGGCCGACGGCGGGATGGACAGGTAGAAGGCGGCGTTGCCGGGGATGCCGTGCGTGGTGCGAAGCTCGTCGAGCGTCGCCGCCAACTGGTCGAACGCGTTGTCGTCGTCGAACGAGCCGCCGACGAACCGGATGTTGCCCGACAGCCGCGCCCACACCTCTTCGCGCCAGGGCGTGCGGGAGTGCTCCTGTGCCGCCTTGCGCGCGAGCGCCTCGAAGTCGCCGTCGCCCCAGTCACGCCGGGCGAAGCCCAGCACCACGAAGCCGGGTGGCAGCAGCCCGCGGTTGGCCAGGTCGTACACCGCGGGCAGCAGCTTCTTGCGCGCCAGATCGCCGGTCACGCCGAAAATCACGAGCGCGCACGCATCGGGGATCCGCGGTAGCCGCCGATCCTGGGGGTCCCGTAGGGGGTTGGTGTTCATGAGAGGGCCTGCAGCAGTTGCTTGATCCCGGCGGCCCGATCGGTCAGGTGCAGGCGCACCAACGGTCGCCCGCGGCTCGCGAGCGCCTGCCGGTCGCCCGCCGCCTGCGCCGCCTGCAGCACACCGAACGTGTATGGCTTGCCCGGCACCGCCAGGTCGTCGGCCACCGCGCCGGTGATCTGCAGGAACGCCGCGACCTGAGGCCCGCCCTTGTGGAACTGCCCGGTCGAGTGCAGGAAGCGCGGCCCCCACCCGAACGTCACGGGCCTGCCGCCGGTCTTGGCGAGCAGCTCTCGCACGCCCGCCACGTTGGCGTCGGCGAACCGGTCCAAATAGGCCATCACAGCCACATAACCGCTGTCCGCCAACAGCACTTGCACGGCATCGGCGAGGCCGGCCGCGCCGTAGCCCTCGATCGCACCCTCCACAAACGACGGTGTCTCGACCGGCGACCCACTGTCCAAGATGGACGCCGTGTTGTTCTTCGACTCGGTCACGTTGGGCTGGTCGAACGGGTTGATCCCGATGACGTGCCCGGCGAAGGCCGTCGCCGCCTCCCAGCACAGGAACTGCGCGCCCAGCGGCCCGTTGACCGACACGTCGGGCACGACACCGCCGCCCGGGATGTGGTTGGCGAACATCGAGCCGCCGATGGTCGCCGTGAGCACGCCCTCGCCCGTGGCTCCGGCGCTCGTCGGCGTCTCGACCACGACGGGCAGGACGCCCAAGCCCAGTTTGCCGGTCGACTCGGCGATCAGCTGCTCGGCCCAGTCGCCGAATCCCTGGATCCCGCTGCCGTCCTCCACCATCGCGGCATAACCGGTCTGTGACAGGGCCGCACCGAGCGCCAGCGCCGGATTGTCCGAACTGGACGCTAGCGAGGGACTGAACGCCTCCGCCTGGTCGAGCAGCTCGGCTATGTCCACCCCGGCAAGCGCACTCGGTACCAAACCAAAGGCAGTCAAAGCGGAATAACGGCCGCCCACATCCGGATCGGCCTGGACCACGAACGCGCCCATCTCCTGCGCCACATCGAGCAGCGGCGAGCCGGGATCGGTCACCACGACGAAGTGGCGTCCGGCCTCGGCCTCGGTCAGTCCCGCGTCCAGGAACGCCTGCCAGTATGCGCGGCGATGGCTGTCGGTCTCGATGGTCGTGCCGGACTTGCTCGCCACCACCACGACCGTCCGAAGCAGACGGTCGCCCAGCGCGCGCTTGACCTGGCCGGGATCGGTGGTGTCCAGGACGGTCAGCCGCTTGCCGGTGGTGAGCGCGATCACCTCGGGCGCCAGCGACGAACCGCCCATGCCCGCCAGCACGATGTGGTCGAGATCGCGCAGCTCGTCGCGCAGCTCGGCCAGCATGGGCACGAGCGCGCGACTGCGCTCGAACGTGTCGACCCACCCCAGCCGGATCCGCGCTTCCTCGAAGGCCGCATCCCCCCACAGCGTCGGGTCCTTTTCGGACAGACGGGTGGGCGCGTTTGCCGCGAGCAGCGCGTCATATGCCTCGTGGGGAGGGTTGGCGACGCGGACGGTCACGCCGCCCGCGGCCGACAGGTCATCCATGGCTCTCCAATGCCGCTTGGACCTTCTGCACCATTTCCTGCCAGCTCGCCGAGAACTTCTCGACGCCCTCGCGCTCGAGGACCGCCACGACGTCGTCGTAGTCGATCCCGGCCTCCTTGAGCGCCACCATGGTCTCACGCGCGTCCGCCAGGTTTGGCGTGATCGCATCCGCCACGATCGCCGTCGTCGCCTTCTCCACGGCCTCGAGCGTCTTCTCCGGCATGGTGTTGACCACACCGGGTGCGATCAGCTCGTCGATGTAGAGCGTGGGGGAGTAGTCTGGGTTTTTCGTGCCCGTGGACGCCCACAATGGACGCTGCGGGTTGGCGCCCTGTTCACGCAGCGCGGCCCAGCGGTCGGAGGCCACAACCTCCTGATATGCCGCATAAGCCAGCCGGGCGTTGGCCACGGCCGCCTTGCCGGCCAGCTTCGAGGAGGCGCCCAGCCGCTTGTCCACCTCGGTGTCCACACGCGACACAAAGAACGACGCCACCGACTGGATCTTTGACAGGTCGTGCCCGTTTTTCGCCGCTTGCTCCAGGCCGCTCAGCCACGCGTCCATCACCTCGGCGTAGCGCTGCAGCGAGAAGATGAGCGTCACGTTGACGCTGATCCCCTTGGCCAGCGTGGCCGTGATCGCCGCCAGGCCCTCCCGCGTCGCCGGGATCTTGATAAACAGGTTTTCCCTGTCCACCAGCCACCACAGCTGCTTGGCCTCGGCGATCGTCGCCTCGGTGTCGTGCGCCAGGCGCGGGTCGACCTCGATGGACACGCGCCCGTCCTGGCCGCCCGATTCGTCGAACGCGGGGCGCATCACGTTGCACGCCCAGCGGATGTCGTACGTCGTGATCATCCGCAGCGCCTCGTCGACCGTGACCTTGCGCACAGCCAGGTCGCGCAGTTGCACGTCGTAGTCGTCACTGCTCGACACCGCACCGGCGAAGATGGTCGGGTTGCTGGTCACCCCGACGACGTGCTTTTCCTGGCGGAGGAAGTCGAGATTGGTCTGCGAGCCGCCCTCGGTCAGGCGCTCTCGCGAGATGTCGTCCAGCCAGATCGCGACACCAGCATCAGACAGTTGCTTCAATCTATCTGTCATACTCTATTCCTTTGCTCATGCTAAAGCAATTCGCGATGATGCCGCCCAAAAGACGATGTCTTCCCTCCCGATCTTGAAGGCCAAAGTGCACGGCTTCAAGATCGCTCAGTCCAGACATCGTCGGCGGCATCATCAATTTCCTGTCGTCTCGCCTTTGATTTGTGCGGTACGAGAAAGAGTCGCGCGGCACGCCGCGACCACGTTGTCGGGCGTGAAACCGTACTGCTCGAACAACACCTGATAAGGCGCGCTCGCGCCGAAATGTTCCAGGCTCACACATTGGCCGTATGGCCCGACGAGGTCGCGCCACGGCATGGCGATCCCCGCCTCAACGCTGACCCGCGCCTTCACCTCGGGCGGGAGCACGGTGTGCCGGTAGTGCTCGTCCTGCCGGTCGAACCACTCGCGGCACGGCATCGACACGACCCGCACCCGGTGACCCTCCTCCTGCAGGCGCTCGCGTGCCTTGAGCGCGACCGACACCTCCGACCCGGTGGCGATGATGATCACCTGCGGTGCGCCGTCGCCGGTGTCCGCCAGGATGTAGCCGCCCCGCTCGAACCCCTTGATCGACGAGGGCTCCAGCGTCGGCACGTTTTGCCGGGTGAGGCAGAGCGCGGTCGGGCGGTCGGTGTGCGTGAGCGCCATACGCCAAGCATGCACCGTCTCGTTGGCGTCCGCCGGGCGCACCACGTCGAGCCCGGGGATCGCGCGCAGCGCGGCCAGGTGCTCCACGGGCTGGTGGGTCGGGCCGTCCTCGCCGAGGCCGATGGAGTCGTGCGTCCAGACGTAGACGACCGGCAGCTTCATCAGCGCGGCCAGGCGCACCGCAGGCCGCATGTAGTCACTGAACACGAGGAACGTCCCGCCGTAAGGCCGCGTCCCGCCGTGGAGTGTGATCCCGTTGAGGATGCTGCCCATGCCGTGCTCGCGGACGCCGAAGTGCAGCACGCGACCATACTCGTCGCCGGAGAACTCCTTGGTGGAAAACTCCGCCGGGACAAACGAGGGCTCGCCCTTCATCGTGGTGTTGTTACTCTCCGCCAGGTCGGCCGAGCCGCCCCACAGCTCGGGCAGCACCGGCGCCAGCGCGTTGAGCACCTGACCCGAGGCCGCGCGGGTCGCGATGCCCTTCGGATCGGCCGGGAACGTGGGCAGGGCCTTGGCCCACCCGTTGGGCAGCGTCCGGGTTTGCATGCGGCGCAACAACTCCGCGCGATCCGGATGGTCCCGCTCCCACTGCTCGAACGCGACGTCCCACTGCTTGTGCAGCTCGCGCCCGCGCTGGATGACCTCGCGGGCGTGCTCGAGCACCTCGGCGTTGACCTCGAACGAGCCGGACGGGTTGAAGCCCAGGATCCGTTTGGTCGCGGCCACCTCCTCGGCACCCAGCGCCGAACCGTGGATCTTGCCGGTGTTTTGCTTGTTGGGCGCGGGCCAGCCGATGATCGTCTTGAGCGAGATGAAGCTCGGCCGGTCGGTGACCTCCTTGGCCTGCTGGATCGCCGTCCACAGCGCCTCGACGTCCTCGTGGTAGCCGCCGTCGCCGGAGCGCCAGTCGACGGTCTGCGTGTGCCAGCCGTAGGCGTCGTAACGCAGGTTGACCCGCTCCGACTTCGCGATCTTCGTGTCGTCCTCGATCGAGATCTCGTTGTCGTCGTAGATGACGATCAGGTTGCCCAGCTTCTGGTGCCCGGCGAGGGAGGAAACCTCATGCGAGATGCCCTCCTCGATGTCGCCGTCGGACACGAACACGTAGATGTGGTGGTCGAACGGGCTGGCCCCGTGCGGCGCGTCGGGGTCGAGCAGGGCGCGCTCGCGCCTGGCCGCCATGGCCATGCCGACCCCGTTGCCCAGACCCTGCCCGAGCGGGCCGGTCGTGGTCTCCACCCCACGGGTGTGGCCGTGCTCCGGGTGACCCGGCGTCAGGGAGCCCCATTGCCGTAGCGCGCGCAGGTCACCGAGCTGGAGCCCGTATCCCGAAAGATAAAGCTGTATATATAGAGTTAGGCTCGAGTGCCCGCAGGAGAGGACGAAACGGTCACGCCCCAGCCAGTCGGGGTCGCTCGGGTCGTGCCGTAACACCCGCTGGAAGAGCAGATATGCGGCGGGGGCGAGGCTCATCGCGGTGCCGGGGTGCCCGTTGCCGGCACTCTCCACGGCATCCATCGCGAGCACGCGGACGGTGTCCGCGGCGCGGCGGTCAGTGTCAGTCCAGAGGTCTGACCAATTCAGTTGCTCCTCGCTAGTTGACCCTACCCACCCCGCGCACGACCCAAGCGTGAACCCGCCGTAACCTTGGCCCGGTGAGCACGGCCTCTGTAGCGGTAACCGCCTCCCGCCTCGCGACCGTCAAGGCATACGTCGCCCTGACCAAGCCGCGCATCGTCGAACTGCTTCTGGTGACGACGGTTCCGGCGATGATGCTGGCCGCCGACGGGCTGCCGTCGCTGTGGCTGATCGCGGTCGTGCTGGTCGGTGGGTCCCTGGCCGCGGGCGGTTCGAGCGCGATCAACTGCTACCTCGACCGCGACATCGACCCGCTGATGGGGCGCACCTCACGCCGGCCGATCGTGACCCGGACCATCGCGCCGCGCAACGCGCTGATCTTCGGGCTGATCCTGGCGACGATCTCGGTCGTGCTGATGGCCGCGTTCACCAACCCGCTGGCCGCCTGGCTCACGGTCGGCGCGATCGCCTATTACGACCTGATCTACACGGCCTGGCTCAAGCGCACCACCAAGCACAACACCTTCTGGGGCGGGGTGTGCGGTGCGATGCCGGTGCTGATCGGCTGGGCGTCGGTCACCGGTTCGCTCGCGCCGCTGGCCTGGCTGCTGTTCGGCATCGTCTTCTTCTGGCAGATGCCACACTTTTACGCGCTGGCCATCCGCTTCCGCGACGATTACGCCCGTGCGGGGATCCCGATGCTGCCGGTGGTGGCCACACCCATCCATGTGGCCCGCGACGCGGTCATCTACGCGTGGCTCACCGTGCTGTGCTCGCTTGCGGCCTGGCCGTTGGGATTTTCCTTTATCTATGGTGTACCGGCCGTAATCTGCGGCGGGATGTTCATCCTCGAGGCGCACGGGCTCTACGGGCGCACTCGCCGCGGTGAGACGGTCAACCCGATGCGGCTGTTCCACTGGTCCACCGCATATCTCACGATCGTGTTCGTGGCCGCCGCTGTCGACGTCTTTATCTGAACACGGGTTTGACTCCGTTCAGGCGAAACCCGCGCGCTGTGCGCAGAAACGCCGCATTTTTCCGGTCACTCGATTGGTGCTGGATCCCCCTGTCCAAAATGGGACTGATTCCACCGGATAAAGTGATCGAATCGGACTTTTTGCTGGTTGCAGTCCCGTAACAGGAGTCACAAAGAGCAATCGGGGTGCGGTCACCGCGGCCGACTTTTGCGTAGGGTGCTTGGTATGGCAGATGGTTCAGATACGACGGTGACGCTCGAACAACCCTCCGCTGGCCTGATCACGGGCCTGAGGGAGTTCGCCGCCGCGCATGGCGGAGCCAAGGGCGTCATCGAATACGTGGGCAAACGCGGTGCTCGCATCGTGCTCGTTGGCAACGACGGTGAGTGGGGCGATCAGTTCGCCGACTCCACCAACATCGCCCGCGAGGCCTGCGTTTCAGCTGGCATCACCGTAGAGAACGAGTGGGAGCGGGAGCTCATCGAGCTCATGCGACCGACGAACGACCTGTGGCGTTCGATGTCGAAGAGGACCCTGGCGCGTTAGCCCGCCTGATAACATGATCTTGTGACCCCATTCCACTCGTCGACCCGGGCTGATGCCCGGGTCGCTCTAGTTACCTGCGCCGACCTGCCGGGGCTCGAGCCGGACGACCAGCTGGTCATCGAGCCGCTGCGCGAGCTGGGCGTCGTGGCCGTGCCGGAGGTCTGGGACGCGCCCGAGGTCGACTGGGACGCCTACGACCTGGTGATCCTGCGCTCGCCGTGGGACTACATGAGCCGGCGCAAGGAGTTCGTGTCCTGGGCGCACAGCGTCGCCCGGCTGGCCAACCCGGCGCCCATCGTGGAGTGGAACACAGACAAGCGCTACCTGGCCGAGCTGGCCGCGGCCGGAGCGCCGGTGATCCCGACCACATTCGTCGGGCCGACCGAAACCTGGACACCCCCGGCGGGCGACGCCGAATATGTGATCAAGCCGGCGGTGAGCGCGGGCAGCCTCGACACCGGACGCTACGGCCCTTCGCATACCGCCGCGGCAACCGCCCACATTGGACGGTTGCAGGCCGATGGGCGTGTCGTGATGGTCCAGCCATATCTTCCGGCCGTGGACACCTACGGCGAGACCGCGCTGCTCTACTTCGCCGAGCCCGCCGACGGCAGACTCGCCTTCAGCCACGCGATCCGCAAGGGCCCCATGCTCACCGGCCCCTACACAGGCGTCGCCGGGCTATACAAGGAGGAGCAGATCGAGCCGCGCGTGCCCACCTCGGCCGAGCTCGCCGTGGGCGAAGCCGTCGTGGCCGCCCTGCCCGGCGGCCTGCTCTACGCCCGCGTCGACCTCATCCCGGACCCCGCCGGCAACCCGCTGCTGGTCGAGGTCGAACTCACCGAGCCATCCCTGTTCTTCGGCTACGACCTGGACGCCGCCCCCCGCTTCGCCGCCGCCGTCCGCGCCCGCCTCGGCTAACCGCGACGCGGGCTTGCGGGCGGGGCCGAGGCCATAAATCTCAGTAAAAGACAAAAGACCCACGTGGTCTCGGACAAGGATCCGAATCGGCTGGACAAGGCCGCACACCACGTGGGTCCCGATAGCTGTCTGGTTCGCCGGCCGCTTCACACGGACTCGACCAGAATTTCTGTCAAGGACAGCGGCTAACGAACAGCCACCTCATGTGTCCCGTTGCTATCCAACTGAGGATCACCTCCTTTCGCCGTGTACCGCGAACATTAGCCACAGATCCACTCGCCCCGCAACGGAGTTTGTTGCCAGGGCCCGAGTACTTCGGCGGCTACCCGCGGTGAGGGCTTGTCCGGTGCGCGTGCCATATTGGGTTTCGTGCTCCTGCGCAGGCTTACTCTCGCCAACCTCATCGCCAACGTCTGCATCGTGATCACCGGTGGGGCCGTACGGCTGACCGGCTCCGGGCTGGGCTGCCCGACGTGGCCCAAGTGCACCGAGGATTCCTACGCGGCAACGCCCGCGTTGGGCATCTACGGCGTGATCGAGTTCGGCAACCGTGTGCTGTCGATGGTCGTGGGGGCGATCGCGATCCTGACGCTCATCGCCGCGTGGCGTGCGCCACAGCGCCGCCTGGCCGCGCTTGTCCTGGGCGGTGTGCTGCTGCAGGGGCTCGTGGGCGGGCTGACCGTGCGTTTCGACCTGAGCCCCTACTTCGTGGGCCCGCACTTCCTGATCTCCATGGTGCTGATCGCGCTCGCGTACCGCCTGTGGCGCTCGGCCAACCCGGCTCCGGTCGAGACCGAACCCCGCCTGAGACCGCTCGCGTGGGCGGTGACCGTGGCGAGCGCGTTGGTCCTGATGGTCGGCGTGGTCGTGACGGGCAGCGGGCCGCACGCGGGCGACGTGAAGGCCGTACGCACCGGGCTCGACCCCGAAATGATTTCCCAACTGCACGTGGACGCGGTGTTCCTGCTTGCCGGGCTCACGCTCGCGATGTGGTTCGCGGCGCGGGCGCTGCGCAGCGCCGCGGTCGCGCGGTCGGTCGTGATCCTGGGCGTTGTCGTGCTTTCGCAGGGCGCGATCGGCTTCGTGCAGTACTTCACCCACCTGCCCGTGATCCTGGTCGGCTTCCACCTGCTGGGTGCCTGCCTGGTCTGGATCGCGACGCTGCACGTGTTCGGCACGACCGCCACGCCTGCCGCGGTGCCACACGAGGCCGCCGCAAAATCGCGCGAACTCACGAGCGCCTCGTCCGGCATGTGATCAAACACACACGGATTTTTCCCGGTGGCTGCTGTGGCGGGGCGGGTGCGGCCTGAGTGCTCCGAATTTTAGGGTTTATGGCCTCGGTCTGTGGTGGTCACCCCGAGTAACTCGCGCGGAGGACCGGTCGCGCCCGTGACTTGTTTTGGCGCGAGCAAAGAGATTGTGGCGGCGCTCGCCAACGCCCAAACTCCGCGGGTGGTCTGCGGGGAAGATCGGGCAAATGTTGGGCGGGCTTTCGTCCGCCCCGGTTTGATCTTTGTTGGGCCGGTTGGGGTGCTGTCCGGGCGTGACGGCGGGTCAGGGGATGGTCTTGTTAGGTGAGCCTTGCTTTAGGTGGGGCGTGTCACCGAGCGAGGCGTTTGCTCGATCGTGCGGAAATAAGTCACACTAGCGTAGTGAAAAAGGGTGCGCTGGTGGCGACCGAGGCGCCTGATCTCCGCACGCGGGATCGGGTTATGGCCTTGTTGTCCCAGGGTGCCACCACCGCCGGTGAGCTGGGGGCTCAGCTGGGCCTCAAGCCGGCGGCCATCCGCAGGCATCTTGACGCGATGCTAGCCGAGGGTCTCGTGACCGAGCGTGAGCGGGTCCAGCGCGGCCCGCGCGGCCGTGGGCGTCCCGCCAAGATCTTCGTGCTGACCGAGGCCGCCCGTGAGGGTTACGGCAAGCATGCCTACGACGGTCTGGCCACATCCGCGCTGCGCTGGATCGCCCGGCAGGGCGGTTCGGCGGCGGTCGCCGCGTTTGCCATGGCTGAGGTTGCCGCGCTGGAGGAGCGCTGCGCGTCGGCCGTGCGGGACTCGGGTGACGATCCTCTCGCCCGCGCGGAGGCGCTCGCGGCCGCTCTCACCGCCGAGGGTTACGCTGCCAACGCGACCACGATCGCTTCGGGTGGCCAACTGTGCCAGCATCACTGCCCGGTGGCGCACGTCGCCGCCGAGTTCCCGCAGCTGTGCGAGGCCGAGACCCAGGTGATCTCCCGCCTGGTCGGCACGCATGTGCAACGTCTCGCAACCATTGCCCATGGGGATGGTGTGTGCACCACGCACATCCCGGGGCAGCATATAGTGAGGAAGATCGATGACTGAGACCGCTCACGACCAGCTCGCTGGGCTGGGCACCTATGAGTACGGCTGGGCCGACTCGGACGTCGCGGGTGCCGCTGCGCAGCGCGGTCTGTCGGAGGCCGTGGTGCGAGACATCTCGGCGAAGAAGAACGAGCCCGAGTGGATGCTCGACCTGCGGCTGAAGGGCCTGCGCCTGTTTGGGCGCAAGCCGATGCCCTCGTGGGGCGCCGACCTGTCCGGCATCGACTTCGACAACATCAAATACTTTGTGCGCTCGACCGAGAAGCAGGCGACCAGCTGGGAAGAGCTCCCCGACGACATCAAAAACACGTATGACCGTCTGGGCATCCCGGAGGCGGAGAAGCAGCGGCTCGTGGCCGGTGTGGCGGCGCAATACGAGTCCGAGGTGGTGTATCACAAGATCCGTGAGGACCTTGAGGAGCAGGGCGTCATCTTCCTGGACACCGACACCGCGCTCAAGGAGCACCCGGAGATCTTCAAGGAGTACTTCGGCACGGTGATCCCGGTGGGGGACAACAAGTTTGCCGCGCTGAACACGTCCGTGTGGAGCGGCGGGTCGTTCATCTACGTGCCGCCGAACGTCAACGTGGAGATCCCGCTGCAGGCCTACTTCCGGATCAACACGGAAAACATGGGCCAGTTCGAGCGGACGCTCATCATCGTGGACGAAGGCTCATACGTGCACTACGTCGAGGGCTGCACGGCGCCGATCTACTCCAGCGACTCGCTGCACAGCGCGGTCGTGGAGATCATAGTGAAGCGCAACGCCCGCTGCCGGTACACGACGATCCAAAACTGGTCCAACAACGTCTACAACCTGGTGACCAAGCGGGCCGTGGCGCACGAGGGCGCGACCATGGAGTGGATCGACGGCAACATCGGCTCCAAGGTCACCATGAAATATCCGGCCGTCTTCATGACCGGTGAGCACGCCAAGGGCGAGGTGCTGTCGGTGGCCATGGCCGGTGAGGGCCAGCACCAGGACGCGGGCGCCAAGATGGTGCACGCCGCGCCGCACACGTCCAGCACGATCATCTCGAAGTCGATCGCGCGTGGGGGTGGCCGGACCTCCTACAGGGGTTTGGTGCAGGTGCTCGAGGGGTCGCACCACTCGAAGTCGACGGTGAAGTGTGACGCGCTGCTGGTCGACACGATCTCGCGCTCCGACACCTACCCGTACGTGGACATTCGCGAGGACGACGTGGCCATGGGGCACGAGGCGACCGTGTCCAAGGTGAGCGAGGACCAGCTGTTCTACCTCATGAGCCGCGGCCTGACCGAGGACGAGGCGATGGCCATGGTGGTGCGCGGGTTCGTCGAGCCGATCGCGCGG
>JBIOYB010000669.1:0-2229 GCA_044869915.1 Allorhizocola sp.
AGCATCCCCCGGTAGCCGGAGATGTCGTAGGTGAAGTAGGAGCGCGACGAGTGGTAGTGCCCCTGCTCGTCGCGCCATGCGCCCACCGGTGTCGGCCCCGGCCGGTCGACGAATATCTCATGCGGGCTCCGCACGTCGGTGTAGGCCCGCGACACCATCGGCGCCTTCGACCATTCCACGGCCTGCGCGGGTGTGCCATCGACGATTGCGAGTCCCGCCGCGACAGCGGCGACCGTGAGGGCGGCGGACAAGATCCGTCTTGCCACGTGTGCAACCTCCCCGTTCGAGGGTCCACGATGGACTGTCCACCGTGGTCAAGCGCCGTAACACGCAAACGCCCCACCCCGGGTTGCGGCACGGGTGTAATTTTCTGGCCTGCCCACCGCTACTCCCCAGGGGAATCGTCGACATGCCGGAACCGCCCGATTTCGCGGAGTTCTACGGCGCCTCGTTCGGGCCGTTGTGCGTACAGCTCTGCGCGCACACCGATGATCACGCCGAAGCGCAGGACGTGGTGCAGGAGGCATTCTGCCGCGCGCTTGCCCGATGGCACCGGATCTCGCACTACGACGATCCGGCCGCGTGGGTGAGGAAGGTGGCGTGGAACCTGGCCACCAGCCGCTGGCGCAAAGTCCGCGCCAACCGCGCGTTTGTGCGCAGGGAGCGGGAGGAGCACGTCCCGGAGCCCGATGCGGCGCACCTCGACGTCATCGCGGCGCTCAAGAGCCTGCCCGAGCGGCAGCGGCAGGCCGTGGTGATGCACTACCTGTCGGACATTCCAGTCGCCGAGATTGCCACGATTACCGGCGCCGCCGAGGGCACGGTGAAATCCTGGCTGCACCGCGCACGCACCACATTGGACAGTACGTTGCGGGACGCCGAATGGCCGGCGGCCATCCCGCCGGGCACCGACACCGCACGCGGGACGGTGCGACGCCGCCGCGACCGCAACACGCCGGCGATCGTCATCGTGCCGGTCTGCGCCGCCGTGACGGCGCTGCTGGTGCCCTACATGGACTTTCGCAACCGGCCGATCACGGAGATCACGCCGTCGCCGTCGGCCGCGGTTTCGCCGGATCCGACCATCGGCCCGTCGGCCGACCCGTCGGCGCAGCCCGCGCAGGCAGGTGCGTCCCCGGCCACGACCTCGGCGTCGTGTGTCAGCGACCCGGTCGCAGTGACGACGGCGCGCCGGCGACGGGAGCCGGGCGACCGGCGTCGCCGGCGAGTCCGAGCCCGGCCCCGGGCCCCAGCGCGAGCCCCTCCGCCGACCCCGGCCCGAGTCCCGCGGTCCTGCCAGGCGCGGGGCCGGCCGGGGCGCTCGATCCGCCGCCTGCGGCCACTCGCCCGTAAGCAGGACGATGTCGCTCGCCTCGTGGACGCCTTCGCCGTGCTGACCCTGTCGATCATCGCTGTCGTGCCGCGGCGCCTGCGCACGCGGCGCGACGGCATGTGAGCCGCCGCCGCGGCAAGCAACCGGCCAGGGCGGACTCGGGTCGGCGGCACTCCGTGACCAAACCGTGACGCTCTTGGGACCTGCTCTGACTGCGACGGCTATTGACCACCGCGAAACACCCTGTTTAATCACCGGTAACTTATGTGATGCGCGACACAGGGGGGCCAGTTTGCTGCAGGTCACCAACCTCGAGGTCGTATACGACGATGTCGCGCTCGTCCTGCGCGGGATCAGTCTGGCGGTCGCGCCCGGGCAGATCGTGGCGCTGCTCGGCGCGAACGGCGCCGGCAAGACCACGCTGCTGCGGGCCATCACCGGCCTGCTCGACGTGCACGACGGCGAGATCACCAAGGGACAGGTCACGGTCGATGGACGGCCGATACCCCGAAACAGCCCGGCCGGGATCGTGCGGCTGGGCGTCAGTCAGGTCATGGAGGGCCGCCGGATCTTCGCGGAGCTGACCGTCGAGGAAAACCTGCGCCTCGGCGCACACCTGAACCCCAAGGGCATCAAGGAGAGTCTCGCCCGCGTGCTCGAACTGTTTCCCGTGCTCGAGCAGCGGCGCAGGAGCACGGCCGGCTATCTGTCGGGCGGGGAACAGCAGATGCTCGCGATGGGGCGCGCGCTCATGGCCCAGCCCAAGTATCTGCTGCTCGACGAGCCCAGCCTGGGTCTGGCCCCGCGCCTGGTCGAGCAGATCCGCGACCTGGTCGTGACGATCAACCGCACCGGCGCCGGTGTCCTGCTCGTGGAGCAGAACGCGACCATGGCAC
>JBIOYB010000670.1:0-4538 GCA_044869915.1 Allorhizocola sp.
CCGCGACCACCGCGTCAACTCATCGCGTTCCTCATCGGTCAGTGTCAGTTCAGTTTTGGGGCGCCCAATCTTCTGCACAAACCCATCCTAGCCTAATCCCACGAACTTCCGGCGCAGGACACTAGGCGACCCGGCGCATGAAGCCGTAGATCTGCTTGTCGGTCTCCATGATGTTGACTAGCTGCCAGCCCCACTGCTCGACGACCTCGACCGCGGCCATCACGGATCGCACTCCCTGGCCCCGCACCATCGAGTAGGAGTGGATGGCGAGGTAGCGATATGGATAGGAACGCAGGTCCGCCCGGTTTTCGAGGATGGCCGCGGCGGTGACCGTGCGTAGGTTGGCAATCGTCGCGGCGGTCTCGATTTCGGGCATGCGCATACTTTACCGAGCAGGTAGTTTCCTCGTGTGACCAAGCTGCGTGTGATCGTGGCCGTGTTAGTTCTCGTCGCCGTTTCGGCGTGCACCGAAGGCGGGCCGGCTCCCGCGCCGTCCGCCTCGGGCCCCAACGCCGCACCGAGCGCGACCAAGGGCCCGGCTCAGGCGTATCTGTCCAAACCGCTGGATCTGTGCCAGCGCACAGATCTGGCCCCGTTGATGGACCTTTCGCTCAAAGTGGAGTCGACCAACCCCGAGCCTCCCCCGTCCGGCCCAGGGTCGGCCTGCCTGTGGAAGCTGAAGTCCCCGAGCGGGCGCATGTCCTCGTTGCGGGTCGAGGCCGTGACCCTGAGCGCGGTCGATGCGGCACAGGCGGCATACAAGGGTCAGCAAGACGTGAGCGTGATGCGCTCTGATGGTGACATAGGCGGCCTCGGTGACCAGGCCGAGGGCCGCACGCTGGATTCGGAGCCGGGCTTCAAGCAGTCCGAATACATGGTCCTCGTGCGTGAGGAGAACATGACGCTCAAGGTCTGGATCTCTTTGGGTGGTGACGCCTTCACGCCCAAGGACACGCTCAAGGACAAGATGGTCAAAGTGATGCGGACAACGCTGGCGACCGTCTCCGAGGAGTGGAAGACCAGCTGACAAAAAGGTGCCGCTACCGTCCAAACGAGACGGACGGTAGCGGCACCATCACGGGCGAAGGGGCTATCCCCTGACCGCCTGGGGCCACTGCCCGTTGGGCATCTTGGTGTTGTCCGAGACCACGCCCCACAGGTTGCGGACCTCGCCCAGCGTGTTGAACAGGTCCATGCCGATCCGCACAAGCACGTTGAGGGCCGACTCGGTGATTTTGCCGGCGGCGTCGCCCAGCGTGTTGGCCACTACGGCGAGACCGATGACCGTGCCGGCCTCGACCGCCGCGTCCACAACCTTGCCGACGAGCGAGGTCACGATCTCGGCCAGAGTCTTCACGAACTCCACATTGGACTTCGCGGCCTTGAACAGCCAGCCGCTGATGAACTCGGCCCGTGCCGTGGTCTCGTCGATGGCCGCCTTCTGCTCGGCCACCTTTTCCTTGTACCGGGAGGCCGCCGGCCCGGTCCAGTTTGCCAAGTTTTCACTGGCCGGGTTGGACGCCCGCGAGGACAGATTGGACACGTTGGCCTTGACATCGGTGGTCCACCGGAAGCTGGCGATGATCAGCGAGACCACCGGCGTGTGCCGTTCGAGGGCGGTCCTGATGATTTCGGCGATGCGCCTCATGCCCGCGGCCAGCTCATTGAGCTTCTTGTTGATCAGGTAGGCGAGGGCCGCGCCGGCCAGGCCTCCGGCGATGAGCCACCACTTGTCCTTGATCTTTTCGACACACTCGTTGAAGGCCTTGACCGCCTTGTCCCAACCCTCTTTGATCTCCTTCATGAACCGGTCGACCTCGGAGACGTACTGGTCCGCCGATCCGGTGGGGGCCGGATGAGTCATCTTTCGTCCTTTCCCTGCACCTAGGCGGTGTAGATCGCGTCGAGGTTGAGCCGGTTTATCTGATCGGTGCGGTCGTACTCGTTGGCCATCTTGTCGCAGGCCCCGGCGAGCTGATCAAACTCGGTCACGGCCCCGGTCACCGCGGCTGTCATCTGCGAGTGGAACTTCTGGTACGCACCGTGCTGGATCATGAACTCCGGAGTCTTGCCGATGAAGAAGGCGGTCGGGCCCAGGATCAGATCGCTGACACTCTTTTTGATCGGCTCCATGGCGTCCGATAGTTCACGCCACTTCTTCGCCTCCAGCCGGACACACTCGGTGATGACCCGTACTTCGTCGCTCAACTAACTCATTCCTCCCTGCTGAGCCTCGCGGAACACGTGGACCGCCTCGGCACACAGCTGATGCGGCTCGGCCATCCTGATCCGGGTGGCATCGCCGGCGATCCCAAGGATGTTTCCGTTCTGGTACCACACCTTCAGGTAGCCGCGCGGCCCGGTGATAGTCGTTTCCTCCGGTGCGGACGCCAACTGTCGTTCGAGCTTTTCCACGCGGTACATCTCATCGCCGATCTTGTAAAGCGAGTCCAGAGCCCAGGCGTGGAACTCCCTTTCGTCCTCCGGTGGCGCGTCGCGCCGCGGAGTGGAGTCGGTGTCGGCCCGAGGCGGAGGCTGCTCCCCACGCCAGGCCGCCTCGCGCTCGGCCTCACGGCGCTCCAGTTCGGCCTCGTGCTCCCGCTCCTCCCTCGCCAACTCGGCGAGAGCCGCGGTCTCCAGCACCTGCCGCAGGCCGGCCATGTAGGCCTCGAACAACGCGCCGGCGAATTCGTCCACCCCAACCGAGCTTTGCCAGTCCTTGCGGATGTCGACGTCGCGCACGAACCCTTCGGGGTCGATAGTGACAACGATGGCCCCCGAGGGGTCGCTGCCTTCGTATTGCTCTGCGGGCCGCACGTCCCCGCCCATCGCGTGCAGTTTGTCGAGAGCCCTGGTTCGAAGCTCGTCGGGGTCTCCCATGAAGTCGAGACTCGCCAACTGCAAGTCATTGGCGCCAAACGGTTGCATTGCATGCTCTCCAACTGCTCGGGGCGATCTGCCCGCAACAAAGCACTCCTGCCTAGTGCACCTGGGCAACAAAGACATCCCAGGCACGCCGAAGACGATAGCGGTAACCGCCGAGTTTGTCAGATCACGAACATCGACGTCGTTGACATGATCTTTCACCGGCCTCGGGCCAGGCGACCGCCGGGGCAGGAGGATTCGAACCGTGCGCCGCCCCTCGCTGGTCGGCCTCGCCGCAGGCACTCCAATCCGGACAGCCGCACGAAGTCAAGTGCCATTGTCGCGAACCGCCGGGAACCCGCCGAATCAGCCCTGGTCAGTCGCAGCGCTCGTTGACGAACGAGTCGCGCGAGACGACCTCCGAACGCTTGCGGTCGATCGGGGCCAGGACCTGGCCGGGGCCGATCCGGGTGAGGTCGTCGGTGGTGAACCTGATGGCCGGGGCAGACGACCCCTCGGGCCCAGGATCAGACGAGTCAAGTGTGTAGTGCCGCCCGGGCTCGATCGAGGTCAACGGCACAATCTGAAAACTGCCCGCGCCATCGCCGACGGTCCGCGCCGTCAGCGCAGCAGCCGGCAAACGCGTCACAGGTGAATACTCGATCGATCACGATCACGTGCGGGTCACGAGGCGGCGTCAGAACCGGTCGCGGCGAAGCACCACAAAGGCGTTGGGCTACCGTCGAGCGCGTGTGCGGCTTTGACAAAGCACATCCCGCGCATGACGCGGAGTGCGCTGCGCACCTACCAAAAGAAAGGGCCACCCGCATGAACCGATCAGACGGAAGACCGGTCGGCCAGCCGATCGTCGTCAACGACAATGGCGCCTGGTGCTGGTTCCAGGACGAGCGGGCGATCGTGGACCCGCAAACGCAGACGCTGGTCGTCGGCTCGGTCGCGGTTGCGGAGGGGGCGGGCGGCGAGTCGCGTTCGGGCAATGTGGAGTTGGCCGTGGTCGACCTGCGCGCGGGGACGAGCACGATCGTGGTGCTGCACGAAAACCTCGAGGCCGACGACCACAACGTGCCGGCGCTGTGGCGGCGTGCGGACGGCCGCTGGCTGGCGGTGTACACCAAGCACAAGACCGATGACTTGACGCGTTGGCGGATCAGCGAACCGGGCGACCCGACCCGGTGGGGCGCCGAGCGCGCGTTCGACTGGAGCGATCTGACCGGCGGCCGTGGCGTCACGTACTCGAATCTTCATGCCATGGGCGGCCGGTTGTATTGCTTCGCCAGAGCGGTCAACGACGACCCGTGCGCGCTGGTGTCCGATGACGACGGTGACACGTGGTCCTACGCGGGCAAGCTGTTCACGAGGGACAAGGTCGGCTACGTCAACGGCTATACCCGCTACGCGTCCAACGGCACCCGCATCGATCTGGTCACGACCGATCACCACCCGCGCGACTTCGATAACGCCATCTACCACGGTTATCTGCAAGACGGTGCGCTGCATCGCAGCGACGGCAGTGTGCTCGACGAAGCCGAGCTCAATGGCGACGCGCCCTCGCAAGCCGCCCTCACAACGGTGCTCGCGGCGAGCTCACCATGGGACGGTCAGTGGATGACGCACTGCTGGACCACCGATATCCGGCGATCCAGCGACGGCAC
>JBIOYB010000671.1:0-6257 GCA_044869915.1 Allorhizocola sp.
GGGACCCATATAGCGGTACACGGACGCGCCCACCACATGGGTATCGAGCACGAGGCGGGTGGCCCGCCCGCCGTCGATCGGCTCGAAGTTGAAGGTGGCCGTGAACGGCGTGGCCGACACGGTCGACAGCTGCGTCAACCGCGCGGGCGGCGCGTGCTCGGTGACATCTATCTGTGACGTGAAGCGCCAGCCGAACAACTGCGTGTCCTGCTCATATCGGGCACCAAGACCATAGTCCACAATGGACAGCACGCGCACCGCACGCGCACCCCGGAACCACTCCACGTTGTTGCGGACGTTGCTGACGTAGGCGAACACCTGCTCGACCGGACGATCGACGACAATCTCGAAACGCAGCCCCCTCATTAAATCAGGCTACCCAGATGTGAGACGACGTCAAATGAGGCGCTTCGATACGATGTCCGGCATGGAACAGCCAACCACGGAACGGGCGATGGCGCTGCTGCTCGTCCCGGCTGTCATCATCGGGTTTCTCTTATCGCTCCTGCTGGCCGACAGCTGGCCAATCCGCGGGCTGCTCACGCCCATCCTGTCGTTCGCCCTGCTCGCCGTCGGCACGTGGATCTGGCGGCGGACCGACTGATTTCGATTTTCGACCCGCGCCGGCCTGCGCTCCGGCTAGATTGACCGTGTGCTCGCCTTGACCGTGGATCCGAAGACGCCCGGTTCGCTAGGCGTCCGCGAGGTGCCCGACGCCCGGCCCGGGCCCGGCCAGCTGCTGGTGCAGGGCATCGCGCTCGGCGTGTGCGGCACCGACCGCGAGATCGCCGCCAACGACTACGGCTCCGCGCCGCCCGGCCACGACCGGCTCATCCTCGGCCACGAGTCACTCGGAAGAGTGCTCGAGGCTCCGCCCGGCAGCGATTTTTCGCCCGGCGATCTGGTGGCCGGCGTCGTGCGCCGGCCCGACCCGGTGCCGTGCGGCGCGTGCGCGCAGGGCGAGTTCGACATGTGCCGCAACGGCCAATACACGGAACGCGGCATCAAGGACATCGACGGCTTCGGCAGTCAATTGTGGACGATCGAGCCGGCCTATGCGGTCAAACTCGATCCGGGGCTGGCCGAAGTGGGCATGCTCATGGAGCCGACCTCCGTGGTGGCCAAGGCGTGGGAGCAGATCGAGCGGATCGGCCACCGCTCGTGGTTTGACCCCAAGCGGGTGCTCGTGACCGGCGCGGGCCCGATCGGCCTGCTGGCCGCGATGCTCGGCGTGCAGCGCGGACTCGACGTGCACGTGCTCGACCTGGCCACGGGCGGGCCGAAGCCCGACGCGGTCGCGGCGCTCGGCGCCGAATACCACTCCTCCGGCATCGAAGAGTTCGTGGCCAAGGGCCGGCCCGACATCATCGTGGAGGCCACCGGCGCGTCCGAGCTGGTGATCGACTCGATCGACCACACGGCGGCATATGGCATCGTCTGCCTGACCGGCGTCTCCCCCGCCGGCCGCCGGATCTCGGTCGACGTCGGCGAAACCAACCGCACGATCGTCCTCGAAAACGACGCCGTGGTCGGCTCGGTCAACGCCAACCTGCGCCACTTCGCGGTGGCCGCCGAGGCGCTGCGCCTGGCCGGCACCGACTGGCTCACCCGTCTGATCACGCAGCGGGTGTCGCTGAAGGACTACGCGCGCGCCTTCGAGAAGCCGGACCCCAACGCCGACATCAAGACGGTGATCGAGCTATAGCCGCCCTTGCCTTGGCACAGGCCCACAAAGAGCCTAGTCCCGCCAACCGCGAAATCGGTCCCGAAAACGCGGCTGAAGGGACTACGACCACCACCGCGACCGCTGCCAGCCCGGGCCGGCAGCAAGCGATTTCCCGCGCGCGCGGCGAGACCACGATCAGCATCCTCCAATGTGGACTCGCCCCCGGGCGCGGCGGTCCGGGCACTGCGGCACCGGCGTGGCCGGCCGCGCAGCGGTCCACGCGCAGCGGTCCACGCACAGCCGCGCGGGTTGACTCCGTTCAGGCGAAGCCGTGCTCTTGCGCGGCCGTGGCCGGCCGCGCAGCGGTCCGGGCACTGCCGCTGCGGAAGTTACGGCGTGTTGCGCAGCACCAGGATCGCGATGTCGTCGCGCGGCGGCTCGCTGGAGAAGCCGAGGACTGTCGTGCTGAGCCGGGCCGCCACGACCTCGGCCGGATAGCCGGAGAGGTCCTTCAGGACACCCTTTAGGCGTTCGATGCCGAAGAACTCGTCGTGCCGCCGCCGCTCGGTCACCCCGTCGGTGTAGAAGACGATGGTCTCGCCGGGCCGCAGCACCAGCGACGTGCGCGGCGAGACCAGCTCCTTGAGCAGGCCGACCGCCGTGCCGCCGGCGCCGACCTGGGTCACCGCGCCGTCGTCGGCGATCAGGACGGGTTGGTCGTGCCCTGCCAGGTGCAGGGTGAGGCACGCGGTGCCGAACGGGCCGGGCGCCACGACCGCGAGGGCGAGCGTGCAGTATCGCCCGCCGCGCTCGAACAGCATCTCGTTCAAAGTGTCCAAAATGGACTCCGGCGGGCGGCCGTCCCTGATCAGGACCCGGATCACGTCACGCACCAGGCCGGTCACGTTGGCCGCCTGGATGCCCTTGCCCGACACGTCGCCCACGACCAGCAACCACCGGCCGTCGGACATGGGTATCGCGTCGTAGAAGTCGCCGCCGACCTCGATGTCGTCGCCGATCGGCACGTATTGCGCGCCGAGCTCGAGCCCGTCGACCTGGGGCAGCTCGGGCGGCAGGAGCGACTGCTGCAACTGTTGCGCGATGCGCCGCCGTTCGTGGTGTATGCGCGCGTTGTCGATCGCGAGCGCCGCCCGCCGGGCGAGATCGCCGACGACCGACAGCTCGTCGGGCTGGTGCCGGTGACCTTCGTGCCGCCCGACCGCGAGCAGCCCGAGCCGCTGGCCGCGCGCCACGAGCGGGACGAGGAAGCCCTCGTTGGGCGGTGCCAGCGGGGTGAACCAGTCGTCGGCCACGTCCGCCTGCTGTACTTGATCCTCCAAAGTGGACAGCAGCGAGGGCAGCTGGCCCTCGTCGGTGTGCGTCGCCGTGGCCAGCTGCGGCGCAGACGTGCCGTCCACGCTGTAGACCGCGCACCATGATCCGAGCCGCGGCACGACCAGCCGCGGGATGAGCGCCGTGGTCAGGGCCGGGTCGAGCGACTGCGCCAGCAGCTCGCTGGCCTCGGCCACGAACGTGAGCCACATGCGCCGCTCATCGTCGGTCTCCTTGAGCCGCTGCCGTTCGAGCGCGAGGCCCAGGCGCTCCGCGGCCAGCCGGGTCAGCACCATGGCCTGAGTGGAGCGCGGCACTCGCAGAATCATGCGGCCGGACCACGGCCGGGTCAGCGGCAGCGGTGTGCTCCAGTCTTCGTCGTCGATGGGCGTGCCGAAGCTCGCGAGCGTCGCGAGCCGCCCGTCGCCGGTGTCCACCACGACCGCGCCCGACTCGGCCGGCAGCCACTCGGCCAGGCGCTCCAGCAGGCGGTGGGCGTAGTCGGCGGCGGTCTCCTCGAGATCCACGTCGGGATCCACGTTGAGTAGGGCCTCGACCGCGGCGAGAGCGGCGTCGGGGGTCGGCGGCGGCGTGCCGGGCGAGTCGTCCTTCTCCAGCCGGAACCAGACGGCCTTGCCGTTGGCGTGGTGGTTGACCCCCCAGCTGTGGGAGAACTTGTCCACCAGCATCAGCCCATATCCGCCTTCCTCGGGCGGTGCGGGGTTGAGCCCGCCGGGCACGTGGTCGGCGACCGTGACTGTCACACCGCGCCAGTCCGTCGCCACCTCGAGGTCAAGATTGCTCCCGGTATGCCTCACCACATTGGTGGACAGCTCCGCCGTGAGCAGTAGCGCCTCTTCCATCACCCCGGCCAGGTCTGACTCCACCAGAGCGGAGCGCACAAAGGCACGCGCGACAGCCGGCGTGCTGTGGCCCGAGGGTAGACGGACACGTCGGATATGTGTTTGCGTGTCTATGTGACCCGGCACAGTGCCAGTCTCTACTGTCGAGCTACCTATATCCAACATGGCTGGGAGTCCCAATGAGTGTTACCCAGGCCGAAACCGCGCCAAACGGTACGACCGACATCCTTCGGCAATTGGCGGATGCACTGGGACAGGTCCGCGACGGCAACTTCAGGGTCAGGCTTCCGCGTGGCGCGGGCCTGGCGGGTGAGGTCGCGGACGCGTTCAACGATGTCGTGAGCATCGAGGAGCGACGAAGTAAGGAGCTGCTGCGGATCAGCCGGGTCGTCGGCCGCGAGGGGCGGATGACCGAGCGGCTCGACGAGGAGACCTTCGACGGGTCGTGGGCCGAGAGCGCCCGCGCGGTCAACAACCTCATCGACGATCTGGGCCGGCCGACCACCGAGATCGCGCGCGTGATCGTGGCGGTGGCCGAGGGCGATCTCTCCCAGCACATGAGCCTCGATCTGGAGGGGCGCCCGCTGCGCGGCGAGTTCCTCACCATCGGGCGCACGGTGAACAAGATGGTCGGCCAGCTGTCGTCGTTTGCCGACGAGGTGACGCGCGTGGCGCGCGAGGTGGGCACCGAAGGCAAACTGGGCGGGCAGGCCGACGTGCGCGGCGTGTCCGGCACGTGGCGCGATCTGACCGACAACGTGAACATCATGGCCTCCAACCTGACCCATCAGGTGCGGTCGATCTCTCAGGTGACCACGGCCATCGCACACGGCGACCTGTCGCAAAAGATCACCGTGTCGGCCAAGGGCGAGGTCGCCGAGCTGGCGCTGACGATCAACTCGCTGACCGACACGCTGCGCGCGTTCGCCGAGCAGGTGACCCGGGTGGCGCGCGAGGTGGGCACCGAGGGCAAGCTCGGCGGGCAGGCAGACGTGCCCAACGTGGCGGGCACGTGGAAGGACCTCACAGACGCCGTCAACTACATGGCGTCCAACCTGACCGCGCAGGTGCGCAACATCGCCCAGGTCGCGACGGCCGTGGCCAAGGGCGACCTCTCCCAGAAGATCACGGTCGACGCGCGCGGCGAGATCCTCGAGCTCAAGTCCACGGTGAACACGATGGTGGACCAGCTGTCGTCGTTTGCCGACGAGGTGACACGCGTGGCCCGCGAGGTGGGCACCGAGGGCAAGCTCGGCGGCCAGGCCGACGTGCGCGGTGTGGCCGGCACGTGGCGCGACCTCACCGACAACGTCAACTTCATGGCCTCCAACCTCACCACCCAGGTGCGCAACATCGCCCAGGTCGCGACGGCCGTGGCCAAGGGCGACCTCTCCCAGAAGATCACGGTGGTGGCGCAGGGCGAGATCCTCGAGCTCAAAGATGTGGTCAACACGATGGTTGATCAACTGTCGAGCTTCGCCGACGAGGTGACCAGGGTTGCTCGAGAGGTGGGGACGGAAGGCAAGCTCGGCGGGCAGGCAGACGTGCGTGGCGTCGCGGGCACCTGGCGCGACCTCACCGACAACGTCAATCTCATGGCCTCCAACCTGACCGCGCAGGTCCGCAACATCGCCCAGGTGACCACGGCCGTGGCCAAGGGCGACCTGTCGCAGAAGATCACGGTCGACGCGCACGGCGAGATCCTCGAGCTGAAGTCGACCGTCAACACCATGGTGGATCAGCTGCGCAGCTTCGCCGACGAGGTGACTCGCGTGGCACGTGAGGTCGGTTCGGAGGGCAGGCTCGGCGGGCAGGCGCAGGTGCGCGGCGTGTCCGGCACATGGCGCCACCTCACCGAAAACGTCAACCAGCTGGCGTCCACGCTGACCACACAGCTGCGCGCGATCGCCGAGGTGTCCACGGCCGTGACCCGTGGCGACCTGACCCAGCACATCGCCGTGCAGGCGCAGGGCGAGGTGGCCGAGCTCAAAGACAACATCAACCGCATGATCGTGACCCTGCGCGAGACCACGGAGAAAAACGCGCAGCAGGGCTGGCTCGACTCCAACATCGCCCGCACGAGCGCGTTGCTGCAGGGGCAGCGCGAGCTCGAAGAGGTGTGCCGCATGATCATGGCGGAAGTCACCCCGCTGATCAACGGCCAGGTCGCGGCGTTCTTCCTGTCCGATGTGGACGGTGACGGCAGCCTGCGGCTCGCGGCGTCCTACGGCTACGGCAGGCCCGGCGAGCCCGTGACCTTCGCCAAGGGCGAGGGCCTGATCGGCCAGGCCGCCACGACCCGGCGCACGATCCGCGCCGGCAAGGGCAAGACGCCGCTGCGCGTGCGGTCGGGCATCGCCGAGACACCGGTCAGCGACCTGCTGATCCTGCCCGTG
>JBIOYB010000672.1:0-5657 GCA_044869915.1 Allorhizocola sp.
CGGACCCAGACGTTGGGCTCCACGTAGACCGCGTAGTCGTGCTCAACGTCGCAGTGCACGGGGGTGAGCGCCTTGGGGACGATGACCGGCCCCGATCTATCGAACGGCAGGCCGGTCATCTCGCGATTATTCAGCGCTCTTTTCCAGCTCAACCAGGGTCGTGATGCGCGTCTGCGCGTAAGCGAGTCCCCCATCGGCCGTGCGCACCAACTCATGCTGGTGGATCGTGGCATCATCTCGGCTATCCGCGCGCTCCACCCGCCAATACTCCGGGATGCCTGCCTGCGCGTAGTGCCTCGGCTTGGTGACCCGGTCCATCTCCTGCGACGAGGGCGATACCACTTCCACGGCAATGGCTATGTCCGAAGGCGGGAAGAAGGCCACATCGTCGTCGAAAGGCTTATGGAAAACCGCCACATCGGCGGTGCGGGAGTCACGCAACCCAAACCGGATCCCCACCTCGCCAGATACGTGACGGCCGGCCCGCGACAACGCGGCCACCAGCCGCATTATGACCTGAAAATGCCACGCGGTGGCCGGCGACATGATGACGAGGTTCCCTTCGTGTAGCTCATAGCGAAAGCCGTAGTCAGGGAGTTTCTCAAGATCATCAACTGTCAGATCTGGCGTAAGGTCCGTCACGGTCATGCTGTCTCCCTTCGACCGAAAGCTTACGCCACCAGCTTGTGCCGGACCCAGACGTTGGGCTCCACGTAGACCGCGTAGTCGTGCTCAACGTCGCAGTGCACGGGGGTGAGCGCCTTGGGGACGATGACCGGCCCCGATCTATCGAACGGCAGGCCGGTCCACTCGCGCCACTCGGCGAGCGTGCCGGGGATCACCATCGAACGGGGCGCCACCTTTTCGACGGCCCCGCCGGCGCGCACATGCACGCGCAGCCACGGGTCCACGGGCAGGCCGTCGTCGCGCGTGCGAAACGCGTATCGCGTCATCGGCTCGCGGGGATCGGCCTTGCCGTTGGGCCGCACCGGCGCGAACAGCTCAGCAAAACCAAGGCGCGCGACGTTTTCCCGCATCGCGGCGAGGATCTTGCCGGACAGGCCGGTGCCCTGGAGCCCCGGCTTGATCACGATCTCGATGGCCGACACCGCGTTGGGGATCTCGCCGGTGAGCTTGGCGCGCAACGCCCGCCGGATCACACCGTCCCACCCGTCGTCGAACAGCTCATCGCCGTCCATCCTGAACGGCGCGGTGTAGGCCTTGGCCACGATCTCGCGGCTGTCGTCCTCGAACACCAGGATGTAGTCGGCGAACAGCTCGACGGCGGCGTAGTAGGTGTTGCCGATCGGGTCGTGCCGCATGAACTCGGGCCAGGGGTTTTCCATCTGCCAGAACGCGTCGCCCCACAGATCGGGCCGGTCGGCGAGCACGGACGTGCGAAGCTCCATGCGCCCGATCATTTCGCGTCGCCGCCGTGAACAAAACCAAATTACCTATACGGCATATCAGCCGAATGCCCGATTGAGGCGATATGTGAGCCGCAGGATGCTTGAGCCCTCAACATCGAGGTATTCGGGGGGATCCCGATGTTGGGACGGACGGGTGAAAGCCGGCCAGCACCACCCACCTGACGACGGCCCGGTTTTCACCGCGACGCGGCCGCGCAGCGGTCCGACCCGCACCCGCCGCGTCATCTTTTCGGCCAGTGCCAGAGCGGCTCGTCGAGCGCCCCTTGCCCGGCGATCACGGTCTGGCCGAGGTCCTTGCACAGCTCGACCCGGTGGGCCGCCCCGCCCATCGCGTCGGCGAGCGCCGCCGAGTGCGTCACGACGACCACCTGGCTGCGCTCGGACGCGTTGACGATCAGCTCCGCGAGCGCGGGCAGCAGGTCCGGATGCAGGCTGGTCTCCGGCTCGTTGAGCACGAGCAACGCCGGCGGCCGCGGGGTGAGCAGGGCCGCCACCCACAGCAGGTAGCGCAAAGTCCCGTCGGACAGCTCGGCCGCGCGCAACGGGCGCAGCATGCCGGGCTGGCGCAGGGCGAGCTCAAACCGCCCGGCCTCCGCAGTGATGTCGATCCGGCTGCCGGGAAAGGCGCCGTCCACCGCCTTGTCGAGCGCCGCCTCATCGCCGATCTCGCGGATGGTCTGCAGCGCGGCCGCCACATCCGACCCGTCGTGGCTCAAAATCGGAGTCCGCGTCCCGATCTGGGCCGCCCGGGCGGGCGCGTGCGCATCGGTCCGGACGTGATCGTAAAACCGCCACTCGCGCATGTGCTCACGCAGCGTCAGCAACTCGGGCGCCCGCTGCGGGTCGGCCACCTCGCTGAGCATGCTGTCGAACGTGCGCACGGCATCGGGCACGTTGTGCCACTTGCCATCCGCGTCCCGCAGCCGCACCGCCGTCCCGTGCCGCTCGGATATCATCGCCGACGGGCGCAAAACCGGCCCCGACCAAGCGCACTCCACCTTGATCTCGGGGTCGAGGTCGAACGCCGACGGCGGCCCCGCCGGGATGGGCAGCCCCAGATCCAGCGCGTAGCCGAACCGCGGCCCGCCGAACCCGAGCTTCACGCCGACCGGCCCGTCGCGGACCGTGCCCTGCACGGGATGCCGCCCCTGCCGCACCGCCTTGCCGATCACCGCCGGGCCGGCCCACAGCGTGGACGGCAGCCCGCCCTCGCGCGCGAGCGCCGCCACCGCGCCATTGCGTGCCGAGTCGGCGAGCAGCCGCAGCGCACGATACAGCGAGGACTTGCCCGTCCCGTTGGCCCCGGTGATGACGTTGACCCGCTCAAGCGGGAGTACCAGGCGCCGCAGCGACCGGTATCCCTCAATGGCAAGAACGGAAATCACACATTAAAACCAAGAGATCGCAACTGATCCCGGCCCTCGTCCGTGATCTTGTCGGGCCCCCACGGCGGCATCCACACCCAATTGATCCGGAAGTCGGACACCAGCCCGCCGCCCGGCCCGGTGGTCAGCGCGGCCCGGGTCTGCTCCTCGATGACATCAGTCAACGGGCACGCCGCCGAGGTGAGCGTCATGTCAAGCGTGGCAACGTTTTCGTCGTCCACGTGCACGCCGTAAACGAGCCCCAGATCGACGACGTTGATGCCCAGCTCGGGATCGACGACGTCCTTCATCGCCTCGGTCACATCGTCAACCATTGTCATCTCGACACCTCCACAGACCGCGCGATCGCGTCCTTCAACGCCATCCATGACAGCAGCGCGCACTTCACCCGCGCCGGATACTTCGCCACACCGGCAAACGCGATGCCGTCGCCCAGTATTTCCTCGTCCGGCTCGACTTGACCCTTGCCGAGCATCAGTTCGGTGAACGAGGCGTGCGCGTGCAGCGCATCGTCGACCGTGCGCCCGGTCAGCAGCTCGTGCAGCACGCTCGCCGACGCCTGGCTGATCGAGCAGCCCTGCCCGGTGAACGAGATGTCGACGAGCTTCTCGCCCTCCAGCGCGACCCGGAGCGTGAGCTCGTCGCCGCACGTGGGGTTCACGTGGTGGACCTCGGCCGAGTATGGCTCCCTGAGCCCCCGCCCGTGCGGGTGCTTGTAGTGATCCAGGATGATCTCCTGGTAGAGCTGATCAAGCTGCATGGCTAGCTGAACATCCTCTTCACCTGCTCAAGGCCGCGCACCAGCGCATCGACCTCTTCGGTCGTCGTGTACAGGTAGAACGACGCCCGGGTCAGGGCCGGCACCCCGTAGCGGTCGCAGATCGGCTTGGCGCAGTGGTGTCCGACGCGGACTTGGACCCCCAGAGAGTCGAGCACCTGCCCCACATCGTGCGGGTGGATCCCGTCCAGGCTGAACGATATCGTCGCGCCCCGGCCGACCGGCACCTTGGGACCCGCGATCCGCAGGCCCTGCACGGTGTCGAGGGCGTCGAGCGCATATGCCGTGAGCTCCTTTTCGTGCCAGGCGATCGCGTCCATGCCGATCTCGTTGAGGTAGTCGATCGCCGCGGCCAGCCCGATCGCCTGCGCGATGGGCGGCGTGCCGGCCTCAAACCGCGCGGGCGGGGCCGCGTATGTCGTGCCGGTCATCTTCACGGTCTCGATCATCGAGCCGCCGCCCAGGAACGGTGGCATGTCGGCGAGCAGTTCGTAACGCCCCCACAGCACGCCGATCCCGGTCGGGCCGAGCATCTTGTGCCCGGTGAACGCGATGAAGTCCACGTCGTAGTCCACGACGTCGAACCCGCGGTGCGGCACGGTCTGCGAGCAGTCGAGCATCAGCAGCGCGCCGACCTCGCGCACCCGCGCGGTGATCCGGGCGGTGGCGTTGACCGTGCCCAGCACGTTGGACGTGTGCACGATCGAGACCAGTCTGGTGCGCTCGTTGATGAGCTCGTCCACATTGGACTCATCCAGCCGCCCGGCGTCGGTGATGCCAAACCACCGCAGCGTCGCGCCCGTGCGCTCGCACAGCATCTGCCACGGCACGATGTTGGAGTGGTGCTCCATCTCGGAGATCACGATCTCGTCGCCCGGGCCCAGCCGGCTCGCGAGCGAATACGCCACCAGGTTGATCGCCTCGGTCGCGTTCTTCGTGAAGATGACCTCCTCGGGCCGGGGCGCGTTGATGAACCGCGCCACCTTGGCCCGCGCCCCCTCGTATGCCTCCGTCGCCTCCGTGCCGAGCTGGTGCACCGACCGGGCCACGTTGGCGTTGTGCAGGGCGTAGTGGACCGCCATCGCCTCGATCACCGACTGCGGCTTCTGCGAGGTGTTGGCACTGTCCAAATAGACCAGTGGATACCCGTTGACCTCCCGGCCGAGGATCGGGAAGTCCTGCCTGATCCGGGCCACGTCCAGGCGCGGCTCCTCGGAGAACTGCGGCATCCCGTCCGGGATAGTCAGCGTGGTCATGGCTCCTAAGCCCCCTGCGTCGCGGTATAGCGCTCGTAACCCTCGGCCTCGAGCTTGTCGGCAAGCTCCGGGCCGCCCTCTTCGACGATCCGCCCGCCCACGAACACGTGCACGAAGTCGGGCTTGATGTAGCGCAGGATCCGCGTCCAGTGCGTGATGAGCAGGATGCCCACGTTGGTTGTCTCGTGAACTCGACTCACACCTTCACTCACGACTCGGAGCGCGTCAACATCCAGACCGGAGTCGGTTTCGTCGAGGATCGCGATCTTCGGCTTGAGCAGCTCCAACTGCACGATCTCGTTGCGCTTCTTCTCGCCACCGGAGAAGCCCTCGTTGACGTTGCGCTGTGCCATCGCCGGGTCCATGCCCAGCTGCTCCATCGCGCCCTTGAGTTCGCCGCTCCAGGTCCGCAGCTTCGGGGCCTCCCCATCGATCGCGGTCTTCGCCGTCCGCAGGAAGTTGGCCATGCTCACGCCCGGCACCTCCACCGGGTGCTGCATCGCCAGGAACAGCCCGGCCCGCGCCCGCTCATCGACGCTCATCGCGAGCACGTCCTGCCCGTCGATGGTCACCGACCCACCCGTGATCTGATACTTCGGGTGCCCCGCGATCGAATAGGCCAGTGTCGACTTGCCGGACCCGTTTGGCCCCATAATCGCGTGAGTCTCGCCCGATCGCACGATCAGGTTCACGCCCGCCAGGATCGGCTTGAGCTCACCATTGGGCAGCTTGACCGACACCTGCAGGTCACGGATCTCCAGGACACTCATTCTCTTACTCCAACGTAGATTTCACCGTCACGGATTTC
>JBIOYB010000673.1:0-9192 GCA_044869915.1 Allorhizocola sp.
GTGAAGATCTCGGTGAACTCCTTGCGCGCCAACGACTCACGGAAGGCCGCCGTCAGCTTGGCCGCTATCGCCAGACCGTCCTTTCGCGACGGATGCCGCAGCGAGAGCGGTGCATGGTCGAGCTGGATCGGCAGGCCCGGGCTCAACGTGGGCCGGAAAATCTCGAACGGGGTCTGCGCCGGCTCGGTCAGCGGCCGGATCTCCGGCTCGACTAACTCGACCCCGCCGGGCGCGACCTCGTTGGCGACCACACGCCCACTGACCTGCACCACGGTTTCCTCCGGTGGCAATCCGGCCGCTTTCTCGGGCGGGAACACGACCTGGGCCAGGCCCGAGCGGTCGCGCAGGATCAGGAACGAGACGGATTTGAGCTCACGGCGGCGATGCAGCCAGCCGGCCATCGTGACCCGCTCGCCTATGTGCAGGGCGAGCTCACGGGACAGGATGCGTTGCATGGGTGTTACCTCCTCAAGTCACTCGCAACGCCATCCCCAAAGGGGTGTGGGCGAGTTGGGAGGCTCGCGGTGCCACCACACCTTCGCCCGCTCGGCTTTGGCCGGCGGGCCTCTCCAACCGCATTCAACAGGGTCGCTGTCATGGGCGTCACACCACGACTCGCCTGGTAGACGGGCTGTTGTGGGCATCATACCCGCCTGCGAAAGCCATTAACGAGCGCCGGACGTACGCTGAGCGGTATGACCATCGCACCGGAGGGTCGGCGCCTGCTTCGCATCGAGGCACGCAACGCCGAGACGCCGATCGAGCGCAAGCCCGATTGGATCAAGGTGAAGGCCCGGATGGGTCCCGAATACACCGCGCTGCACGCCCTGGTCAGGCGCGAGGGCCTGCACACGGTCTGCCAGGAAGCGGGCTGCCCCAACATTTACGAGTGCTGGGAGGATCGCGAGGCCACCTTCCTCATCGGCGGAGACCAGTGCACGCGCCGGTGCGACTTCTGCCAGATCGACACCGGGCGGCCGGCCGAGTTCGACGCCGACGAGCCGCGCCGCGTGGGCGAGTCGGTCAAGACCATGGGCCTGCGCTACGCGACCGTGACCGGTGTCGCCCGCGACGACCTGCCCGACGGCGGCGCCTGGCTCTACGCCGAGACCGTGCGGCAGATCCACGCGCTCGTGCCCGGGTGCGGGGTCGAGCTGCTGATCCCCGACTTCAACGCGGAGCCCCGCCAGCTGAGCGAGGTGTTCGGCGCGCGACCCGAGGTGCTCGCGCACAACGTCGAGACCGTGCCGCGCATCTTCAAGCGCATCCGGCCCGCGTTCCGCTACGATCGCTCGCTCAACGTGTTGACCCAGGCCCGCGAGGCGGGGCTGGTCACCAAGTCCAACCTGATCCTGGGCCTGGGCGAGGAGCGGCACGAGATCGAGCAGGCGCTGCGGGACCTACACGCGGCCGGGTGCGAGCTCATCACCATCACGCAATACCTGCGGCCCACCGCCAAGCACCACCCGGTCGAGCGGTGGGTCAAGCCCGAGGAGTTCGTGGAGCTGCGCGAGCTGGCCGAGCAGATCGGCTTCGCGGGCGTCATGTCCGGGCCGCTGGTCCGCTCCTCCTACCGCGCCGGCCGCCTCTACCAGCAGGCCCTCGACGCCCGAGCCATCGCGGTCGGCTGAGCCGTCGACCGAGCCGTCGACCGAGCGGTCTGCTGAGCCGTCGACCGAGCGGTCTGCTGAGCCGTCGGCTGAGCTGTCGATCGAGCGGTCGATTTGATCCGGGTTGAGAAGTAACCGCCCTTCCTTCGCCTGCGTGTCGCTTTGTGACAGCGGCGAGGGAGCGGGCGGCGGATGCCCCTGCCTTGAGCGGCACCGCGCCGAGCGGCCCTGCCCGAGCGGCCTTCCCCGAGCGGATCGCCACACGTGCCGACGCCGCAGGCCAGCAGGCTGCCCGGCACGTCGTCCGGCGCGTAGGCCCGATCGCCCGCCAGGTGGCAGCGCTGGACCGGCGGGCGGCAATTAGACTTCACGTTATGGCAAAGTCCCAGGAGGAGAAGGTCGGCTTCATCACGCGGCTGAAGCAGATCGGCATGGTCTTCAAGTTCACCGCGAAGCAGGACCGGTGGTTCCTGCCGCTGGCGGCGGGCGCGATGCTCATCCCGCTGGCCGCAACCGTCGCGGTCTATCTGTTGACCGACTGGGGCCTGCTCACGATCCCGCTCGGCATCATGCTCGCGCTGCTCGGCCTGTTGATAGTGCTCAATTTGCGGTCAAACGCGGCGATGATGAACACGATGGAGGGCCAGCCCGGAGCGGCGGCCCATCTCGTGAGCCAGATGCGCGGCGACTGGCGGATCAACATCGAGAAGCCATTGTCGGCAACGACCCAGATGGATGTCGTGCACCTCGTGCTGGGCCGGCCCGGTGTGATCCTGCTCGCCGAGGGCAACCCGGCCCGCCTGCGGCCGATGCTGGGCGAGCAGAAGCGCCGCCTCGGCAAGGTGATCGGCGACGCCCCGCTCTACGACTACATCATCGGCAACGATGAGGGCCAGATCAGCATCCGCAAGCTGCGCATGACCCTGCTCAGACTGCCGCGCAACCTGTCCGGCAAGGAGGTCAACCAGCTCGACCGTGCGCTGACTGCCCTGACCGCCCGGCCCACGCTGCCCAAGGGCCAGCTGCCCAAGGAGTTCCGCCCGCCGAAGGGCGCGATGCGCCAGATGCGCGGCCGCTGACAAAGGGCCCCAACCAGGGCCAGCTGCCCAAGGAGTTCCGCCCAACCGCGCCCACGACAAGGGCGCGATGCGTCAAATGCGCGACCGTTAACCGGCTCCGGCTCAACCGGCGCGGCTTGCTCGCCTTCCCTGCTCGCCGCGCGCGCCTCGGTGCCTCATGGCCGCGGACAGGTCCCGCAGGGCCTGTGTCGCGGCGTCGACGACCTCTTCCGGCACGCCCGCGAAGACGTCGGCCTGCGCTTGCGAGCTGACCCGCACCGCCCGCTCGGCGAGCCGGACGCCCTTCTCGGTCAGGCAGATCAGCGTGCCACGGCGATCGTCGGGATCGGGCTCGCGTTGGACCAGGCCAAGCCCGGCCAGCCGGTTGATGACGTTGCTAGTGCCGCCGGTGGAAAGCTTGAGCGCGCTCGCGAGCCGGTTGGGCTGGAGTTTGTAGGGCCTCCCCGAGCGGCGCAGCGACACCAACACATCGAACTCGGCGACGGTCAGCCCGAGCTCGGGCAGCTCGCGCCGGATCGCCTCGTCCAGCCGCATCGCCAGCAGCATGAGGCGCTTGCTCAGCTCGGACGTCGGGTGCAGCACGTCGGGCAGCTCCACGCGCCACGCCTCTATCAGCGCCTCTGCCGGGTCCATGGTCACCATTGCAGGATAGTCGCTTTACTGATAGCTTTTTAAAAAGCTTTTTTGGGAGGTACCGGCATGGCCGCACAGCGCGTGCTCCTGCGCAATGCCCTCGTCATAGACACCGAGCCCGACCCGTCCGCACGCCCGCACACCGACGTGCTCATCGAGGGCGACCGGATCGCCGCTGTCGGCGCAGGCCTGCCTGACTCGGGCGCCATGGTTGTCGACGCGACCGACCGGATCGTGCTGCCCGGATTTGTCGACACTCACCGGCACACGTGGCAGACCGCGCTGCGCTCGGTCGCGGTCGACGCGGATCTGGGCACCTACCTGCACCTCGTGCTCGGCCGGATGGCGCCGCTGCACCGGCCCGAGGACGTGCACACGGCGACGCTCGCGGGCGCGCTGGAGTGTCTCGACTCCGGCATCACCACGCTGCAGGACTTTTCGCACATCCAATACACGCCCGACCACACCTCGGCCGCGGTCTCGGCGCTGCGCGAGGCGGGCATCCGGGCCGTGTTCGGTTATGGCTACCCGGTTTTCGACGCCGACGCGCGCCGGCCCGACGCCGTGCGCAAGGTGCGATCCGGCGAACTGTCCAATGACGACGCCCTCGTGACCATGGCGCTCGCGACGGTCGGCCCGTCGCATTCACCCCTCGACGTCGTCAAGGACGACTGGGGTCTCGCCCGGGAGCTTGGCGTGCGCATAGCCTTGCACGCCAGCGGCGGGGCCGTCGCCACACTGGCCGAGCACGGCCTGCTCGGCCCGGACACGCTTTATGTGCACGGCAACACGTTCGCCGACACCGAGCTGGAGCAGATCGCCCAGTCCGGCGGCGCGGTGTCGGTCACGCCCGCCGTCGAGGCGCGGATGGGCCACGGCGCCCCGGTCATCGGCCGGCTGCGCCGCGCGGGCGTCACCACCGGCCTCGGCGTGGATGTCGTGACCACGGTCGCGGGCGACATGTTCTCGCTCATGCGTGCGGCCCTGCTCGCGAGCCACCTCGGCGAGGGCGAGCCGCTGACCGCGGCCGGTGCGCTGCGCATGGCGACCATCGACGGGGCCGCCGCGCTCGGGCTGGCCGACCGGGTCGGCTCGCTGCGCCCGGGCCGACAGGCCGACCTGATCGTGTTGCGCGCCAACGACTTGAACCTCGCCGGGGCGCACGATCCGATCGGTGCCGTGGTCACGGCCGCCCACCCGGGCAACGTGGACACGGTCCTCGTCGCCGGGCGGGCGGTCAAGCGCGACGGCCAGTTGCTCCACAGTGGACTGTCCGGCCTGACCCACGCGCTCACAAGCGCTGCGAGGCGCTTGTCCCCCGATGCGACCATGGCGGCATGAACCCAGGGACCGAGTTTTCGATCGTGCTGCGCGGCTATGACCGGGCCCAGGTCGATCGCGCGATCGCGGAAGCGGAGGCCGGGCGCAAGCCGAGCGACACCAGCTTCTGGATCGCCCTACGCGGCTATGACCGGGCGGAGGTGGACGCCGTGATGGGCCCGGTTTGGCCAACTACTCGGCTTTGACTACCGCGATCTGTAGCTCGGTGACGCCGTTGGCGGTGTCGTCGGGGTTGTAGTCGAGGTAGACCTCGCGGTGCAGGCCCACCGGCCGGTAGCCGTTGTCCTCGATCCACCGGGCCAGGGTGTGCTCGCTGCGCATCACGTCGTCCATCGGCCCACGGTGGATAATGGTCGCCGCGGTCGGGATCAGCGGCAGATCGACGATGTCGAACCCCTTGGCGGCCTCGGGATCCGCTGTGGTGGACATGCCCGCGTGCACGAGCACCGTTTCGCCCTCGCCCTGCTCGTAATAGGCGATGGCCGCGCTGGAGTCCAAGGACAGGCCGGCCGCGACCATGCGCTCGCACAGCTGCGGATACAGCGGCTGGATGACCGGGCCGATGTGCTTGGGCTCGAAGCCGGCCGCCGTGCCGGTCAGCTTGGCGAGGCGGATCGGGGCGACCTGTTTGAGCACTACTTCTGCGGTGGACATGGAACCCTCACTCTCTATCATGCGGAGTCTCGCCTCGACGCCCCGCAGCCGGGCGGCGTCGACCTGCATCTGCACCTCCAGTTCGGCTCGGCGCAGGCGCAGCATGCCGCGCAGCTCAGCTATGTCGACCTTGTCGTCTATGATGTTGGCGACCTGCTGCAGGGTGAACCCGAGATCCTTCAGGGCGATGATCCGGTTGACTCGCCAGAGTTGATCTGCGCAATACAGCCGGTACCCAGAAAAAGGATCTACAGCAGCGGGCCGAAGCAACCCTATGGCGTCATAGTGGCGCAGCATACGGATCGAGACCCGGCTCAGGCTGGCGAACTCTCCGATGGTGAACATGGCACCCCCTAGGCTGTGCCCTCACACGGTGTGAGGGTCAAGCCGCAGGCGAGGACGGGCGAGGTCATGCCGCCAGCGAGGACGGGCGAGGTCATGCCGCAGGCGAGGACGGGTGAGGGTCGAGCCGGCGCAGGAGCGTGCCCGCGGCGCGGTCGTGCAGGCCGAACACGGCCGGGATGACCAGCGCGAGCAGCAGCCCGCGCAGCGCGGCCCGCGGGATGCCGACCGGGCGCTCGGTGGTCGCGCCGAGGCACGTGAACCTGGCGATTTTCATCCCGGGGGTCTGCCCGAAGATCCCTATAAAGAGGGCGTACTCTGCGATCAGGACGACAACGGGTGCCCAACCGTCGACCATCGGCCTGGCAAAGGTGCCGGACACCAGCACACAGAGGATCCAGTCAATGAGCAGGGCGCCGAAGCGGCGTGCGAAGGTCGGCATGCTGGCTGCGGTCTCGGTCACCAGCCGAGCGTACAGACCAGTGACGTAACACGGCCGAAACAGAGGCGACACGACCGGGCAACCCACCGGTTCTAGCTTCGCTACCAGCCAATCCAGATGTTAAGCCGAGTTTGTTAGCCAGGAGGACGTGTTGTTCGCCAATTCCGAGGAGCTGCTTCAATACCTCAAAGCAGAGGGCGTGAAGTTCATCGATGTGCGCTTCTGCGACCTGCCCGGTCAGATGCAGTTCTTCACCGTGCCGGTCGAGTCCTTCGACGCGAAGGTGTTCACCGACGGTCTCGCCTTCGACGGGTCTTCGATCCGCGGTTTCCTGGCGATCCACGAGTCGGACATGCTTCTGCTGCCGGACGTGACCACCGCGTTCATCGACCCGTTCCGGGTGCAGAAGACACTTGCGCTCAACTTCTTCATCCACGACCCGTTCACGCGTGAGGCCTATTCGCGTGACCCGCGCAACGTGGCCAAGAAGGCCGAGACCTATCTCGCCTCCAGCGGCATCGCCGACACCGCCTACTTCGGCGCCGAGGCCGAGTTCTACATCTTCGATTCGATTCGATACTCGACGGGCGCCAACGAGGCGTTCTACCACATCGACTCGATCGAGGGCGCATGGAACACGGGCCGTGCCGTCGACGGCGACCAGCCCAACCGCGGCTACAAGCCGGGCTACAAGGGTGGCTACTTCCCGGTGGCTCCGACTGACCACTACGCCGACCTGCGCGACCAGATGGTCACCAATCTGATCAAGCTGGGCTACACCGTCGAGCGCGGCCACCACGAGGTGGGCACCGCCGGCCAGGCTGAGATCAACTACAAGTTCGGCACGCTGCTGGCCGCCGGCGACCAGATGCAGCTCTTCAAGTACACGATCAAGAACACGGCGTGGGCCGCGGGCAAGACCGCCACCTTCATGCCCAAGCCGCTGTTCGGCGACAACGGCTCCGGCATGCACACCCACCAGAGCCTGTGGCTGGGTGGCGAGCCGCTGTTCTACGACGAGACCGGCTACGGCGGCCTGTCCGACACGGCCAGGTGGTACATCGGCGGTCTGCTGCACCACGCGCCGTCGCTGCTGGCCTTCACCAACCCGACGGTCAACTCCTACCGGCGCCTGGTGCCGGGCTTCGAGGCTCCGGTCAACCTGGTCTACTCGCAGCGCAACCGCTCGGCCTGCACGCGCATCCCGGTGACGGGCACCAACGCCAAGGCCAAGCGCATCGAGTTCCGCTGCCCCGACCCGTCCAGCAACCCATACCTCGCCTTCTCGGCGATGCTGATGGCGGGCCTCGACGGCGTGAAGAACAAGATCGAGCCGCCGGCGCCGGTCGACAAGGACCTCTACGACCTGCCGCCGGAGGAGGCCGCGTCGGTGACGCAGGTCCCGGGCTCGCTGCCCGAGGTGCTGCAGGGCCTGGAGAAGGACCACGAATACCTGCTCGCGGGCGGCGTGTTCACGTCCGACCTGATCGAGACCTGGATCGACTACAAGCGGACGACCGAGATCGACTCGATCCGGCTGCGCCCGACGCCGCACGAGTTCCAGCTCTACTTCGACGTGTGACCTGAAACTCCGGTTACGGAGGGGCCTTCCACCACGGTGGGAGGCCCCTCCGCTTTGTATCCGCTTTGTATCGACGGTTTGTCGCCCGCTGGCAAACGATCGACGATCGCTTGTGTCCCACCCTGATGCTATGTTGCCGATCGTGAAGCCGTCCCCTCGCGTTCGCCGTGTGCTGCGTGTGCTCCGCATCGCCGGTGTGTGGTCGTTGGTCGCCGTGGTCGTGTTGCTCGCGGCCGGTGCGGGTTGGGTGGTGTGGGCCGTGCGGGCCGGGTTCCCGCAGCACGAGGGCACGCTCACGCTCAAGGGTTTGAGCGTGCCCGTGACGGTGCACCGCGATCAATACGGCATCCCGCAGATCTACGCGAAGACCGAGGCCGACCTGCTCAAGGCGCAGGGATATGTGCACGCGCAGGATCGCTTCTGGGAGATGGACTTCCGGCGGCACGTGACGGCCGGGCGGGTCGCGGAGATCTTCGGCGAGAGCCAGCTGAAGACCGACATCTATCTGCGCACGATGGGCTGGCGGCGGGTGGCCGAGCAGGAATATGCGCTGCTGACCGAGGAGACCCGCAATGCCCTTGTCGCCTACTCGGAGGGCGTCAACGCGTGGCTCGAGGCCAACCCCGACGGCGCCTCTCTGGAATATCGCTTGCTGGGCCTGCAAAACTCCGGCTATGTGATCGACAAGTGGCAGCCGGTCGACAGTCTGGCCTGGCTCAAGGCGATGGCGTGGGATCTGCGCGGCAACATGCAGGACGAGATCCGGCGGGCCGCGCTGGAGAGCGTCGCCGGGCTGACCCGGCAGCAGGTGGACGAGCTCTATCCGGCCTACCCCTATGACCGCAACGCGCCGATCGTGGCGGCCGACTACACGCCCGGCGTCAGCGGCGCGCAGCGCAGCGGGGCGAGCTCGGGCATCGGCTCCAACTCGTGGGTGGTCAGCGGGAGCAAGACCGGCACGGGCAAGCCGATCCTCGCCAACGACCCGCATTTGAGCCCAAGCCAGCCCGGGATTTGGTATCAGATCGGCCTGCACTGCGAGTGCGGGCTCAACGTGGCGGGCTTCTCGTTCTCCGGCGTTCCGGGTGTCGTGATCGGACACAACGCGCGGATCGCCTGGGGCTTCACCAATCTCGGGCCCGACGTGATCGACCTCTATCTGGAGGACTCGACGGCGCAGATCGAGTCCCGGCAGGAGACGGTCAAGGTCGCGGGCGGCGCCGACGTGACGATCACCATCCGCAGCACCAAACACGGGCCGCTGATCTCCGACGCGAGCGACGAGCTGAAGAAGATCGCGAAGGACAAGGCCGTCGCGCTGCGGTGGACCGCGCTCGAGCCAGGCCGCACGGGCGACGCGGTGATGCGGCTCAACAAGGCGGGCAACTGGCAGGAGTTCCGGGCCGCGGCCGCGCTTTTCGAGGTACCGTCCCAAAATATGATATACGCGGACGTCGATGGCAATATCGGCTATCAGTCCCCGGGCAATATTCCGGTGCGGGGCAAGGG
>JBIOYB010000674.1:0-46915 GCA_044869915.1 Allorhizocola sp.
GTGTGCAGGCTGGGTGGTGCCGCTGCGGCCAGTGGCCGGCGGTGAGCGGCCCGCAGCACGTGCTGTGCGGGGTAGGCCCGAAAAGCGCGGCTGACGGGACTACGGTCTTGCGCCGATCGACTTTGGCCAGACCCTAGACGAAGAAGTAGGTGAACGGCGCCCACGGCAGATTGCGCAACACCATGAACAAGCCCCAGGCACCAAGGAAAATCCCGACCGCCAAAGGGCTCACGCGCAGCTGCGGGATCCGCCATCCAAAAGCGACCTTGCCGGCCCAGGCGACATATAGGTAGATCACGAACGGCACGGCGAAGACGAACAGCAGGTGGTGCCGCGCGGCGGCCGGGATGTCGCCGTGCATCAGATACCACGCCGCGCGCGTGCCGCCGCAGCCCGGGCAGTCGAGCCCGGTGGTCAGCTTCACCAGGCAGGTGGGGACGGCGTCGGCGCCGCCCGCCGCCGGGTTGGCCCACATGGTGTAGCCGAGCGAGGCACCGACACAGCCCAGCACGGCCAGCGGCGCCAGCCAGGCGGGCGTGCGGGCGCGCAAGCGCGCGAACCTGCCGACCGGCCGCGGGTCTGCCACGGGCGTCTCGGTGTAGTACGACAACTGCGGCTCGGTCGCCTCGGTCACAGGCCGAGCTTACCGCGCGGACGCACCCCGGCCGCCGGCCGCGCGCCACTCGGCCTTCGCCCGCAGCATCCCCATGTCGGCCGCCTGGAACGCCGCCAGGATCCCGGTGCGGGCGTTGAGCTCCGCCCAGCCGACGGTCATGGTCACCGGCGTGCCCGGCACGATCGACTCCCAGTCGTCGGACTCGACCGCGGCGGCCAGGCGCTCGCCCACCTCCTTGGCCTCCTGCGGCCCGGTGGACGGGAGCACGATCACGAACTCGTCGCCGCCGAACCGCGCGAGGAAGTCGCCCCGGCGCAGGGTGCGGGTCAGGATCGCCGCCACGCGCTGCAGCACCCGATCGCCGGACAGGTGGCCGTGCACGGTGTTGACCACCTTGAACCCGTCGAGGTCGGCCACGCCGATGCTGCCGATCTTGCCCGCGCCGGTGAGCTCGTCGACGTATTGCTCCAGATGGCGCCGGTTGGGCAGGCCGGTCAAGGGATCGGTGTGCGCCTCGTCGGCGTATTGCGTGGCCCGCCGGCGCAGCTCGTCGTGGTCGAGCCGGGCCGAGATCCCCTCCACGAACAGGTCGTGCAGGCGGTTGACCGACTGCGACACCTGGCGCGCGACGTCTCGCTCGGCCGCGTGCGCCGCCGCGTGGTCGCCGAGCGCGGCGTGGGCGATCGCGCGCAGCCGTGGAACCTCCGCCGCGCCAAAGACTTTGACGCACTCCGTCGCCTCGGACAGCCGGGTCAGCGCCAGCTCGGGCTGCCGGGTCGCGATCGCCACGCACGCGTCGGCGAGCTGCCGCAGCTCGGTGGCCTCGCCGTAGGGCTCGACATCGGACCACATCAGCGGGCCGGGATCGCCGCCCGGGTGCGGGCGCAGCGTGGCGAGCCGGGCCTGGGCGTAGCCCAGGTAGGGCAGCTCGAAGGGCGCCACATCGCCGGGGCCGAGCTCGTCCAGTGTCGCGGCGAGCGTGGTCGCGCACGCGTCGGACTCGCCCTGATGGTCGAGCGACACCGCGTACCGTATGCGAATCTCCGGATGGGCGAAGTCGACCGGGTCCAGGTCGGCGGCCGTGGCGATCGCCTGGCAACGCCGATGCGCGGCCATCGCGTGCCCGTGGAAGCCGATGCTCGAATAGGTCACGGCGAGATCCAGCCAGGCCATCGCCGACACGTGATCGGCCGTCTCCGCCCGCTCGAGCGCACGGCCGCCGCTGACCAGGTGGGTGACGCAGCGGTCGAGCGAACCCTGGTGGTAGGCGACGTTGGCGGCCAGCGCGTGGAACTCCCCCAGCAGCGCGGGCTCGTCGCACCGGGCCAGCGCCGCGTAGGCCTCGTCCATCACCGCCGGGCACTCGGCCGTGCGGCCCAGGTTGAGCAGCGCGCCAAGCTTCATCAGCAGCACCCGGGCGACCTCGGCCGGTTGGCGCGCCCGCGTGATCGCCACGCCTGCCAGCACGACCGCCTCGGCCGGACGCCCACTGCGGATCAGGCGGCCCAGCGCGTCGGCGTCACATTCATCGGGCCCGATCCGCCGCGCACGCATCCACTCCACCTATCCGCTGGGCGGTCCGTCCGCCCGAGTCCGTCCCCCAGATCGTATAGCGGTGGATATAGACAAAGCCAAACGTCCACAATGGAGCAAGTCAGCCTGAAATGGCCTAACATATTATTGAAAGTTCCGATAATATGTTAGGCCCTCGCAAAAACGTGCTCACCTGAACGCATTCCACAGCACACGCATGACCATGGCCGGCCGCATCAGCGCCTCCGGGCGGTCGAGCATCCCCGCCGCGCGCATGTATGCCGTGGTCACCTTGACATCTCGCCGGGCTGCGATCTGTACCAGCGAAAGGAATTTTTGCGCCATGCGCACCTGGAGGGTGCGGTCGCCCTCCACGCCGGGGAACGAAAGGTCCACCACGTTGGTCATTTCCCACGGCGGGTCGATGACATCCCGGGCCAGATCCCTGAAATAGCTCAGCGGATCCGGGCTCGCGCCGGAGTGCAGGTGGTGGCGAATAGTCAGCGCGGACATGGCGGCCACCGTCATCCCTTGCGCATACACCGGGTTGAAGCAGGTGATCGCGTCGCCGGTGACCAGCAACCCGTCCGGGAAACGGTCCAGCAGCTCGTAACGCCGCCGGATCGTGGTCGGGAATCTGAACGCCACCGGCTCGTCCAGCGGCCGGGCGTGCTGCAAGGCCTCGTGGATGTCGGGCACCGCCAGGGACTTGACGAAGGCGTAGAAGCCCTCCTGGTCGGTCGGGGGATGGTCGCCCAGCAACCCATAAGCGGTGAGCTCATAGTTGCCGTGGTCGGTCTTGGTGAAGATCGCGCCGCGGGGAGACTCCGGGAAGGCCACCGGGATGATGGCCAGATCTCCGTCGAGCGGATCCTCGTCGATGCGGTAGTGCTGCGTGGTGTAGCCGAGCCCGATCTTCTTGCGCTCCTCGACGACCGTGGGATAACCCCACTCCGCCAGCCACGCCGGGGTGCGGGACCCGCGCCCGGTCGCGTCCACCACCAGATCCGCCTGGATCGTCTTTTCCTGCGCGCCGTTGGAGTGGTCGTGCACGCGCACACCGGTGACGCGACCGTGATCCTTCGTCGTGGTCAACCCGAGAATGTCGTGCCGCTCGCAGAATGACACGTTCTCCAGGGCGCGGGTCCGCTCGCGGATGTGACGCTCCATCAGCGGCGCGGTCGCCGGCACGGCGAGATAGCCGATGTCCTCGCGCTTGATCGCCTTGCCCTTGAAGTACCACCGCACGGACCCGGCGAAGTCTCCGGCCGGGCATTCATCGGCGATCAGTTCCTCGGTGATACCGGGAAACAGCTGCTCCATCACCACGCGTCCACGCACGTGCATGGCGTTGATGTGCTTGCCCTGCGGGCGGCTGCGGCGCGGCGTCTCCACCCCGACGAGCTCATCGCGGTCCACCACGACCACCTCGTCGTACACATCCGCCAACACCCTGGCCGCGAAGAGTCCCGCGATGCTGCCGCCAAGCACGACAGCCCGGGTCGAGATGCCATAACTCATCGGAAATCCCCTGTTACGTTTCGAAGTTGGCTTAGTGTGCGGCGAACGGCACGGCGCCCAGCAGCCCACCGTCCACAATCAACTGTTGCCCCGTGATGTAGGACGCCTTGGGCGACAACAGGAATGTGACGGTTTCGGCGATCTCCGCCGGGTCGGCGATCCGGCCGAGGCTCACCTGGGCGCGGAACATCTCCGACACCTGCTCGGATCCGCCGGTGACACCGTCAAACATCTCCGTCGCCACGTGGCCCGGGGTGATGGCGTTGACCCGGATGCCCCGCTCGGCCAGATCGGCGGCCATCGCGCCGACGAGCGCGATCACCGCCGCCTTGCTGGAGGAGTAGATCGAGCCCGGCGCCAGCCCACGGTGCGCCGTCCACGAGGAGTTGAGCACGATCGAGGATCCGTCCTCGAGCGCCGTGAGCGCCTTCTGCACGGTGAAGAACGTGCCCTTGAAGTTGGTGCCGATCACCCGGTCGAACTCGGCCTCGGTGACGTCGGCGGTCCGGCCCATCGTCGCGGTGCCCGCGTTGGCGAACACGCCGTGGAGGCGGCCGAGGCGACCGGTGATCTCGTGCATGAGACCGTCCAAACTGGCCGGTTGGCTGACATCGGCGGGCACGGTCAGGACCCGGTCCCCGCCGTCGAGGTCTTTGGCCGCCGACTCGAGCCGCTCGCGGCTTCGTCCCGCGAGAATGACACTTGCCCCGTCCGCCAGCAAACGCCGCGCGGTGGCGAAACCGATTCCGCTTCCGCCTCCGGTTATCAGGATGTGCTTTCCGGCGAATTCATTCATAGTAGTAGATTTATCGAAATCTGCTGACCGCGCATCTTCTGAAATGCCCATCAGAAGGTGAGTACGGCGCGGAACCGCACGTCGCCCCGTTCCACCCGCGCCAGGGCCTCGTTGGCGCGCACGGCAGGGAATGCCTCCACCATCGGGGTGACCGCACCCGACGCCGCCAGCTCCAGTGCCTCGGCCAGAAGGTGCAGCCCGTCGTGGCTCGCCCCGACGATGCGCATGCGCTTCCACCACAACCCGGCGGCGGGCCCGACCGTGAGCGGCTGGGCCGGGTCGATCGTGGTCACCGCGACCCGCCCGTTGGCCCGAACCCCTTGCAGCACATCCGATGCGGCCGCGTTGGAGGTCCCCGTCACCACCACCACATCCGCGCCGCCCGCCGCCCGAAGCTGCACCCCATCGCTCACCACGATGTCCGCACCGAGCTTGCGGGCGAGGTCGTGCTTGTCCGCGCTGCGGGTGACGGCGACGGTCTCGAACCCGCACGCCCGGGAGAACTGCAGGGCCATGTGCCCCAGGCCGCCTATGCCGAGCACCGCCACCCGCTCCCCCGGCCGCGGCTGCGCCGCCCGCAGCCCGCTCCACGCGGTGTAGCCGGCGCACAGCACCGGCGCGGCCGCCTCATAGCTCAGACCGTCGGGCAGGAGCACGGTGCTCTCCGCGCGCACGGCCACGTACTCCGCATTTCCACCTTGGACGGTCAGCCCGGTCATCACCGCACCCGGGCAGTTCAACCCGGACTGCCCGGTCACGGGCAGCCCGAGCCGGCAATAGTCGCACCGCCCGCACGTGCCCTGCACCCACGTCGCACCGACCCGATCGCCCACCCTGCGCGACGTCACGCCCGCGCCCACCTCCACGACCTCACCGGCCGGCTCGTGCCCCACGATCACCGGATCGAAGCGCGGGAACGGAAGCACGCCGCGGCTGACGTACACGTCGTTGTGGCACAAGCCGCTCGCGTGCACCCGGATCAGGACCTCACCGGGGCCGGGCGACGGCATGGAGACCTCGCGCAGCTCCCACGGGCTCCCGGCCTGTGCGATGACGGCGGCTCTCATGGGCGCACCTTTCGTTGGCATGTGCTCAGCGTCGCGGCGCGCCACCGGCGACGCATCTTCGTGGTTGCTGCGCCTGAGGGCTACATGACGTCCCGGCTCAGCGCGTCCGGGTCGGCCACGAGCTCCTCCAGGAGCGCGCGGTAGCGTCCGGCGCTGTGTTCGACCGTGGCCTGTTCGAACAGGTGAGCGCTGAAGCCGAGCGCACCGATCAGGTCGCCGGACGGCCCGGCATCGATCGACCACAGCAGGCCGTCCGGAATCTCCGGGCCGGTGCCCTGGGAAATCACCCGGCGCGAGATGGCCGAGTATTCCAGCCCGCCGATCCGCGTGCCACGCGTCGCGGATGAGGTTTGTGCCGCCTGGAAAAGGCAGGGCCGGACGCCGGGGATCATCGCCGGGCCCATCAGCTGTGGCGCCTCCCGCAGCACCAGCAGCGACGCGAGCTCGTTGGCGAAGGCGCCCGCGCATGCCGCCCGCGTCCGGCCCACGACATCGCCAAAGGTCCGGCACCCCAGCAGATCGGTGCGCAGCGGCAGGAGATTGCAAAACGGTCCCACCGTCCGCTCGAACCGGGTCAGCCCGCGACCGGGCGCGAAGGCCGGCACGACGATGTCGAGCAGGCCGGTGTCCCGGTGCGCGTGGAGGTTGAACACCGCGAGCAGCACCGTGAACGGCGAACCGCGGGTCGCCTCGGCCAGCCGGAGCACGCCGGAATGGGTGCCGGGCCGCATGGCGAAGCGGTGCCACGCGGTGCGCGGTGGATCCCGCAGCGGCACAAGGTCGACCGGCATCGTCAGGAGCTGCGCGCCGACAAGGTTGTTGCGCCAGTAGTCGCGCGCCGCCCGGGCCGCCGTGCTCCGCAGCCAGTTATGCTGTGCCTGCACGAATTCCCTGTACTGCGCGACCGGCTCCAGCACCGGCACGGACCCGGCAACCCTTGCGGCGTAACACTCCGCCAGATCGCGGGCGATCACCCGCAGCGACCAGGCGTCGGCCGCGCTGCGATGGGCGCTGAGGACCAGCACGGCATCGTCCCGGTCGAACCGGCCGAGCAGGGCCCGCAGCAGGGGCAGCTCGTGCACCGGAAGGGCCTGCGCCTCCACCTCGTTGACGAGCTCCTCCGCACGTAACGCACGCGAGCCGGAGTCCACATCGGACAGCTCGCGAATGGTCAGGCACGGCCACGGCGCCGTCGCCAGGATCCGCTGCGCCGGCCCCTCCTCGTCGCGCAGCACCGCCGTGCGCAGCGACTCGTGCCGGTCGACCACATCGGCCAGCGCGAGCTCCAGCGCACCCACGTCGATGGGCCCACCGACCCGCCAGCCACCGGCGATGAGCAAACGCGGCCCGAACGGCCCCCACTCGTCGCCCCGGTCGAACCGGCGCAGGAACTCCTGCTGCAACGACAGCGGCAACCGGGCAGCGGCATCGACGCCCGGCGCCTTGTCTGAAGTGGACATATCCGATGACTTCGCCGTCTGCGAGCTATGTCCGGGCGGAGGGCGTGGGCAGCCGGTGCCGGTCGACCTTGCCCGCGGCGTTGCGCGGCAGCGGCCCGTCCATGGTGTGGAACGAGGCCGGCAGCACGACCTTGCCGAAGGCGCTGCGCAGCCAGGCGCGCCAGGCCTCAACGCCGCCCTGCCCGGCCGCTGCCGCGCGCTCATCAGGTACCACATAAATAATCAGACGGTTGGCGATGCCGTCACCGTCGGAAAGCGCCACCGCGGCGCATTCGGCCACCGCCGGGTGCGCGGTCAGGGCGGCCTCTATCTCGGTGAGTTCGAGCCGGTGGCCGTTGAGCTTGATCTGCAGGTCGCGGCGGCCCTGGAACTCCAGCAGGCCATCCCAGCGCCGGCGGGCCAGGTCGCCCGTGCGATAGGTGCGCGACCGCCCGGTCCGGGAGCCGTGGCGCAGCGGGCGCAAGGCCGCATCCGCGTCGCCGTCGTGCAGGTAGCCGGGCGTGACATACCGGCCGCGGATGACCAGGTTGCCGGTGATCCCGGTGGGGCACGGGCGATCCATGTCGTCGACGATGAGCACCTCACGACCCGGGATGGGCCGCCCGATCGGCGTGGCGCCCTCGACCCTGCCGGTCACCTCGTGCCACGTCGCCGCGATCGTCTCGGTTGGACCGTACACATTGGCCAGTCGCCGGCCCGGCAAAGCCACCTGGAGCGCGTTGACCAGCTCGCTCGACAGCGCCTCGCCGATCAGCAGCAGCCGGTCCAGTTTGGACAGCGCCGCCGGATCGCCGCGCTCGGTGAGCGCGCGCAGCATGCGCCGCGCGAAACTCGGAATCGTCTGCAGCAGCGTGATCCGTTCGGCGGTCAGCCATCCGACGAACCGCTCCGGATGGGCGCGCAGGTGCTCCGGCACCGGACACAGCGCCGCACCGGAGACCAGCGCCGCGAACACCTCGCACAGCGCCGGGTCATACTCGGGCGCGACCCACTGGGCGACCCGGGCACCGGGGCCGAGGTCAAAGGCGCTCGCAAACCAGGTGGCAAACTGCGCCAGCGCCGCGTGGGACTGTGGCACGCCCCTGGGCCGGCCGGTGGAGTCGGCGGTGAACGCCACGTAGGCGGTGTGCTCCAGATCGGGCTCGCTGTCGTCTTCGGACACCGCCGGATCGCCGGCCGTGACGTCGAACAGGCGGCCGCCCATCTCGTCGCGATACCAGACCGCGAGCTCGTCCTCCTGCGACGCCGCCGGATCACCGCCGATGAGCAGGCATCGGGGCGCCAGCGCGGCCATCATCCGGCGGGCGCGCTCACCGGAGTTGCCCGCGCCGATCCACATGAAGTGGCCCCCCGCCCGCAGCACGGCCAGCAGCGCCACGACCTGATCCGGCCCGGCCGGCACGCGCACCGCTATGGGCGCGCCCTCCCCGAGCGATCGAAGCCTCGCGGCCAGCGCACCGGACCGCCGGTAAAGGTCGCGATAGGACAGTGCCTGGCCCTGCCAGTGGACGGCCGGCGCGTCCGGGTCGCGCCTCGCGTGGTGGGCGATGAGACCGATCACCGTCTTAAGTGGAGCGTGGTCGGCCTGCACCGGTGTCGTAAGCCGTTCCATCGGCTCGAGCGGCAGCGCGTCCACCGGGACGTCGAGGCCATCGCGGTCGAGCACGGCCAGCAGGTGGCGCAGCTGCTGCGCCATCAACAGCATCGAGCCGTGTTCGAAGATGCTTTTGCGGTATTCGAGGCAGCCCCGCAGAGACCCGTTCATCCGCACCATCCCCAGCGTCAGATCGGTGCGCGCCGAGCCGCTGGACGCCGGCAGCTCGCGCACGATCGCCCCCGGCAGCCGCAGGGTCGCGTGGCCGGGATCGGGCGCGAGGAACATGGCATCGCACCACGGCACCCGCAACGGGTCCCGGCCCGGGTGCAGCTCGCGCGCGAGCCTGACCAGGGGCGGGCGCGGGCGCCCCACGGCCGCCCGGTGATCCGCCTCGACCCGCGCCAGGATCTCGCGAAACGTTGGCGCGCCAGTGAAATCGGTGGCGAGCACCACGGGGGTCTCGGCCATCAGGCCCACGCTGACCATCTCCATCGCCGTGTAGCGCCGCAGCAGCACCTGGAACGCGGCCAGCACCACGAGATCGCGCGTGACGCCACCGTAAAACGCGACGCGGCTCAGCTGCGCGGCGTCGAAGTCGAACCACACCATGCCGCCGCGCCACGACAACCCCTCCGGCCGGCGCCGGTCCAGCGGCAGCGCCAGCTGCGCGGGCACCGGCTCGAGCCGCCGGCGCCACCACTCGAAGTCGCCCTCCACGCCGCGTTCGGCATCACCCTCGAAGCGCGGCACAGCCGGCTCCGGCTCGTCCGCCGCCTTCGCGGCATACGCCTGCGAGATCCGCTTGACGAGCATCGACAGGGACCGGCCATCGGCGGCGATGCGGTGCGCGGCGAGCAACACCTGATGGTCCCGCGGCCCCAAGCGGATCACGGTCAGCCGCGCCAACGGCCCGCCCTCCAGATCGAACGGCCTCGACATCGCCCGCGCCCAAGCGCTCTCGGCACACGCGGCAGGCGTGCTGTCGCCCGACACATCCACGATCGTGAAGTCGGCGACGCCGTGCCGGCGTGCCACCGCCCGCCACGCCGCGCGCAGCGATTCTGCGTCCAGCCGCCCGGTCACCTGATAGGCGCGGCACTCGTGGAAGGCGGGATAGTCGCCCGCCGCCTGGTGTGCCGGCCACACGCCGTCGCGCACCCACGCGGTCAGTTCATCGCCGTGAATCGCCTTGGAGAGGGTCATCGCCGGTCAGCCCGCCCATTGCGCTGACCGGCGACCAGATCGCCTGCGCCGCGCGGGGTGAACGTGCGGGTGACCCGCTGTACCGCTTTGCCGCCAGGAAGTTGGATCATCGTCGGCTCCTCGCGCTCGCGCCTGGACGATGTTTATCGTGGCACCGACCCGCCGTGAGCCTGCACTTTCAAAATGCCGTGATGCCTTCGCCTGATGCCACGCATAGCGGCCGGGCAGACCCGGGGACAGCGTCCCGGGGCCCGCCCAGCCGATGGCCAACCCCAACGCCATCAGTGACAACATGCGATCACTGTGCGACGGTGGATGGCTCCCGCCGGCCGTGCCGCATGGCGAATGATGGCGCACCACATCACTCGGCATTGACGGCAGCGGCAGCCGGCGCGGCGGCGGTCCATCGACAATTGTGCCTCTGTCGGGTCCGCCGCGGGCGCACGAAGCGCCGAGTCACGGGTCATCTTTCGAAGTGCCCGGTATCCGTCACTGTCTACAATGGAAAATCTTGCGCCGCAGTGTTATCCCGGGTGAGGGCCCGCTCACGGCACCGCGCTCACGTCAGCGCGACAACGCCGCGAGGAAGTCGATGACCCGTTGCGTGAGCAGCGCGGTGGCGGTCTCGTCATAAGAGGGCAGCGAGGAATCGGCGAAGTAATGCTCTTTGCCGGCGTACAGAAACAGCTCGGCTCGGTCGGTGGACGCAACGAGTTGGCGCGCGAAGTCGACATCGCCTTCGCCAACGAAGTATGGGTCCTCGTCCATGCCGTGCACCTGCACGGGGACACGCTCCGGCCACTCTTGGCCAAACTCGGTCACCGGCAGGCAGGAGTAGAACAGCAGCGCCCCCGTGGCACCGGGTCGGGTCTGCGCGAGCTTCTGCGCTGGGAGCACACCCAGCGAGAAGCCGGCATAGACCAGCTGCTGCCCTAGCCCTTCAGCGACCGCACAGCCACGCTCGATGAACGTGTCGAACCCGGTCCCGCGCACGTAGGCGAGTCCTTCGTCGATCGAGTCGAAGGTGCGCCCGTCGAACAGGTCCGGCACGTGGACGGCGTTGCCGGCCCGGCGTAGGTCGTCGGCGAAGGCCTGAATCCCTTTGGTGACCCCTTGTGCATGGTGAAACAGCAGTACCTCGGCCATGGTGTTTCCTTCCACCGAATGAACCAAAAACTTCGAACAATCGAGAATGTTAGTCTATTCGCATCATGGCCATCAACCCGGTACCCGACTACGACCTGCCCGACACGCTGGTGCTCACCACTCCCGCACAGGTTCGGGCCATCAGCGACCCGCTACGCACCACCATCCTCGGCTTGCTGCACGAGCGAGCCGCCACAATCACCGAGCTTGCCAAGGCGGTCAAACGTCCCAAAAGCACCGTTGCGCACCATGTCAACGTTCTGGCCGACGCCGGACTCCTGCGCGTTGTCCGCACGCGACGGGTTCGAGCGATCGACGAGCGCTACTACGGACGCACCGCGCGCTTGTACTACGTAGACATGGGGGAAAACCTCCCGCTCGACTTCAACGACTTTGAGGTCGCCGCGAAGGAGTCAGCCGCCGCATACCAGGCTCGCCAGTTATGGGCCTTCATCCGGCACGCGCGGATCTCACGCGAGCAGGCGTCCGACTTCTGGTTGCGCATCAAGGCGCTTGTCGAGGAGTTCGACAAGCTTCCGCGCTCGGGCGAAACCGTCTACGGGTTTGCCATCGGCGTTTATCCGGTCAACGACCATCCGACACTGCCGCCACCCAGCGCTGACCCAAGCGACGAGCGTTGAGCGCCTTGGCCGGACCACCCGCACCGCAGGACTGCCCCGGCCAGATCCCTGCGGTGCAGGGCGCCCAGGGCAGACCACCCCGCGCCGCAGGACTGCCCCGGCCAGACCACCCGCACCGCAGGACTGCCCCGGACCGGACCACCCGCACCGCAGGGCGCCCAGGCCAGACCACCCCGCGCCGGCCCCGGGCACCGATGGCTACAGGTGAGCGTTGAGCGCCTTGGCCAGATCGCCCTGCACCGCAGGGGTGACATCGGACAGACCGAGCCACTCGGCCAGCCGCTGCAGCTCCACGGCCAGCGCGGCGGCCGCCTCGGGCTTGGCCACGCCGGGCTCGGCCCACGCGGACGGCACGCGCAGCACGCCCGCCTGCCGGTCGGCCTTCAGATCCACCCGCGCCACAAACCGATCCCCGTGCAGGAACGGCAGCACGTAGTAGCCGTGGACCCGCTTGGCCTGCGGCACATAGATCTCGATCCGATAATTGAGCCCGAACACGCGCAGCGTGCGATCCCGTTGCCAGATCAGCGGATCAAACGGCGAGACCAGCGTCGACGCCGCCGCCCGGCCGGGGAACACCGCGTCTCGGTGCATCCAGGTCTTGGCCTTCCACCCCTGCACCTGCACCGGCACCAGCACCCCGGCCTCGGCCAGATCGCCGATCGCCTGGCGGGCGCCCGCGACCGGCAGGCGGAAGTAATCGCGCAGCTCCACCTCGGCGGCCACGGCCAGCCGCCGCGCCGCGATCTCGACCAGGCGGCGGTGCGCCTCCTGCGGCGCCGGCGTCGGCGCGTGCAGCACCTGCTCCGGAAGGACCCGCTCGGGCAGATCGTAGAGCCGGGCGAACTGCGCCGTCCGCCCCGCCGAGGTGATCTGTCCAAAGTAGAACAGTGCCTCGAGCACCTTTTTGGTGTCGGTCCAGCGCCAGCCCCACTCCACGGACCGCGGCCGCTCGTCCTGCTCGATCTGCGCGGCCGTCACCGGACCCCGGTCGCGGATCTCCTCCAGCACCCACTTGACCAGATCGGGGCGGCGCGCATGGGCCGCCCGGGGCCCGCCCCAGATGCGATCCGCCGAATCCATCCGCCACCGCATCAACGGGTGCAGCTCCACCGGCAGCAGCGACGCCTCGTGCCCCCAATATTCGAAAAGCCAGCGCGGCCTGCGCGAACTCGCGCGATCCAGCACTGCGGTGTCATAACCGCCCACGCGCGAATAGACCGGCAGATAATGGGCGCGCTGCAGCACATTTACCGAATCGATCTGCAACAGCCCGGTGTCCTCCACCACCCGCCGCAGGTGCCTGGCCGAGGGCGCCGCCACGCGCCGGCGGGTGAAACCCTGGGCGGCCAGAAAGGCCCGCCTCACCTGAGCGACCGTCAACGTCTCCACAGCCCGGGAAACTACAACACCCCTCCGACAAAATCCCCCTACCATCGGCCGCATACATCGGATCCGAGCCGAGACGCCCGACCTGTCCCCCACCGGCGTCAAGCTGTGGGTGCTGGCCGAAAACCAACGGGCGCAACGGTTCTACACCCGCCGCGGGTTACGCCGCGACGGGCAGACCGGTGTCTTCCGCCCGCGCGGCACCGACCTGGACTTCCCGATCGTGCGCTGGGCCCTTCTCCCCGGGAGTGACCAGCAATAGCGCCAACATGATCCACACATAGGCGTTGGAGAACACGAAGCCGTCCCAGCCGCCGAAGTCGCGCTCGTACTCCCAGACGGCCCGGCTGCACAGCACCAGGTAGGCGAACACGGCGAACCCAATGCGCCACCGCCCACCGCGCCTGACCAGCAACACGAACGCCGGGATGGCCCACACCAGGTGGTGGATCCACGTCACCGGGCTGATCAGCACGCCCATGATCCCGGTCAGCGCGAGCCCGAGCACCTCGTCGCCCCGCGCCCCGGCCCGCCACACGCGCACCACCCACACCACCAGCACCCCGGCCACCATCGCGAGCCACAGTGCCGTGTCGGGGTGCGCCGGATCGAGCCGGGCGACAACGCCGCGCAGCGACTGGTTGGAGATGTACGACAGCGAGCCCACCCGGTCGGTCTCCCAGATCGCCGACGTCCAGAACTCGCGCGACGCGCCCGGCGACACCGCGGCCGCGAACAGCGTGACCGCCGCGGCCGTCACGGTCGACACCAACGCCGCCCGCCATGGACTTGGAGCTCTCCCTTGGCGACTCCGCGGTGTTGGCGGGTCGCCGGGTGAACTCCTGGTCCAAGCCCGGATTATCAGGTAAACGACGAAGATGCCGGGCGTGAGCTTGATCGCCGTGGCCAGGCCGATCCCGACCCCCGCCCAACGGGAGCCACGCCGCACCAGCAACAGCAGATCCGCCGCGACCATGCCGACGAGCAGCATGTTCACCTGACCGAACAGAAACGTTTCCCGCATCGGCTCGTAGACGGCGACCAGGCACAGCGCCACCCCGACGACAAACCAGAGACTTTCGCGGTACCCGCGAAAAAGCTCATAGAGCAACCAAACGGTCACCGCGACGGTCCCCGCCGATGCGATCACCAGGACCACCGGCCACGGCAAAAATGCCATGGGCAGCATGGTGATCGCGGCGAATGTGGGATAGGTGAAGCCGTAGGTGCTGCGCGGCCGGATGAAATCGTAGAGCTCGCCCTCGCCGTGCACCCAATAGTTGATCGCGCCGTAGTAGACGTGAAGATCGAAGAAGCCGCGCCGCGCCGCGAAGATCGCGTCGAAGGTGAGCGCCGCGACCGCGAGCACCGCTACCGTGGTGATCTGCGCTCGCTTGGTCACGTACGCTCCTGACGTGGCAATGGGCTTTGTACGACCGGCGCGCCCGGAAGACGTGGGCGAGATCGCCCGCATCCAGCTCGCCACCTGGCGCATAGCCTATGAGCGCCTCATGCCCAGGCACGTGCTGTCCCAGATCAGCGAGGACTTCCTGCGCCAGCGCTGGTCCGAGGCGGTGACCTCGCCGCCCGATCCCCGTCACCGGGTCCTGGTCGCGATCGAACAGTCGCAACAAGATTACGTGGTCGGTTTTATGGCCTCCGCCCCATCCGACGGAGTGGCATCGATAATCGAGCTTCTGGTAGAACCCAGGTGGGGCCGGCGCGGGCACGGCAGCCGACTGCTCGCGGCGTCAGTGGAGCTGTGGCGCGCCGACGGCTTCACCACTGCTCAGGCATGGACCTTCGAGCAGGATGCGGCCATGACGAAGTTTCTGACCTCCGCCGGCTGGGCGCCGGACGGCTCCTACCGCGAGCTTGACGTCGACGACATGCTCGTGCCCCAGATCAGCTGGCACGTGTCGTTAGAGCAGCTCCCCTAGCCCCACGGTCAGGCCGGGCCGGTCGACCACCGCCCGGATCGCCATCAGCACGCCCGGCATGAACGAGGCGCGCTCGTAGGAGTCGTGCCGGATGGTCAGCGTCTCGCCGTGGGCGCCGAACAGCACCTCCTGGTGCGCGACCAGCCCGGTCGCCCGCACGCTGTGCACCCTGATCCCACTGACCTCGGCGCCGCGGGCACCCTCGATCTGATCCTTGGTCGCGTCGGGCGGGGCGGCCAGCCCGGCCTCCACCCGCGCCTCGGCGATGATCTCGGCGGTGCGCAGGGCGGTGCCGCTCGGCGCGTCGAGCTTGCGCGGGTGATGCTGCTCGATGATCTCCACAGACTCGAAGTATCTCGCCGCCCGCTGCGCGAACTCCATCATGAGCACGGCGCCGATGGCGAAATTGGGCGCGATCACGACGCCCACCTGAGGATGGCCCTTGAGCCAGGTGCGCACACGCTCGATGCGGGCCTGGGTGAACCCGCTGGTGCCCACGACCACACTGATCCCCTGGTCGATGCACCAGTGCAGGTTGTCCATCACCACGTCGGGGGTGGTGAAGTCGACCACGACCTGCGCGGCGGCATCGGCGGCGTTGAACAACCAGTCACCCTGATCAATCATGGCGACCAGATCGAGATCGTCGGCGGCGTCGACTGCCTTGCAGACCTCTACCCCCATGCGGCCGCGCGCGCCGAGCACGCCGACCCGGATGGGCTCCTTCTCCTCAGTCACGCGCATAACCTATCGGATTTTGACGTGGGGTGGTCCCTGTCCACCGCCTGTACGCGCGGTGAAACGAACGCGCGTTGGCGAAACCGAGCCGGTCGGCGATCTGATAGGTGGTCAGTTCCGCCCCTATGAGCAGTTCCTGCGCCAGCGCGAGGCGGGTCTGGTCGAGCACGGCAGAAAACGAGGTCCCCTCGTCGGACAGTCGCCGGTGCAAACTGCGCTCGCTGACCAACAGTGCCCGAGCGACGTCGGCCATCGGCAGGGCACCGCGCTCGGTCAGCAGGTCGCGCACCCGCGCTGTGAACGAAGATTGGCGGCGAATGTCCATGGCTTGGCAGCGTAGGACCTCGATCCATTGCGACCCCATCCAGCAACCTAAATGTGTCCATTCACAGACCAGCTCTGGGAGGTACAGGATGCGAAGGATCGTCAGCGTCGTGATCAGCGCGGTTTTGGCTGCCGCATTCGCGCCCGCCGTCGCGCGCGCAGCAGGACCGTCCATACAGGACTGCCCGTGGCCCTCGTTTGTGCGAGTGGTCGAGTCCAACGAGGACGGTAACACCTATCCGTGGAGCCAGTATCTCGACTCCAGGGCCCCCGGCCGCACCATTTTCCTCAGCCCGCACGACCCCGCTTTGCGCTGGGTCACCCACCTCGGCGACGTGAAGCCCGACACCAACGCCTATTTCGTGTACTTCGACGACAGCAACGGCTGGGTCCTGCTCGACCACGAGACCCGTCGCTCCAGGGACAACGGCGTCATCCACCAGGAGGGCGAGGCTCACCGGTTGGACCGCGTGGTAGGGCGGCGCGCGATCGTCCGTGCCGCGTGGACGGATGAATGCAGCAACACTGTGCGGGATGAATTCCTCGGCTACGTGCAGATCACCGGCTAGGTTTCTTGTCATGGGCGGCGCAAGGCAAGCCGCCCATGACGCAGTGACCGCACAGACCTGTGGGCCACGCCGAAATCAGAACATCCCGGCGTCGAACGGCCCCACCACGGCCAGCGACATCGGCGCCGTAAACACCTGCTCCGCCACGGCATTGGCCTCGTCCAGGGTCACGCGATCGATCCGGTGCAACAACTCGTCGACACTCAGCAGCTCCCCATGCAGCAGCTCACCCTTGCCCAGCCGGGTCATGCGCGAGCCCGTGTCCTCAAGCCCGAGCACCAGTGAACCCTTGAGCATGCCCTTGCCGCGGCGGAGCTCGTCGTCGGTGATGCCTCCGCTGACCACCTTCTCCAGCGACGTGCGCACCAGGTCGAGCACCTCCGGCGTGCGCGCCGGGGCGCAACCCGCGTACACACCGAACGAGCCGATCTCGGCGAAGTGCGAAACGTAGGAGTAAACCGAATAGGCCAGGCCACGCTGCTCGCGGATCTCCTGGAACAGCCGGCTTGACATGCCGCCGCCCACGATGTTGTTGACCACGCCCAGCGCGAACCGGCGCTCGTCGTGCCGCCCCACAGCCGCGCCGCCCAGCACGAAGTGCGCCTGCTCGGTGTCGTCGGCGCGCACGACCGTCCGCGGCGCCGGCAGCTTCACGCGGGCATACTTGCGGCGCACCGGCGAAGGCTCGCCCGGCATCCCCTCGAACGCCTTGCGCACCAGTCTCACGACGGTCGCGTGGTCAAGGTTGCCCGCGGCCGCGACCACCATCTGCGGCGCGACATAGCGGCGCCGATAGAAGCCATGGATCTGCTTGCGCGTCATGGGCGTGATGGTGTCAACCGTGCCGGAGATGAGGCGCCCCAACGGGTGCTCGCCGAACATCGCCTGCGCGTGCAGGTCGTGCACCTCCTCGGAGGGCTCGTCGGCGTGCATGGCGATCTCCTCGAGGATCACCCCGCGCTCGGTCTCCACGTCGGACTCGAGCAGCAGCGAATCGGCGACGGCGTCACACACCACGTCGATCGCCAACCCCAGGTCGACATCGAGCACGCGCGCGTAATAGCACGTGTATTCCTTGGCGGTGTAGGCGTTTGTCTCCCCGCCGACCGCCTCGATCGCCGAGCTGATGTCCATCGCGGACCGTTTGTGCGTGCCCTTGAACAGCAGGTGCTCCAGGAAGTGCGAGGCGCCGCCGAGCTGCGGCGCCTCGTCGCGCGACCCGACGCCCACCCACACGCCGAACGAGACACTGCGCATCGCGGGCACGGCCTCGGTGATGACGCGCATCCCGTTGGCCAGAACGGTGCGGCGGACGACCCCTCCGAGATCGCCCGCCACCGCCCGCGTCTTTTTTGCGTTCGTGCTCAACTACGCTCCGCTCGTCGAGCACGAACGAATCCCAGTTTTATGATTCACTCGGGCAAGCCCTCGCTTATTCTCTTCTCTGCCGGCGCTCGCGCCGGGGCTCACCATCGCGCTTCGGGCGGTCTCCCCGGTCACGGTCTCCACCCTCGCGCGGCTCCCGCGGCGGGCGATCGGCGCCGCGGTCCGCCACGATCGGGTTGCCGTCAGGGCCGATCTTGTCCAGGTAGATCTTGCCGCGGTTGTCCACGTCGGCGATCGCGACCTCGACCTTGTCTCCGACGTTGAGGAAGTCCTCGACCTTGTCCACCCGCTTGCCGTCGCCCACCTTGGAGATGTGCAGCAGGCCGTCCTTGCCCGGGGTCAGCGAGACAAACGCGCCGAACGCGGCGGTCTTGACCACCGTGCCCAGGAAGCGGTCGCCCACCTTGGGCATGGTCGGGTTGGCGATGGCGTTGATCCGGTCGACGGCGGCCTGAGCGGATGGCCCATCGGTCGCGCCCACATAGATCGTGCCGTCGTCCTCGATCGAGATCTCGGCGCCGGTCTCATCCTGGATGGCGTTGATGGTCTGACCCTTCGGTCCGATCACCATGCCGATCTTGTCGACCGGGATCTTGACCATCGTCACGCGCGGCGCATATTCGCTCATCTCACCCGGCGACGCGATGGCCTGCGCCATGACGCCGAGGATGGTCTGGCGCGCCTCGTGCGCCTGCTGCAGCGCGTTGGCCAGCACGTCCGACGGGATGCCGTCGAGCTTGGTGTCCAACTGCAACGCGGTCACGAACTCCGCCGTGCCCGCCACCTTGAAGTCCATGTCGCCGAACGCGTCCTCGGCACCCAGGATGTCGGTGAGCGTCACGTATTGCGTCTTGCCGTCCACCTCGTCGGAGATCAGGCCCATCGCGATGCCCGCCACCGGCGCCTTGAGCGGCACACCGGCGCTCAGCAACGACAGCGTGGAGGCGCAGACCGAACCCATCGACGTGGAACCGTTGGAGCCCAGCGCCTCCGACACCTGACGGATCGCGTAGGGGAACTCGGCACGCGCCGGCAGCACCGGCACGAGCGCCCGCTCGGCGAGCGCGCCGTGACCGATCTCTCGGCGCTTGGGCGAGCCCACCCGGCCGGTCTCACCCGTCGAGTAGGGCGGGAAGTTGTAGTTGTGCATGTAGCGCTTGGTCTTCATCGGCGACAGCGTGTCCAGCGCCTGCTCCATGCGCAGCATGTTGAGCGTGGTGACGCCCATGATCTGGGTCTCGCCGCGCTCGAACAGCGCCGAGCCGTGCACCCGCGGGAGCACAGCCACCTCGGCGGTCAGGTCGCGGATGTCGCGCAGGCCACGGCCGTCGATGCGCACGCCGTCACGCAGCACGCGGGAGCGGACCTCCTGCTTGGTGACCGAGCGATAGGCCGCCACGACCTCCTTCTCGCGCCCCTCGAAGTCGGGCGCCAGCTGCTCGGCGACCTTCTCCTTGATCAGGTCGAGCGCCTCTTCGCGCTCCGCCTTGCCGGCGATCTTCAGCGCCTCGGCGATCTCACCGGCCGCCGCGGACTTGACCGCCGCGTAGACGTCGTCGGAGTAATCGAGGAACACCGGGAACTCGGTCACGGGCTTGGCCGCGATCTCGGCCAGCTCGCTCTGCGCCCGGCACAGCTCGCGGATGGCGCCCTTGGCTGCCTCGAGCCCGCCCGCCACGACCTCCTCGGTCGGCGCGGCCGCACCGCCCTCGATCAGCTTGAACGTGTGCTCGGTCGCCTCGGCCTCGACCATCATCACGGCCACGTCGCCGTCGGGCAGCGCCCGGCCGGCGACCACCATGTCGAACGTGGCCCGCTCCAGCTCCTCGTGGGTCGGGAAGGCCACCCACTGGCCGTCGATGTGCGCCACCCGGGTCGCCCCGATCGGCCCGCTGAACGGCAGGCCGGAAAGCTTGGTGGACAGGCTCGCCGCGTTGATCGCCACCACGTCGTAGGGGTGCGCCGGGTCGAGCGCGAGCACGGTCTCGATGACCTGAACCTCGTTGCGCAGACCCTTCACAAACGACGGACGCAGTGGACGGTCGATCAGGCGGCAGATAAGCGTGGCGTCCTCGCTGGGACGGCCCTCGCGGCGGAAGAACGAGCCGGGGATCCGGCCCGCCGCATACATCCGCTCCTCCACGTCCACGGTCAGCGGGAAGAAGTCGAACTGGTCCTTGGGTTGCTTGCTCGCGGTGGTCGTGGAGAGCACCACGGTGTCGCCCAGGCGGGCGATCACCGAACCGGCGGCCTGCTTGGCAAGGCGTCCGGTAGAGAAGGTGATCTCGCGCGTGCCGAACGCGCCATTGTCGATCACCGCTGTGCTGGTTTGTTCGCCGAGTGTCGTCTCGGTCATCGAGCTTCCTGCTCCTTCTCGTCGTGGCGCAACGGAGGAGCCTTTACCTTGGGCCGGTCTTCGATCGAAGCGTCCGGGGGACACCCTCCGGACACCACTACCGAGGACCGACTGGCCGCCCGATGCGCCGTGCTGTTGTGTAAAGGGCCACCCTGCTCAGTCCGAGAGGGTGACCCTTGATGTCATCGGCGCAAGCCGAGCCGCTCCAGGAGCGCCCGGTAGCGCTGGATGTCCACCTTTTGAAGATACGCCAGCAGCCGCTTGCGCTGGCCGACCAGCAGTAGCAGACCACGACGGCTGTGGTGGTCGTGCTTGTGCACCTTCAAGTGTTCGGTCAAGTCTTTGATCCGCTGGGTGAGCAGTGCCACCTGGACCTCCGGCGAACCGGTGTCACCCTCAGCGGAGCCAAACTCCTTGATGATCTTTTCCTTGACCGCTGCTTCGAGCGCCATAGTCTCCCTAACTGTGGATCTATCAAAGCCTCGTGCCCGCGGCGTCGTGCAGGTGAACGAGGCGTAACCGTCATTAAGGTTATCAGCCGAGAATTTGTCTCGTGCGAGCGACGTCATCGTTGATCGCGACCACGAGTGAATCAAGGCCATCGAACTTCTCCATCGCCCGCAGCCTGGTCACGAAATCGAGGGCCAGCCGCTCCCCATAGAGATCGCCGTCGAAGTCGAGCACATAGGCCTCGACCCGCCGCTCCTGGCCGGCAAAGGTGGGGTTGGTCCCGATCGAGACCGCCGCCGGCAGCCGCTGACCACCCCTTGCGAGCCAGGCCGCATAAACCCCATCAGCCGGTATCGCGGTGAACCGCGCCGTGAGCAGGTTTGCCGTCGGGAATCCGAGCCGCCGACCCCGCTGATCGCCGCGCACCACCACACCCTCGATCCGGTGGGGGCGCCCCAGCACCCTGGCCGCCGTGCTCACATCGCCCGCGTCCACGCAGGCCCGCACATAGGTCGATGAATAGATCACCCCGTCTTCGCCGCTGACCAGCGGCGCCGGCTCGACCACGAAACCGAACGTGCGCCCGAGCCGGGTCAGCAACTCGACATCGCCCGCCGCGCGATGCCCGAAGCGGAAGTTTTCCCCCACCACGACCACGGCCGCATGCAGGTGCTCGACCAGCAGGTCGTGCACGAACTGCTCGGCGCTCATGCGGGAGAAGTCGAGCGTGAACGGCTGCACGCACAGCACGTCAACCCCAAGGTCGGCGATCAGCTCGGCCTTGCGAGCCGGGCCGGTCAGCACGGCCGGGTGCGTGCCGGGCCGCACCACCTCGGACGGGTGCGGGTCGAACGTCAGCACGAGGCTCGGCTGCTCCAGCTCCTTGGCCCGCTCGACGGCGTGGCCGATCGTCGCCTGATGTCCCATATGGACGCCGTCGAACACGCCTATCGTCACGACCGACCGGCCCCACCCGGGCGGCGCCGCCTCGTATCCCCGCCACCGCTGCATCAGCTACCTCCCAGCACGATCTCCGGCCGCGCCTGCTTGCCGCGCTCGCTGAACACGGCGAGAGCGGACCCGTCGGGCCCCACCACACCGTACGGCCCGGGCTGCCCGATCGGCGGGAGCGGCCCTCCATGGGACACGACCCTGGCCTGCTCCTCATCGATGCGCCTGACCGGCATGAGCCGCGCGATGGCCGCGTCCATGGGGATAAGGGCGTCAAGCGCCTCCCCGACTGCCTCCTCGATCGTGAAATTGCCCACTCCGGTGCGCCGAAGGGCGGTCAGATGGCCACCGACACCCAGGGACGCCCCAAGATCCCGTGCGATGGCGCGGATGTAGGTGCCCGACGAGCACTCCACCTCGACATCGACATCGACGACTTCACCCTCGTGCCTGATGGCGAGAACATCGATGCGCGCGATCCGCACCCGGCGCGCCGGGAGCTCCACCTGCTCGCCCTGGCGCACGCGGTGATACGACCGCACGCCTTTGATCTTGATAGCGCTCACCGCGCTCGGGACCTGGTCCACGTCACCGGTCATCGCGGCCAGCTTTTGTCCGATCCCGGTCACACCACCGGCCGGGACGGAAGCGACAATCTCACCTTCGGCATCGTCGGTGATCGTCGACTGGCCGAGCCGGATGGTCCCGCTATACACCTTGTCGACCCCGACCACATAGGTCAGCAGCCGGGTGGCCCGGCCCACGCCGAGGATCAGCACGCCGGTCGCCATCGGGTCCAGCGTGCCGCCGTGGCCGATCTTGCGCGTGCCAAGGGTCCGCCGGGCTCGGGCGACAACGTCATGCGACGTCATGCCCGCCGGCTTATCGACAACGACCAGACCATCGGGAGAGCTCACGGGCACCAAGCCTGACAGGTGCCGGCCGGTACCCGATAATCGGGCCATGGGAGCCATGGGATCAGGGGGGAGCCGGCTGCCCGACTGGATGCGCGACCCGCAGCCGCCGGAGCGCACGACGGTGTCTTGGGAGATTGGGCAGTCCCTGCGGCGCAACCGGGTGCGGCGCTGGCTCGCGGCCCGGTGGGAGTGGTGGCAAAACCGTTACCGGATCACCGCGCGCTTCCCCAAGACCACGGCCGTGCTCGCCTGGTTTGTGTCACTAGCCGTCGCTGTCGCGATCTACTACCTGATATTGCTGCTACAGGCCAAGGATTGAGGCGCAGCCTACTGACGGGTGTCCATGGACATCTGCACCGCGCGGCGGGCCTGCTCCAGCTCTTCCTGCGTGGGCTGCTGCGGCTGGGGCTTCTTTATGGTGGTGGTGGTGGTGGGCATGGCAAAGGAACCTTCCGTACCAACTCTTGCTTTTTGCCATCCCGAGAGATCGTCCGGGCTTGCGCGCTGCCGAGGTCGGTAAACCCCACGATTGGCGGCTACGCCAACAAAACTATCGTTCAGGTCCAGATAGCGTTAGTTCGTTCCCACTTAGTGGACGTTCAGCTGTAAATTTCGCAGCGGGTGTGCCCGGATCGCTGCGCGCCCGGCCACACCCGCGCAAGAGCACGGCTTCGCCTGAACAGAGTCAAACCCGCACGGCCGAGACCACCCGCGCAAAAGCACGGCTCCGCCTGAGTCAAACCCGCACGGCCGAGACCACCCGCGCAAAAGCACGGCTCCGCCCCAAACGGAGTTTGGACGCGCATGCCCTGTTTAGCGGGCGAGGAAGTGCCATCCGCACCAGAGCCAGATGCCCAGCAGCGCCAGCCGCCCGACCGGCAGCCCGCCCACCTCGTACCGCATAACCACCCCGGCGATGTCGCCAAGACGCGGGACGCGCGAGCCCTCACGCCGGGCCATCCACTCCATCACGACCGCGACCAGCGCCGCCGCCAGGAAGCCGGCGATCGCCACAAACCTGGTGATACTCATCGGCGCACCAGCCCCCAAAAGACCGTAAGCCAGCCGAAGTACGCCGCCACGCGCACCGGATAGCTCTCGAGCAGCGGATCGGCCAGCAGCGAGAGCGTCGGATAATCATGAGTGGACCCGAGCACATAGGTCGCGATCTCGAACGCGGCCAGCATGCCCACCGGCACCAGCCACCACACGACCCCGACCGCAAGCTCGGCCGGCGGGTTGAGCCGCGGCATGCGGCCGGACATCCCCGCGATCATCAGCGCCCCGCCGATCAGCAGCACATAGAGGTTCGCCGCCAGCGAGAACGACGGGAACAGCCCACCGAGCAGGGAAAGCGGGACGAACACCGTCCCCATCACATAGGGTCGCGTCCAAATGCTCGCACGCTCGACAGAGAGCTCCTCCGGGCGCTCCATGCCTCAATTCTGACCGACCACGCAGCCATTAGACAGGCTTTTGTCCGGTTTACCCTAGCCGTCCCCGCACCGCGGCGATCACGTCCTCGGCCGACCCGTGCCCGGTGAAGCCCGCCGCCAACCGGTGGCCGCCGCCGCCCAGCGCGACCGCGATCTCGCTCACGTCGGCCCCGCCCTTGCTGCGCAGCGACACCGCCCACTCGTCCGGTGCCACCTGCTTGAGCAGCAGCGCCACGTCGGCCTCGGCCGTGCACCGGACCGAGTCGATGAGCGCCTCCAGAATGTAGGGGGGCTGGTCGTGCCGGCGCAGATCGTCCAAAGTGGCCACCGCCGTGACGAGGCCACGCCCGCCGGCCGCGGCCGGGTCGAGCGACGCCCGCCCGAGCACCTCGCCGAACAGGCGCACCGCCCCGAACGGGCGGGTGTCGAAGATCCGCCGTGAGATCTGGCCCACACTGATGCCCGTGCCTACGAGCCGCGCGGCGAGCTCGTGCACCTCCGGCGTCGTCAGGTCGAACTTGAACGAACCTGTGTCGGTCACGAGCGCGATGTAGAGGCACTCGGCGATGCCGGAGTCGAGCTTGACGCCGAGCCGGTCGAGCAGCCGGGCGGCGACCACGGCCGTGGCGGCCGCATTGGGGTCGACCAGCGAAATCTTGCCGAAGCCCGAGTTGGACGCGTGGTGGTCGAGCACCAGGCTCACGGTCGCGGTGTCAAGCCGGTCGGCGAGATCGCCCAGCCGGCCCGTGCTCGCGGCGTCGAACGTGACCAGCAGATCGGGCGCGGCATGCGCCTGCTCGGCCGGGACCAGCAGATCCATGCCGGGCATGTGCAGCGGCTCCGGCACCGAATGCGGCCCCGGGAACGTGCACCGCAGGTCCTCCACGCCCAGCTGGCGCAGGCCCTGCCCGAACCCCAGCATGCTGCCCAGCGCGTCACCGTCGGGGTTGACGTGACACACAAGCAGCACCTGCGCTCCGGGACGCAGGGCCTCGCGCACCGCGGCGGCGGCTGCGGCCCAGTCCTGCTCGGACGGGCTGGTCACCGCTGGACGCTCGCGGTCGAGTCGTCGTCTGCCGGCTCGGACTCCCGGTATGGCTGGGCATCGCCCGCGTAGGAGGCGCCCTCGGCCAGTCTTTGCACGGCCTCGTCGCGCAGCCGCGCCTGGGCGATCAGGTCGTCGATCTGCTTGACGTGCTCCTGCACGTCGTCGAGCTCGAACGCCAGCGACGGCGAGTGGCGCAGGCCCAGTGCCTTGCCGACCGTGCTGCGCAACAGGCCCTTGGCGCTCTCGAGCGCGGCAGCGGTCAACGCCTTCTCCGTGGCGTCGCCGAGCACGGTGTAGAACACCGTGGCCTCGCGAAGATCGGCGGTCAGCTTGGTGTCGGTGATCGTGATCATGCCGAGTCGCGGGTCTTTGATCTGGGTGCGTACCGCCGAAGCCACCAGCTCCTTCACGCGCTCCGAGTGCCGGCGCACCTTTGCCGGATCAGTCATCACGTCACCTCCGCCTACTCGTACCCCACACGACACTACCCGTCTTCATCGCCGTGCCATCGCCTGCGCACGGAGAGAAGCTCCACCTCAGGCCGCCCGGCGACCAGCCGCTCACACGCGTCGAGCACCTCGTTGACGTGCCCCGCGTCGGCCGCCACCGCCGCCACACCGATCTCGGCGCGCCCGTGCAGCTCGAGCAGCCCCACCTCGGCAGCGGCCACCTCGAACTTGCGCAGCGCCGCGATGATCGGCCGCACGTAGGATCGCTTGGCCTTCAGCGAGCGTGAGTCCCCCGGCAGCAGGACGTCGAACACGGCCGTTCCGGTATGCACAGAGAGTCAGGGTAGCTTGCGTCCTACCACGATGTCGCGCGTGATTCCCTGATCCACCCAGTGCTCAAACGCCCCATCGAGCACGGCCAATCCATGCGCCTCCAGCAGCGCGACCGCGTCCTTGCGCGGTGCGGCATGTGTGTTCCATGAGACGCCGATCGCTCCGCCCGGCCGCAGCAGCTCCACCCAGCCGGGCAGGGCCGCACGCAGCAGATCTCCCGCGCGGTGCACGACCCCATATGGCAGGTCGCCCACGATCGCGTCGACCGATCGGGCCTTCATCAGGCTGCGCGCCAGCGTCGTGTCCGCCTCGAACATCGTGACCGTCTGCTCGCCATGCTCGCCCCGCACGGTCACGTCCAGCCGCCGCCCGATCCGCTTGCCCTCGCGGCGCACCGGCGCCACCTCGGCCGAGTGTTTGATCCGCTTGCGCCGCAGGTAGGTCTTCAGGAACGCCTCGTAGGCCTCGAAGTCCTTGCGGTCGGTCTCGATCCCGATCGCGTTCCAGCCGTACATCAGCGCCTGGTTGAGCGTGGTGCCCCGCCCCGCCACGGGATCCAGGACGGTGAACCGCCGGGTGAGGAAGTCACCGGCCCACTGCGTCGCGTGGACCGTGACGTTGAGCAGCAGCTTGGTGAAGTGCTCGTTGGTCTTGCCGGCGTACTTCGGGATGGTGATCAGATCGTCGTCGAACCGGTCGAGTGGTTGCGCCGCAACGGGTCTGAGCAACCCGTCGTCGACCAGCTCGTAGAAGGCGTATGCCGAGGACAGGTTGGCCAGGTCAGCCAGCCGCTGTGGCTCCGCCTCAAACACCAGGTAGGAGTGCCCACCCAGCACGGCGGGGGGCCGGATCTCCAGCCCCCCGAACGCTTCCAGCTCCGCCTCGGCCAGCGCCGCGGCCGCCTGGGTGTAAACCCGATTGGCCGACGGCGCCAGCAGGAGCGCGTATCTCATATTCGGTTATACCCGCGGCTTCTCGCGCATCTCGTACGTCTCGATGACGTCGCCGATCTGCAGGTTGTTGTAGCCGCCCAGGGTCAGACCGCACTCGAAGCCCTCGCGCACCTCGGTCGCGTCGTCCTTGAACCGCTTGAGCGAACTGACGGTCGCGCTCTCCGCGACCACCGCGCCGTCGCGGACCACGCGGGCCTTGGCGTTGCGCCGCAGGAGCCCCGACCGGACCATGCAACCGGCGATGAGACCCACCTTGGACGAACGGAAGACCTCGCGGACCTCCGCCGAGCCCAGGGCGACCTCTTCGTATTCCGGCTTGAGCATGCCCTTGAGCGCCGCCTCGATCTCCTCGATGGCCTGGTAGATGACCGTGTAGTAACGGATCTCCACGCCGCTGCGGTCGGCGAGCTCGCGTGCCTGCTGCATCGGCCGCACGTTGAAGCCGATGATGATCGCGGTCGCGTCGGCCGAGGCGGACGCCAGGTTGACGTCGTTTTCGGTGATCGCGCCGACGCCCCGGTGGATGATCCGCAGTTGCAGCTCCTCCGGGATAGGCAGCTTGACCAGCGCGTCCTCGAGCGCCTCGACCGAGCCGGAAACGTCGCCCTTGATGATGAGGTCGAGCGAGGTGCGCTCGCCCTCTTTGATCTTCTCGAGCAGGGTCTCCAGCGTCGCCCGGCCGCGCATCGTCGCCTGCTCGGCAGCGCGCCTGCGCGCCTGCCGCTGCTCGGCGATCTGGCGGACCGTGCGGTCGTCGTCGGCCGCGAGGAACGTGTCGCCCGCGCCCGGGACGGCGGTCAGACCGAGCACCGCCACCGGCCGGGCCGGCCCGGCCTCGGGCAGGCTCTTGAGGTTTTCGTCGAGCATGGCCCGGACGCGCCCGTAGGCGTTGCCTGCCACGATCGAGTCGCCGACCCGCAGGATGCCCTTCTGCACCAGGACCGTGGCCACCGGGCCGCGGCCCTTGTCGAGGTGGGCCTCGATCGCGATGCCCTGCGCGTGCCCGTCGGTCGGCGCCCGCAGGTCGAGCGCCGCGTCTGCCGTGAGCAGGATGCCCTCGAGCAGGGCGTCGATGCCGATGCCGGGCTTGGCAGCGACGTTGATGAACATCGTGTCGCCGCCGTATTCCTCGGCCACGAGCCCATACTCGGTCAGCTGCTGGCGCACCTTGTCGGGGTTGGCCTCCGGCTTATCGATCTTGTTGACCGCCACCACGATCGGCACGTCGGCCGCCTTGGCATGGTTGAGCGCCTCGATCGTCTGCGGCATGACGCCGTCGTCGGCCGCCACGACCAGCACCACGATGTCGGTGGCCTGCGCACCACGGGCACGCATGGCGGTGAACGCCTCGTGACCCGGGGTGTCGATGAACGTGATCGCCCGCTCCTCGCCCTCGTGCTCGACGTGGACCTGGTAGGCACCGATGTGCTGAGTGATGCCGCCCGCCTCCCGCGCGACCTCGTCGGTCTTGCGGATGGCGTCGAGCAGCTTGGTCTTGCCGTGGTCGACGTGACCCATGACGGTCACCACCGGCGGCCGGGAGACCAGGTGCTCCTCGTCCACTTCCGCATCGAGATCGATGTTGAAGCGGGCCAGCAGCTCCTTGTCTTCGTCCTCCGGGCTCACGATCTGCACGTCGAAGCCCAGGTGCTCTCCGAGCAGCAGCAGCGTCTCGTCGGTGCACGACTGGGTCGCGGTCACCATCTCGCCCAGGTTGAACATCTCCTGCACGAGCGAGCCGGGGTTGGCGTTGATCCGCTCGGCGAAGTCGGACAGGGACGCCCCCCGCGGCAGCCGGACAGCCTGGCCGTTGCCGCGTGGTGCGCCCGAGCTCATCGCCGGGGCGGACAGGTTGTCGAACTCTTGGCGCCGCTGCTTCTTGGACTTGCGGCCGCGGGCCTTGCCTCCGGCCTTGCCGAACGCCCCCGCCGCACCGCCGCCGCGACCGCGGCCACCTGCGCCCGGACGCCCACCGGGACCGCCGCCACCGCCGGGACCGCCGCGGTAGCCGCCGCCACCGGCGCCCGGACCACCGGGGCCGGCTGTGGTGCCTGTGCCGGGACCGCCACGGTAACCGCCGCCACCGCCGCCGCCACCGGGGCCGCCACGGTAACCACCGCCGCCGCCACCGGGGCCGCGCGTGCCCGTGCCCGCGCCCGGACCGCCCGGACGCCCGCCACGGTCACCGCCCGGACCACCGGGACGCGGCGGCCGCTGACTGGGCATCGAAGCGGGGTTGGGGCGCGGCGGCATCCCGGCCGGGGTGGGCCTGGGGCCCATCGACGCCGGGTTGGGCCGCGGCATGCCGTCGGGACGTGGCGGGCGACCGCCACCCGGCGTGATGCCGAACGGGTTGTTGCCTCCGCTGCGAGGCGGACGGCCCTCGCGGCCTTCGCCGCCGCGCGGACCACCGGGACGATCGCCGCGCCGCTCGCCGGGCCCGGACGGACGGCCCTGGCCACCGCCGGAGGGCGGGCTGGGACGCGCACCGGGTGCCGACGACGGGCGGGCAGGGCCACCCGCGGCAGCCGAACCGGGCCGGGGCGGCATGAAGCTGGGCTTGGGTCCGGCCTCGCCGGCCGGCTTTTCGCGTTGCTGAGCCTGAGCCGCACGCGCGGCCTCCTGCTCGGCCTTCAGCGCCGCGGCACGGACCTCCGCCGCGGCGACCTCGATGTCATGCGCGCTCGCCACCTTGGCGACGGGCGCTGGCGGCAGCAGCGACCCTGGAGCCTTCGGCCTGGCCTGGGGGGCCGCCGTGGGCTTCTTGGGGGGCGCTGGCTTCGCCGAAACCTTGGGAATATTGCCGGTCGTCACCACTGGAGCCACCGTCGGCGCTGCTGTCGCCGCTGGGGCGGCGGGGGCCGACGGGCCGGCCGCGAAGGCCTCCTTCAGCCGGCGGGCGACGGGCGCTTCCACCGTGCTCGACGCTGACTTGACGAACTCGCCCATCTCCTTCAATTTGGCGAGAACGTTCTTGCTCTCGACGCCGAGCTCTTTTGCAAGCTCGTGTACACGGGCCTTGCCTGCCACTGCACTCCTCATCTCGAGGTCGCATGGGCGGCACCCGCGCGACCTCACTTGTGCACTTGAAGCCTGATCATTTCAGCGACTTCATCGTGTGCTCATGTTGGTCGTCCTTACTTCGGATCATCCCCACGTGCGCGGGGAACTCCCTCGGCGAAGCCTCGCCCCGCCCGGTATGGATCGCCGACCGCCTGGCCCGCGATCGCCTCGGTCAGCTCACCAGCGTCGAGGACGCCGGTGACCCGCAGCGCTCGCCCGAAGGCTCGCCGCCGCAAGGCCGACTCGAGACAGCCCGGCGTCGGATGCAGATGGGCACCCCGGCCGGGCAACCTGCGGTGAGGATCGGCTCGCAAACTGGAATCGATCGCCACCACACGCAACAGTTCGGAGATAGTCGCACGTTGCCTGCATCCCACGCATGTCCGGAGACGGGCATGCGGCCGCGCACGACGTATCACCGAAAGAGTCTACAGCAGTAATCTCTCTCAGCAGCAGAGTGTGCCAGACCGCTCTCAGCCGCCCCCGCGCGCTAGGCGGGCAGCGGAGCGTCGCCCGGCGCGGACTCCTCGGGTGCGGTGCGCGGGCGGGCCGCCGGGTCCGGTGCCGCGTCGGAGCGGATGTCGATCCGCCAGCCCGTCAGGCGGGCCGCCAGCCTGGCGTTTTGCCCCTCGCGGCCGATCGCGAGCGACAGCTGGTAGTCGGGCACGACCACGCGCGCGGCCCGGGCAGCCAGGTCGACCACCTCGACCCGGAGCGCCTTGGCGGGCGAGAGCGCGTTGCCCACAAACTCGGCCGGATCATCCGACCAGTCGATAATGTCAATCTTCTCGCCGTGCAGCTCGCTCATGACCGCGCGCACGCGCTGACCCATGGGCCCGATGCAGGCGCCCTTGGCGTTGACGCCCGTGACGGTCGAGCGGACCGCGATCTTGGTGCGGTGCCCGGCCTCGCGCGCGATCGCCGCGATCTCGACCGTGCCGTCGGCGATCTCCGGCACCTCCAGCGCGAACAGCTTTTTGACCAGCGCCGGATGCGATCGGGACACGGTCACCTGCGGCCCGCGGAACCCCTTGGCCACGTGCACCACGACGGCCCGGATGCGCTGGCCGTGCGGATAGGTCTCGCCCGGCACCTGCTCCGACTGAGGCAGCACCGCCTCGACCTTGCCAAGATCTATGGAAACAATGCCTTTTTCGGTACGCGTCTCGTGCGCCTGGATCACGCCGGTGACCAGGTCGCCGTCGCGATTGGCATACTCGCCGAAGTGGACCTCGTCAGTGGCCTCGCGCAGCCGCTGCAGGATCACCTGCTTGGCGGTCATCGCGGCGATGCGCCCGAAGTCGTGCGGCGTGTCGTCGAACTCGCGCACGACGTTGCCCTCGGAGTCGAACTCCTGCGCGTAGACGATCGCCGCGCCGGTGTGGCGGTCGATCTCGACACGGGCGTGCGGTTGCGATCCTTCAGTGTGCCGGTACGCGGTGAGCAGAGCGGACTCGATCGCGTGCAGGATGGTCTCCTCGGAGATCTCCTTGTCGCGCGCCAGGGCCCGCAGGGCCGCGAGATCGATATTCACCGCTCCTCCTCGTCGTCGTCCAAGTCTTCGTCGAGATCATCGCCGGAATCGTCGCCGAACTCCACGAGATCGTCGTCGGAGATCTCCTCCAGCCGGCGGAACTCGACCTGCACCCGCCCCGGACCAAGATCACGATAGTCCAGCCGGTGCCCGACGCCCGCCACCTCAAGCATGATCCCCTGATCGTCGGCGCTGGTCACGCGCCCGGTGTGGGTGCGGTCCAGGGCTCTGACCGACACCATCCGCCCGACGTTGCGCCGCCAATGCGCCGGCGTCGTCAACGGCCGGTCCACGCCGGGCGACGACACCTCAAGCTGATATTCCCCCGGGATGAGCTGCCCGCCGTTCTCCTCCGCCGTGTCGAGGGCTTGGGAGATCTCCCTGGACACGTCGGCGATCACGTCCAGCCCGAGCCCGCCATCGCCGTCGATGACCACGCGGACCAGGTAGCGCCGGCCGACCGGCTTCACATTCAACGCATCCAACTCATAACCGGCGCCGATCACCGCCGGCTCCACTACCCCGCGCACCGCGCCGACGTCGACCGGAGCGGGCTTCGGCGGGCGCGCCTGTGCGGCGGACCGGCCGGTGCTGCGGCCTTTCCTTGCTTGCGCGGCTGCCATGTGACGCCTTCCCCCAACCTCCAATCTGACTGCGCAGAGCGTAACTCGCGGGCGGTCGCCTGGGATCCTCGGCGCGCTGCTGTAATACTGGGCCGCCGGTCCGGACCCGACTGGACGTTCGATGACCTATACGCTTGGCCGATGTTTTCCCACCGGCGTAGGGCGCTACTGCGCACCGCCCTCGGGGCCGCCGTGCTCGGGCCGACGCTAGCGGCATGCGACCTGTTCAGCCCCGATCCACCGCCCCCGCCGGACCCATTGACCGACTTCTACAACGAGACACTCGCGCTGGCCGCGCTCTATGACGCCCAGGCCGCGCGCGTCTCCAGTGCCACGGCCAACGCCACGCTGCTCGCCATCCGCGACGCCCACCGGGCGCACGCGGGGGCGCTCGCGGCGATCATGTTCCCGGCCCCGCCTTCGCCCAGCGGTGCGCCGCCGCTCCCGTCGGCCGCGCCTTCGCCCGAGCCACTGCGCGAGACCGAGCGGACGGCCTGGCAGAAGGCGGTCGAGGCGTGCGTGGCCGCGCCCGCCGAGCGGGCCCAGCTGCTCGGCGAGATCGCGTCCGCCCGCGCGACGCACGTTGAGGTGCTGACATGAGTGAACGTTTGCGGGCCGCGCTGGCGGCCGAGCACGCGGCCATCTTCGGCTACGGCCGGCTGGGTGTCTTCCTCGACGCCAACGGCAAGGCCGAGGCGCGCGCGGCCGAGGCGGCGCACCGCGCCCGCCGCGACGCGCTCGTGGTCAAGCTCGACGAGCTGAAGGCGTCGGCCGCGCCGGCCGAGTCGGGCTATGTCCTGCCGTTCCCGGTCACCGACGCGACCGGGGCGTTGCGGCTCGCGGTGCATCTCGAGGACGGTGTCGCGGCGACGTGGCGCGCGGTCCTCAGGACCGTCGAGGGCACGCAGCGGCGCACGGCGCTGGAGGCATACTCCGACGCCGCGATCCGGGCGACTCGCTGGCGCCGCCTGGCCGGGACCAGTCCGGCGACCAAGCCGTTCCCCGGCCGGCCCGCTTAAGCCCGGCCGCACTGCCCGGACTCAGCGGCGCGAGCTGCCCCGCTTGCGCACGCCATACTCGGTATGCATACTCGGTATCCATGTCCATCCGGCACGGATTGCTGGCGCTGCTCGAACGCGGCACGCGTTACGGGTACCAGCTGAAAAATGAATTCGAAGAGTCCACGGGCAGCACCTGGCCCCTCAACATCGGCCAGGTCTACACCACCCTCAACCGCCTGGAACGCGACGGCCTCGTGCGCGCACTGCCCGAAAACGAGGGCGGGCAGCGCCCCTACGAGATCACCGAGGGCGGGCGGGCCGAGCTCACGATCTGGTTCACCACCCCGATCGAGCGCTCGGGCCGCCCGCGCGACGAACTGGCGATCAAGCTCGCGCTCGCGCTGACCACGCCCGGCATCGACGTCCGCTCGGTCCTGCAGACCCAGCGCACGGCGACCATGCGCGCGCTGCAGGAGTACACACGTCTCAAGCTGGCCGACGGTGATCTGCCCTGGCGCCTGGTCCTCGACTCGATGATCTTCCAGTCCGAGGCGGAAATCCGGTGGCTGGACCATTGCGAGTCCGCGCTCGTCCGCTACACGCCCGCAGAGCCGAGTCCAGCGACCGGGGAGGTATCCGAGCATGAACACCAAAGTGCTTGAGCTGCAAGGGGTCTACCGCACCCACGGCACGGGCGAGACCCAGGTGCACGCGCTGCGCGACGTCTCCCTCTCGGTGCAGGCCGGCGAGCTCGTGGCCGTGATGGGTCCGTCCGGCTCCGGCAAGTCGACGCTGCTCAACCTCGCCGGCGGCCTGGACGGCCCGGATCAGGGCACGGTCGTGGTCGAGGGCCGCGCACTGTCCACATTGACCAAACGCCAGCTGGCCGAGGTGCGCCGGCACAGCGTGGGCTACGTGTTCCAGGCGCTCAACCTGCTGCCGAGCCTGACCGCGGCCGAAAACGTGGCCCTGCCGCTGGAGCTGTCGGGCATGTCCATCCGCAAGGCGCGGCCGCTCGCCGAGGCCGCACTGTCCGAAGTGGAGCTTGCCGAGTACGCCGACCGGTTCCCCGACGAGATGTCGGGCGGGCAGCAGCAGCGGGTGGCGATCGCCCGTGCGCTGATCGGCGACCGCCGGCTGGTGCTCGCAGACGAGCCGACCGGCGCGCTGGACTCCACGACGGGCGAGGCGGTGCTGCGCCTGCTTCGGTCCAGAGTGGACGCCGGGTCGGCCGGAGTGCTTGTCACGCATGAGGCCCGGCACGCCGCGTGGGCCGACCGGGTGATCTTCCTGCGCGACGGGTCCATTGTGGACACCTCGGGCCCGTTGGCCCGGCCCGAGTCGCTGCTGGAGCCGGCCGCATGACCCGGGGATGGATGCCGGCCCTGCGCATCGCGCGCCGCGAGGCACGCAAGGCCAAGGGCCGCTCGAGCCTCGTGCTCGCGATGATCGGGCTGCCGGTCGCGCTGCTGGCGTTCGCGGCCGTGCTGTTCGACATGTTCTCCCTCACCACACAGGAGCGGCTCGACCGCCGGCTGGGCACGTCCGACGCCTACATCAGGTGGTACAGCACCGATGAGCTGACACAGTTGCCCGACGGGAGCGACTACGGCACCGTGGCCCGGCCCGGCACCAGCCCGGTCGGCGGCTCAGCGCAGGAGAAGTCGCCCACCGAGGCCGACCTGCTGGCGCTGCTCCCACCCGGCACGCGGGTGCTGCCGATGGAGGAGTCCTCGATCAAGGTCCGCACGCCCAACGGCATCGGCGACCTCGGCACCATGGCCGGCGTCGCGTCCGACCCGATGCTGCGCGGCATGTTCCATCTGCTGCGGGGGCGCGCCGCCACCGCCGGCGACGAGGTGCTCATCAACGCGTCCGCCGCCGAACGGTTGGGCGTCGGCGTCGGCGGCACGATCAGCGCCATCGGCCCGGACCGGGTCTACAAGGTGACCGGCCTGGTCGAGTACGCGGACCGGCTCCTGCCGACGGTCGTGCTCCCCAAGGGCAGCGGCGAGGGCGGGATCTGGCTCGTGGACACGCCGGCCCCGATCGACTGGGCGCAGGTCCAGCGGCTCAACAAGAGCGGCATGCTCGTGATCAGCCGCGAGGTCGTGCTCAACCCGCCGGGCGACATGCCCACCGGCAACAATCCCGGCGAGATGCGGCCCGAGGAGATGGTGGTCGGCGTGATCGTGGCCGGGCTCGCCCTGCTCGAAATCGTCCTGCTGGCCGGCCCGGCGTTCGCGGTCGGCGCCCGCCGCCGCTCCCGCGAGCTCGCCCTTGTCGCCGCCGCCGGCGGCGAGCCGAAGCAGTTGCGCCGCATCGTGCTCGCCGACGGTGTCGTGCTCGGTGCGGTCGGTGCGGTCGCCGGTCTCGCCCTCGGGATCGTGGCGGCGCTCATCGCCCGCCCGTTCATCGAGGAAAACCTGGCGTACTCACGGGCCGGCGGTTACCGCTTCTTCCCGCTCGCGCTGCTGGGCATCGCCGGCCTCGCGGTGATCACCGGGATGCTGGCGGCGCTGGTGCCCGCGTTCACCGCCGCGCGCCAGCCCGTGGTGCTGGCCCTGGCCGGCCGGCGCGGCATCCTGCGCTCCCGCAAGCGCTGGATCTTCCTCGGCGTGGCCCTGGCCGCGGCCGGTTCCGCGATCGCGGCGTACGGCGCGGTGGAGTTCGACGAAACGACCATGCTGGCCGGTCTGGTCCTCGCCGAGCTTGGTTTGGTCTTGGTCACGCCTGCGCTCGTGGGGCTGGTTGCCCGGCTGGGCCGGTGGCTGCCGCTCGCGCCGAGGCTCGCGCTGCGCGACACGGCACGCAACCGGGCCTCGGCCGCTCCTGCGATCTCGGCGGTCATGGCGGCGGTCGCCGGCGCGGTGGCGGCCGGCATCTTTTTCGCCGGCGATCAGCGGCAGGCCGAAGCCATGTACGACCCGAGCCTGCCCATGGGCCACATGGTCGTGCAGCACTATGCCGATCCCGGCATGCCGCAGCTCAACTGGGCGGAGGCCGAGTCGAAGGTGCGCAGCGTCCTGCCCGAGGCCCGGATCCATCGCTACATGAGCGCGGAGACGTTCTCGCCCGTGATCCCCCCTGAGCGCGAATGCCCGCTGTTCGTCCCGGACCGGCAGACCACCGAGCAGGAGCGGGAGGCGGCCCGCACGGACGCGCGCTGCAATCACATGTACAACAACACCGTCGCCGGGGTTGTCGTGAGCGACGGCGACACGCTGGCCGCGTTCACCGGCGCCGACGCCGGGCGGATCGCCGAGGCGCGCGAGGTCCTCGCCCGCGGGGGCGCGGTCACCACGGACGATCGGCTGGTCAAGGACGGCCGGATCACCCTGCGCACCTATGGCGGCGACAAGCCGGACGTGACCGTCGAGGGACACTATCTGGGCGACTATCCCGGGTTCGTGGTGATGCTGTCGCCCAAGGCGGAGGGCACGGGCACGCTGATCACCGGGCTGGTGGTCGCCACGACCGGCCCGCCCACCCAGGCACAGGAGGAGCGGCTGAACCTGCTCATGGCACAGCTCGACTCCGATGTCCACATCGCCGTCGAGCGGGGGCCGGACGATTCGCGCAGCCTCGCGGCGCTGGGGATCGCGGCGGTGGCGGCGCTCATCGCACTGGGCGCGGCCGGCATCGCGACCGGGTTGGCGGCGGCGGACTCGCGCGCCGATCTGGGCACGCTCGCGTCGGTCGGTGCGGCGCCGCGGGTGCGCAGGCGGCTGTCGCTGAGCCAGGCGGGGGTGATCTCCGGCCTCGGCGCGCTGCTGGGGGCCGTGGCGGGGCTGGGCGCTGCCGCCGTACTCATCACGGCATTGAATAATTTCCAGTCTCGGATGTCTGTGCCCTACTCGCCGATTCCATTCGTCATCCCGTGGGACGTCGCCGCAATGATCATCGCTGTCCCGCTGTTGGCCATGGCGGGCGCCGGGCTGCTCACGAGGTCCAGATTGCCTATTGAAAGACGGCTGTAGACAACGCAAGATTTGCGCATGCCATTGGAGCCGCTGCAGCGACTCGCGCGACAACTCGGTCACCGGGCCTGGTTTGCCAGGCTGGGCAAGGCCATCGTCCCCCTCGACCGGGGGATGGCCAAGCTCACCGGTGGCCGGGTGGTCGCGTTGGGGCTCGTGCCGTCGCTGATCCTGACCACGACCGGGCGCAAGTCGGGGCAGCCGCGCCCGCAGCCGCTGGCCTACGTGCCCGACGGCGACGACATCATCCTGATCGGCTCCAACTGGGGTGGCCCCAACCATCCGGCGTGGTCGGTCAACCTCATCGCCAACCCGGTGGCGAAGGTCAACGTCAAGGGCAGGGAAAAGGCCGTCACCGCAAGGCTTTTGACCGATGCCGAGCGGGCGGCGGCGTGGCAGCTGGCCACCCAGGTGTGGCCACCCTATGCTACCTACGAGAAGCGTTGCGCGCCAAGGAAAATCCGCGTGTTTAGGCTAACCGTCGGCTAGCCAGTTCCCGCTCAAACGCCAGTGCCTCGGCCACGGCCTCGTCGGGGTCTTCTCCCCGCGCGGCCAGCATGCCCCAGGTGCCCGGCACGGTCGCGACCACCTCGACCCCCGGCCGCTGCATGGGCCGCAACGTGAGCAGGTCGGCCTCGATCGACGGCTTGAACACCTTGGTCGCCGCATAGCGCGCGCCCGTGCGGTCGACAAACCGGCGCAGATATTCGGCGCCGTGCGACGACAGGTTGGGATCCTGCATGGCCGCAACGCCCTTGCCCACACCGCCGCCCACGGCGAAGTCCACCCCGCCCGTCACGAGCTCCCCGCCGAGCGCGGCCCTGAGGCGCTCGACCGTGTCCCGCACCGAGTCGTAGATCCGGTCATCGAGACCCAGGCCCGCCCAGCCTTCACGGTCGAGATAGATGTTGCCCTGCCAGTTTGTCCCGGAGGTGAGCTGCAGCGTCACGCCGTCGGCGAGCCTGCCGTGCCTGATGTGCGCCGACGGGGCGACCTGCACCCGCTGCCCGCCGACCACGACCGTGTCGTAGGAGACCTGCGCCTCCACGATGAACAGGTCGTCGGCATCGCTGTGCGTCTCGGCGAACCGGCGCAGCGCCGGCTCGCTCGTGAGGTCGAAGTCGGTCACTATCCGCGCGCCGCCGCCTCCCCGGCTGGCCTTGAGGCAGGCACGTGTCAGGCCGTGGCGCTCGCCCATCAGCCGCGCCGCGAGCAGCAGCTCCTCCGGTTGCGCGGCATCGAACGCGTAGCCCGGCAGCGCCTCGTAATCCAGCTTGAGCCGCATGCGCATCGGCGCGAGCCGGCCCTCCTCCTTGGCATCGACGGTCGCCGCGTCCCGCGCGCGCGGATACAGGGGCTCCTTGGTGTTCCAGTAGGACGAGACCTCCGGCCCGTTGGCATCGGTGTGCACGACGTCGATCCCGGCCAGCCGGCGCAGATAGAGCAGAGCTATCTGCAGCTCCAAATCCAATGAATAAAGCTTTATTTGGGTACCGGGAAAAGCCTGCAGCATTTCGGTGAGCCGTTTCACCGCCGGCGCGTCGGGTCCACTTCGGACCATCGTCTGCAGCAGCGCCTGGGACAGGTAGTAATACTCGTCCCCCGGGACCGGCACCGGCTCGATGCCCGCCTCCCGCGCGGCCGCCAGCCACGGCTCGGTCCGCCCGACCACGAGGTCGCCCGGCTCGGCCAGCGTGACCGCGCGGGTCTCCATGTAGGTCGCGGTGTCCTCGGCGACGCCGGTGTGCGCGAACTTGTCCAGGTCGCCCTGCAGGTTGCGCAGCACAGGGGTGGCGCTGTGGATGACGATGCTCCGCTCGCCCTGACCATCCTTTGTAGACGGTCGCAGCCGGCGATGGGCCTCCATCGGCACCTCGGCCGCTGGGATGCCCAGCAGCCGTTGCGCCGCCGCCTCCACCTCGTCGGCGGTCAGCTCCATCATCCCAGTGTGAAATCCTGTCAACTCGTGTTGACCCCGATCAGTGAACCGATGAGGTAGGTCGCGGCCGCGGCGGCCGCGCCGAGAGCCAGCTGGCGCAACCCGCTCAGTGACCAAGACTTGCCGGTGAAGCGCGACGTGAGCGCGCCGGCGACAAACAGCCCGAGCCCGCCGATGCCCAGCGCCAGCCACAGCGAGTCGCTGCCCAGCAGGTAGCTCATCAGGGGCACGAACGCGCCGACCGAGAAGCACAGGAACGACGAGATGGCCGCCAGCCACGGGCTCGGTTGCGCATCCGGGTCGACGCCCAGCTCTTCGCGCACGTGCACGCGCAGCGCCTCGTCGGGGTTTTGCTTGAGCTCGCCCGCCACCTGGTGGGCCAGGTCGGGCGACAACCCGCGCTCGATCCAGCGCTCGGCGAGCTCCCGCGCCTCGGCCGCCGGGTTGCGGTCAAGCTCCCGGCGCTCCTTGGCCACCTCCGCGGCCACCTGCTCGTTGGCCGCGCGCACGCTGGTGAACTCGCCCAGGCCCATCGAGATGGCGCCGGCCACGAGCCCGGCCACGCCGGTGAGCATGATCACGTGCCGGTCGACCCCGCCGCCGCCCACACCGGCGATCAGGGCGATGTTGGTGACGAGGCCGTCCATGGCGCCGAAGACGGCCGGGCGTAGCCAGCCGCCGGAGATGTCGGCGTGCTCGTGCTCGACGCTTTCCTTGCCCCTCGTGGTCATGGCAGGGTCAGGATCTCGTGCCCCGTCTCGGTCACCACTACAGTGTGCTCAAACTGAGCCGTCCATTTGCGGTCTTTGGTGACAACCGTCCACTTGTCGGGCCACGTGTTGTAGAAGATCGTGCCTAAAGTGATCATGGGCTCGATGGTGAACGTCATGCCCGGCACCATCATCGTGGTCGCGTCGGGGCTGTCGTAGTGCGGGATGAACAGTCCACTGTGGAATGCCTCGGCGATGCCGTGCCCACCGAAGTCGCGCACCACACCGTAACCGAAGCGCTTGGCGTAGGACTCGATCACCCGGCCGATGACGCCCACCGGGCGGCCCGGCGCGACCGCCTTCGCCCCGCGCATCATCGCCTCGTGCGTGCGCTCCACCAGCAGGCGGGCCTCCTGCGACACCTCGCCCACACAGAACGTCGCGTCGGTGTCGCCGTGCACCCCGTCCTTGAAGGCCGTGACATCGACGTTGATGATGTCGCCGTCCTCCAGCACGGTCGAGTCGGGGATGCCGTGGCAGATGACCTCGTTGAGGCTCGTGCAGCACGACTTCGGGAACGGCGGCGCGTTGCGGCCCGGATAGCCCAGCGTCGACGGGTAGGCGCCGTGGTCACACAGGAACTCGTGCACCACCCGGTCGATCTCGTCGGTCGTCACACCGGGCTTGCAGTGCTCGCCGGCCAACTGCACCGCCTGGGCCGCGATCCGCCCGGCCACCCGCATCTTCTCGATCGTCTCGGCCGACTGCGTGGCCGATCCCTCCCAGCGGGCGGCCGACCGGCGACCGACATATTCGGGCCTGGGAATCCAGGCAGGCACCTCCCGCCAAGGCGAGAGCTTCCCCGGGGTCAACGCAGCACGCACCGTCATACACCCGACTCTACTTGGCGAACCCGGCGATCAAACCGTGACGAGAGCACTCCTCGCGGCCCGCGATCGGGCCGCGGCCTCGACCAGGGCGCCGAACAGCGGCCCGCTCATGTCCTCCGGATGCCACTGCACACCCACCGCGAACGGGTGGTCGGGATGCTCCAGCGACTCGATGAGGTCGTCGTCGGGGCACCAGCCGGTGGGCAGGAGCCGACCCGGGTCGGACACGCCTTGGTGGTGGTAGGAGTTGACGAGCGTCTCCGGCCCGAACAGCTCGCGGCAGCGGGAGCCGGGTGCGAAGCGCACCGTGTGCTCCGTATAGACCTTCGCGTGGCCGGGGATCCGGTGACCGTCGTGGCCGAGCACGTCGGGCAGGTGCTGGTGCAGCTTGCCTCCGCCGGCCACGGCCATCAGCTGCATGCCTCGGCAGACGCCGAGCAACGGAAGCCCGTTGCGCAGGGCGCCACGCACCAGGGGCAGCTCGCCCGCGTCGCGCTCCGGACAGACGCCGCCGAGATGGGGGGACGGCTTTTCGCCATAGCGGTACGGCTCGACGTCCGCGCCGCCGGCGATGATCAGGCCATCGAGCGCCTCGAGCACTTCCACGCCGCCGTCCGGCTCGGGAGGCACGAGGACCGCGCGACCACCCGCGGAGCGCACCTGCTCCACATAGGTCCACGGCAGCACTGCGCTGACGGTGTCGTACACGGAAAACCGGGTCTCGTCCAAATAGGTCGTGATCCCGATCAAAGGTCTGTTCACATCGCTCACAACGGTGTCACATATGCCCCGGTAATGCCCCCGTCCACGACGAACTGGGAGGCGGTTACGAAAGAAGAATCATCACTGGCGAGGAACGCTACCGCCGCGGCGATCTCGTCGGCTTCGGCGAAACGGCCCATAGGCACATGGACAAGTCGTCTAGCCGCTCGCTCTGGGTCTTTGGCGAATAGGTCCATCAACAGTGGGGTTGCCACTGGTCCGGGGCACAATGCGTTGACCCTGACGCCCTGTCTGGCGAACTGCACACCGAGCTCTCGGGTCATCGAAAGCACGGCGCCTTTGCTTGCGGTGTAAGCAATCTGACTCGTCGCTGCACCCATTAGAGCGACAAAGCTCGCTGTATTGATAATCGATCCCTTACCCGCATCAAGCAGGTATGGAAGCACGTGTTTACAGCACAGGTAAACGCTTGTCGCGTTGACCTGCATCACACGTTGCCAGGCGTCGATCCCAGTATCCAAGATGGAATCGTCGTCGGGCGGCGAGATGCCCGCGTTGTTGAACGCGATGTCGACCCGGCCGAGCCGCTCAACAATCCCGCGATAGAGCGCCTTGACCTGCTCCTCGTCGGAAATGTCGCACCGGACGAAATCGCCCCCGGTCTCATTGAGATCCACGCTCACAACTTGCGCGCCCTCGGCCGCGAACCGCTTGACGGTCGCCGCACCGATGCCCGATGCCGCCCCTGTGACAACGGCCACACGCCCTTCCAACCGACGCACCCTCACACCTCCGAGCTCAGGAAGACGTTCTTCGTTTCCGTGAACGCCAGCGGGGCGTCGGGACCGAGCTCGCGCCCGAGGCCCGACTGCTTGACCCCGCCGAACGGCGTCCAGTAGCGCACCGAGGAGTGTGAGTTGACGCTGAGCACGCCCGCCTCGACCGCCCGCGACACGCGCAGCGCCCGGCCGAGGTCGCGCGTCCAGATTGACCCGGACAGCCCGAACGGCGTGTCGTTGGCGAGCCTGACGGCCTCGTCCTCGGTGTCGAACGGCATCACCGAGAGCACCGGCCCAAACACTTCTTCATTCCAATGCCTGTCGGAAGGTTGTGCCCGCAAAACCGTGGCGGGAAACCAGAAGCCTGGCCCCTGCCTTCGCTCGCCCTGGATCAGCGGGTCGTCCACATAGGACGCTACATGCTCGCGATGCCCCGCCGAGATGAGCGGCCCCATGTCCCGCCAGTTGAGAACGTGCGGCTCAAGCAGCTCGAGGAAGCGGTCGTGCACCGAGCGCTCGACCAGCAACCGCGACCGCGCGCAGCAGTCCTGCCCCGCGTTGTCGAACACGGCCGCCGGCAACGCGGCCGCCGCCCGCTCCAGATCGGCGTCGGCGAACAACAGCGTGGCCGACTTGCCACCCAACTCGAGCGTGACCCGCGTCAGGTCGCGCGCGCACGCCGCCATGATCTCCTTGCCGACCTCCACCGAACCGGTGAAGCACACCTTGCGTACCAACGGATGCGCCACCAGCTCGCGCCCCTGCACACTGCCCCGCCCCGGCACGACCGTCAGCACGCCCTCCGGCAGGCCGGCCTCCAGCGCCAGCTCGGCGATGCGCATCGCGGTCAGCGGCGTCAGCTCGGCCGGCTTCACCACCACCGTGTTGCCGGCCGCGAGCGCGGGCGCGAACCCCCACCCCGCGATCGGCATCGGAAAATTCCACGGCACGATGACGCCCACGACACCCATCGGCTCGTGAAACGTCACGTCCCAGCCGCCTGCCACCGGGATCTGTCTGCCGCACAAGCGTTCTGGCGCGCCCGCGTAGTAGTCGAGCAGATCGCGCACGTTGCCCGCCTCCCAGCGGGCGTTGCCGGGCGTGTGTCCCGAGTTGCGCACCTCGATCTCGGCCAGCTCGTCGATGTGACTGTCCACAACGGATGCGAAGCGCCGCAGCAGCCTCGCTCGATCCCCCGGCGCCACCCGCTGCCAGCTCTCGAAGGCACGCGACGCCCGCTGCACCGCCTCGGACACCGATCCCGGCTCGACGACCGCGATCTCCTCCTCCGTCGCGGGATCGATGATCCTCACAGGCGCTCAAACCCCCGCATCAGCTCCCAATCGGTGACGGCCGCGTCGAACGCGCTCACCTCGACCTGCGCCGCGTGCGCGTAGTGCGCCACCACATCATCGCCGAACGCCTCGCGCGCCACGGTCGACGCGCCCCACAGGCTCAGCGCGTGCTTGAGGGTCGACGGGATGCGCCGGGCGGACGCGTCCGCATAGGCATTCCCCTCGAACACGGGCTCCAGCGCGAGCTCCCTCTCGATCCCGTGCAGCGCGCCGGCGATCAGCGCCGCCACCGCCAGATAGGGGTTCACGTCACCCCCCGGGGCCCGGTGCTCCACCCGCAGCGACGCGTCGTGCCCGACCAGCCGCAGCGCGCACGTCCGGTTGTCGCGCCCCCACCGCAGCGCCGTCGGCGCGAACGATCCCGGCTGATAACGCTTGTAGGAGTTGATATTCGGCGCGTACAGCACGCTGAACTCGGCCGTCGTCGCCAGCAGCCCCGCGAGCACCTGCTCCCCCAGCCGCGACAACCCGTCGCCCGCCGCCATCACCGGCTTGCCTTCCCCATCCCGCAACGAGAAGTGGATGTGACACGAGTTGCCCTCGCGTTCGTTGGGCTTGGCCATGAACGTCAGCGAGCACCCCTGCGCCGAAGCGATCTCCTTCGCCCCGTGCTTGTAGATCGAGTGGTTGTCGGCCGTCGTCAGTGCGTCCTTGTACCGGAAGGCGATCTCGTGCTGCCCCAGGTTGCACTCGCCCTTGGCGCTCTCCGGCTCGAGTCCCGCCCCGGCCATGCCCAGCCGGATCGCCCGCAGCAACGGCTCCACCCGGGTCGTCCCGAGCAGCGAATAGTCGACGTTATACCCATTCGCCGGGGTCATCCCCTGGTAGCGCATCCGCTGCGCCGCCTCGTAGCTCTCTTCAAAAACAATGAATTCCAATTCGGTACCCACGAAAGCCTGCAGCCCGAGCTCGGCCAGCCGATCCAACTGCCGCCGCAGCACCTGCCGCGGTGACTGGGTGACCGGGCTGCCGTCCAACCACGTCACATCCGCCAGCACCAGCGCGGTCCCCGGCAGCCACGGCACCGGCCGCAGCGTGCGCAGATCGGGCTTGAGCACAAAGTCCCCATATCCCCGCTCCCACCCGGACACCGCGTAACCCGAAACCGGTGTCATTTCCACGTCCACCGCGAGCAGGTAGTTGCAGGCCTCGCTCCCGTGCCGCAGGACCTCGTCCAAAAAGTACTTGGCGTGTAAGCGTTTGCCCTGCAGCCGCCCCTGCATGTCGACCATCGCCAGGATCACGGTGTCGATCTCGCCGAGCTCGACCCGGGTGCGCAACTGCTCCGCAGACCACATAAGTGATCTGTCTACCGGGTCGGCGTCACGCGAGTCAATTACTCTTCGGCGCGGCCTCGGCGGCCTTCGCCGGCTTCGGCGCGGCCACCGTGGTCCCGAGCCGGTCCCACACCATCCCCACCTGATGGGCCAACGCACCGGCCACGCCCGGCACGAGCGGCAGCACCCAGTCGGCCAGCCAGCCCGCGTGCATCACGTTGAGCACGACCACCGCGGCCAGCGCGGCGCCCAAGCCCTGCACCATCCCCCGCCACACCGCACGTCCGGAGTAGACGATCGCCGCCCGCTTCGCCGCCTTGTCGCTCATCTTCGGGAAGCCGGCCACCGCCTTGGCATCCCGGCGCCCAAAGTTGAACCCCGCCACGGTAAGCGTCGCCGCGCACCCGACCACCACCGCCGCCAGGCTGTTGCGCGTCAGAAGCATCAAAAGGGCGGCCGCACCACCGCCGACCGCCAATGCCAAACAGGCCCGGACCCACTCCTGCTTCTCTCCGGGATACCAGTAGTACTTACTCGTACTGTCGGAAAGCTTTTTAACGATCCGCCCCATCCCGTCCCTCCACCACTACCCTCCGTAGTGATCTTAGAACAGCACGGTCGCGAAAGTGCCCACTCGCCGAAACCCGAGCCGTGCATACACTTTGCGCGCGGGCTCGTTAAACGCGTTCACATACAGGCTCACCGTCGGCGCATGCCTGCGCAGCGCCTCCCGCACCACGGTCGCGAGCCCGGCCCGGGCCACGCCGCGGCCCCTCCACTCCGGATGGACCCAAACCCCCTGCAGCTGCACGGTGTGCCGGGTGATCACGGCCAGCTCCGCCTTGAACACCACCTGCCCATCGATGACCCGGGCATATGCGCGTCCCTTCTCGACCAACTCGCGCACCCTCGACCGATATCCCCGGCCCCCGTCATCCCCCAGCGGCGAAACCCCAACCTCTTCGGTATACATAGCCACCGAAGCCGGGAACAACACGTCCACCTCATCCGGCCGCACCGGGCGCACCAGCGGATCCCCCCGCTGCGCGGGCGGCTTGTCCGCCAACATCAGCGGCTGCTCCTCGCGGACCGTCCTGCACGGACCCCAGCTCGGGCGCAACCGCGCCCACATCGCGAGCACCCCATCGGCCGGCCCGACCAGCGACGCGCACACCCGCGGCCAGCCCTCCACCAGGTCGGAAAACCCCGCGATCGCGGCCTCGTCGGCGGCGATCGGCGTCACCTGCCCGCCGCACCACAGCAGCGAGTCCACCGATCTCAGATTGCCGCCGTAACCAAACAGCCGCCCGTCGGCGCGCCACCCGAGGCCATGCGTCACCACCCGCTCGGCAACCTGGGCGGCCACGATCGGATGGGCGCCAAGCACCCTCTCCACAGCGGCCCGGTCTGCCTCCCGCAGCTGTCGCACCGGCACGGTGAGCATGCGCACCAGCCTAGTTTGCTCCCGCCAGAGATCTCAGGCACTTCCGGGGGTCACCCTTGCACTCGACAGGTTAGCGATATATCGTTAACACATCGCCGATAACACACCGACAGGAGGACGACATGTTCAGAGGCAACATCAGGGACGGAATGCGCATTCACCGCCGCCGGGCCTTCGGATTCGACCCAGGCTGGGAGCGCGGTGACCATAGACACGGCCACGGTCGAGGCCGGGGCCGGCGCGGCAACACCCGCGCAGCAGTGCTCTCCCTGCTCCTCGAGCGCCCCATGCACGGCTACGAGATGATCTCCGAGCTGGAGCAGCGCACCGGCGGGGTCTGGCGACCCAGCCCGGGCTCGATCTACCCGACACTCCAGCTGCTAGAGGACGAGGGCCTCATCGTCAGCGAGGAGTCCGAGGGCCGCAAGCGCTTCACCCTCACCGACACGGGGCGCGCCGAGGCCGAGAGCGCCGACCATCCATGGCGCGGATTGGACGAGGGCCGCCTGGCCCAAGCCCAGCAGTTCCGCGAGGCGGGCTTCGGCATCATGCAGGCGCTGCGCCAGGTCAGCATGACCGGCACCGACGACCAGCGCCGCCAAGCCCTCGAAATCCTCACCGACACCAAGCGGCGCCTCTACGGGATCTTGGCCTCGGAGTAGGTGGGCGTAGGCGTGGGTGACGCGAGGTGGGGGCGGGGGGTTGCTTTGTGGCGCCTAAGCCCACAGGGAGTGTTACGGCCTGGCAGCCAAGGACTCAGACCAACCAAGAACGCGCC
>JBIOYB010000675.1:0-5929 GCA_044869915.1 Allorhizocola sp.
GAACTTTCAGCCGCACCTCGCACGGCTCGTCATAGCCGGGAAGAAGACCGTCACACGCCGTATCGCCAGCAGCAACCCACGCTCACCATGGAACGCCGCCGGCTGCAAACTCACCATCGGCCGCGACTACGCCATCTGCCCCGGCCGGGGCAAACCTGCCATCGGCCGGGCACGCGTGCTCAGCGTCCGGCTGATTCCCTTGGGCCGCCTCAGCCCCGACGAGGCCCGCCGTGAGGGGTTCGACAGCATCGCCGCGTTCGAGGCCGCATTCACACAGATCAACGGCAGCTACGACCCGCAGGTGATGGTGTGGCGGGTGCAACTGCAACGCGCCGAGCAGAAGGCCGAGCAGAAGGAGAATCCCCCCGGATGGCCTACGTGATCACCAAAACGTATGAAGTCCAGATCCAGCACCGCCGTGACGGTGTCTGGATCTGGTGCACCGAACGCATCATCCGCAACGCGGCCAGCCCCGGCCTGGCACGGCTCCAAGCCGACCGGCTACACGCCGGCGGCATCCGCGCCCGGGTCATCGACACCGCGACCGGCGACGTCATCTACACACCACCCAGTACAGGAGCGCACCGATGAAGCCATCCAATCTCCACAAAGGACCTGGCGACACCCCGGAAGCGTTGCGTGCCAGGGCGATTCGCCACACGTTAGACCGGGCAGTGGACGATTTCGTGACCGATCTGGACCCGCAAGCGTTCCAGACCCGGCCGCCGTGGCCCGGCGCCGAAGAAATATGGGGCACCAGCCGAGAACCACTACCGCTGCCGGCCATCCAGGCCGCCCGGGTCATCGCCGCCGAAGCTCGCCATCTGGAGAAAGAGGCGATCGCGCACGCCCGCGGCATGGGCGAGTCGTGGACCAACATCGGTAAAGCCCTCGGCGAGCAGTTCGTCAAGACCGCCGCGCGGGAAGAGATGAAGCTCGGGTTGGCCGCATGGCGTTACGCCGCTCATGGCGTGATGCCCGGCGAACAGATCCCTTGGTCGCCCAGCTACGAACGCGACAACGCACGATGGCGTTGCTGGACCTGCGGGCAGCACATTGCCGAATCCCACCCGGACAACGGGCCTGACGCCGAGGCCGGTCACGCTGTCGGCTGCGAGCGGCTGGCCCGCAGGCGCAGGGCGGGCTATCGATGAGCCGGTCAACCTCTGGCCCCAGGTTCGCCTTCACCGCCGCGCTTGACGGACGGTCGCCGTGATGACGGTCTATGTGGATGATTTCCGTGTCCCGGCCAGAGTCGGCCGGATCTCGGGCCGCTGGTCGCATCTGACCGCCGACGACATCGACGAGCTACACGCCTTCGCGGCCCGGCTCGGTTTACGCCGAGCCTGGTTTCAGGCCCGCTGCAAGCATTCCGGCTGCGATCCGTGCCCGCACTGGCACTACGACGTCACCGACAGCATCCGGCGCAAGGCGATAGCCCTTGGCGCCACACCGGTCACCCTGTGCCGGATGGGTGAGCTGATCGCCGCGCGACGTCACAGCTGACCGGCTGCTGATCCGAACCCGAAACCCAGAAAGGAGCACCTGCGGTGCACTCATCACTTCGGGCGGCTGCGCTTCGCTACGCCGCACAGGGCTGGCCGGTGTTCCTCCTGAGCGCTAAACGCCCGCTGGCCAACTGCCGCCGCTGCCCAAAGGAAGGCCAGCCGGGCGCACACGACCCGCAAGGCTGCACATGCCTGACGTGCCACGGTTTCTACGCGGCGACGACCGACCCGGACCGGGTGGAGGCGATGTTTCGGGTGCCGGTGCGGTGCCCGATGCTGGCCGTGCGCACCGGGGCCGCCTCGAAACTGGTCGTGGTGGACGCTGATGCCGGTAAAGGCGGCCTTCAGTCCCTGCAACAGTTGGTGGCCGAAGGTCTGTGCCCGCCCACGGCGTGGGCGCGCACCGGCGGCGGCGGGATCCACCTGTTCTACCGCCACCCCGGCCAACACCTGCCCTGTTCACAGGGCAAGCTGGCGGCCGGGATCGACATCAAGGCCGATGGTGGCTATGCCGTGCTCGCCCCGTCGCTGCATCCCGTGAGCCGGGTGCCCTACCAGTGGGCGCGGCAAGGACCTGTGCAGGAGGTGCCTCCCCCGCTGCAGCAGCGGATCAAGGCAGTAGCGGCCATCACCGCAGCTGCGGCGCCGGCCCGGCCGCGGCTGCGCTCTATTGCCGAGTTCCCGTTCCCGGATCGGCTGCTCGACACGCTGATCAGAAGACTGCGTGACGCACCCGAGGGGGCGCGGCGGGTCACCTTGTACGGCTGCGCCCGCGGTGTGGCGCGGATGGTCGCCGCTGGAGCGATCGAGCAGCACGGGGCGGTGGCCGCGCTGCTGCACACCGCCACCACCGACGCCAAGCAAAGCGAACGTGACGCCCGCAACGCCATAGCTGGCGGTTTCAGGGCAGAAGGAGTCCGCCTGTGACCACCACCGATCCTGTGACCACCAGCGATACCAACGATATCGAGTACGCCCCGGTGGCAGGCCACGGCCGGACCAGCGTGCCCCGCGTCCAGGTCGGCACCGGCCCAGACACGATCCGGACCCTGCGCACCGAACTGGCTGGCGGGCTGCTGCCCGGCACCTACGTGTCGGCCGGGGACCTCGTGCACATGGAAGCCGTCTCCGGCAGCGCCACCACCGCAGCCGCCGATGAGGACTCGCCGCTGCCAGTCGCCGCGAGCCCGGTCACCCCAGCCTCGCTGGCCGGCTTGCTGGCCCAGCACACCTACCTGTTTAGGCTACGGACCCGTAAAACCGAAGGCGGAGTCGAACTCTACGAGGAAGAGGTCACACCGCCGCGGGAGGCACTGTCGGCGGTCCTGGCCACCAAAACCTGGCCCGGTGTCCCCGCTTTGCACGGCATCATCGGCGCCCCCGTTTTGCGCCGGGACGGCACCCTGCTGCAGCAGCCCGGCTACGACCCGGCCACCGGCCTCTACCTCGCGTCCAAAGTGGACCTTCCCCCGGTGCCGGACACACCCACCGCCGAGCAGGTAGATGCCGCCCGCGACTTCCTGCTCGGCAAGGTGCTGCGCGACTTCCCCTGGGCATCGGAGGCGGACCGGGCCAACTACCTCGCCCTTTTGGCCACCCCGATCCTGCGGCATTTCACCCGCAGCCTGACCCCGTTCGCGCTCATCGACGCGACCATGCCCGCCTCCGGCAAAAGCATCCTCACTGGCGGGCCGGGGATGCTCTACGGCCAGAAGGTGATGATCTGGCCGTACGCGGAGGAGGAGCTGCGTAAGCAGATCACGTCGGTGCTGGCCGATCAGGTCGGGGTGGTGATCTGGGACAACTTGGCCGAGGGCACGGTCATCGACTCCGCCACGCTGGCCGGGCTGGTCACCGCCGGGGTGTGGTCCGACCGGCTCCTCGGTGCTTCCCGGTCCCTGTCCGCGGTCAACGACCGGCTGTGGATGGCCACCGGCAACAACCTGCAAGTCGGCGGCGACATGGCCTCCCGCACCGTGCGAGTACACCTCGACCCGGACATGCCCCGCCCGGAACTACGTGACCAAACCGCGTTTGGCATCCCCCACCTCGATCAGTGGATCACGATGCCGCGCAACCAGATGCGGGTGTTGTGGCATCTGCTCGTGCTGATCCTGGACTGGACCAACGGCGGCGCTCACCGCAACCCGCAGCATTCCATGCGTCAGTTCACTCCCTGGGCGCAAGCCATGGGCGGGTTTCTGGGCTGGCACAGCATCGGCGGGTTCCTGGCCAACGCCGCCGACGTGCGGGCCGTCGATGAAGACGAAACCCGCTGGCACGGCTTCATCGCCACCTGGTACCAGCGGCACGGCAGCAAACCCATGACCGCTGCCGAACTGCGCCAGGACGCCGAACCTGAACAGTTCGCCGGGACCACCACCGATCGGTGGGAAGGCCAGTTCATCACCAACCCCTCCGGCCGCCTCCCCAATGCGCTCGGGCTGGGCCGGATGCTCACCGGCCAATCCGGACGGTGGCGCGGCAACTACGTCATCCGCTCCGGCAAAAACAGCCGCGGTGACCGAGGCGTCTTCTGGCCCGAACAGGCCCCCCAAGGCGATCACACTCAGTAGCCGGCAACCGACTTCGGGGCGAAACCCGGAATCTATCTCCGCAGCTCCGCAACTCCGCAAAACCATCATCTACCTGCACGTTTGCTTGCGGAGATCTTCCCGATAGAAGTCAGTCCATCTCCGTATCTCCTGCAACTTCTGCGGAGATAGCGGCCCACTGCGGAGATGAGGGAGGCATCTCCCCACCTATCTCCGCAACCAAAACACCAGGCCAGAGCCACATTTGCGGAGTTGGGGAGCTGCGGAGATGTTTCCGGCCCAGCCACAACCACAACAACAACCCACCAACATCCGTCACACACCGTAACCATATTTGGATCTTGGCTCCACAGCGCTTCCACAGGCCGCCCTCTTCCCAACCACCACCGCGGCCTTTCCTACGGCTCAGACCCAACCCAGGAGGACCGAAATGAGTAAGTACGTGCCCAAGCGCGGAGACACCGCCCAGTCCCAACTCAACTCCGGAGACATCGTCATCGGGCAAGGTGCTCGCGGCCGGCAAGACCTAAGCCGACGTCAGATGGCACAGCTCAGGCCGCGTCGAACGGATCAGCTTCCGCACCCCAAACGGCGTGATTTTCAAACCCGCCGACGCCCCCTGACCGCCTCGGCCACAACGAGGACACCCCTACCCCCGAAAGGCGCTCCACAGTGCGAATCAGACTCCACGGAACCCCACCGGAAAACCACGCCATGCTCGCCGCGCTGGCCACAGTGTTCGACATCCATACCGTCAGCCGCCCATACCCCGACCGCCCACCCTCCACATTGGAACGCGTTTACATCGACGGTGCCATCAAATGTGCTCCGGGTGAGCGCAGCCCAGCTATCCGGCACAGCCCAAATCTTGACCCAAAGAGGCTCTCAGCGGGCCAACAGACAGGAACCGCCAGCGCCACGATCCCCTTTAGGAGCGAAAGATGACCAGACACCTACTTTCCCGCTCGTTGCTGAGCGCTCATCATCGCCGCGCTGTGCGGCGGGTCGTGGTCAGCGCGGCGGACGGTGACGCCCCGCTGGCCAACCTCCCCAAGGGCTTTCTCACCACTGAGGAACTGGCAGAGCTGCTGCACGTGGACCCGTCCTCGGTACGGCGCTGGCGGACAGTGGAACCGCTTCAGGGGCCGCCCTTTATTCAGGTGTCCGACCGCGTAACGCTCTACAGCGCAAGTGATGTGAAGGCGTGGCTCATGTCCCGGCGCACCGTTCCCGGCGGTGCCAATTGACCAAGGCAGTCGCCATCCCGCTCGGGGTAAAGCTCACCGACGATATCGAGATCCGGCAGGGTGCCCGGCCATACCGCGCACGGGTTCGGTGGAGTGACCCGGTAACCGGTGGAAGAAGGTCAAAGTCAATCGCGGCAGCGACCGAAGACGAAGCGCTGGACTGGATCGCCAGCATGCACAAGGCCGCCAACGGTGGGATCGATCCACAGGCGGCAACGATGACCCTGGCCGAGTACGGCGAAAGCATTATGGCGCTTGCTCTTCGCGGGCTCGAAGAGAAGACCTTAGACCCCTACCTCGCGGGCTGGCGGAAGCGCGTCGTGCCCTCTCTCGGGCATATCCAGCTGCGGACCCTGACCAACGGCACCGTTGACCGCGCCGTGCACGCATGGATCGCTGACGAATGCGGCCGATCCACGGTAAAGAACAGCCTCGCCGTGCTCAAGCGCGTAGCCGAGCAGGCAGTCAGGGATGGGATCATCGAGCGGAACCCGGCCAACGTGAGCAACTGGCAACGCGAGTACCAGAAAGCCGAAGACGAACTGGACGATCCCCGCTCGCTCGCGTTGGCCGACTGGGAAACGCTCGCCTCGCTCGCCAAAGCGCTCACCGAGCGGTC
>JBIOYB010000676.1:0-71747 GCA_044869915.1 Allorhizocola sp.
AAGAACTACAACGACTACATCACCGGGCTCATCAATTCATACCAGCAGCAGCACCCGAAGGTGACCATCAACTGGGTGGACGTGCCCGGCGCCGAGATCTCGACCAAACTGCTGGCCGCCGTGGCCAGCGGCACCCTGCCGGATGCGGTCAACCTCGACTCGGGCAACCTGGGCAAGTTCATCCCCTCGCTGGCGGCCATCGACGACCTGCTCAAGCCGGAGGACCTGGCCGACTTCCAGCCGAACCTGATCAACTCGCTGCGCCGCGAGGGCAAGCTCTATGCCGTGCCGTGGTACAACGGCGGCGCACCGGTCGGCATCTATCGCAAGTCGGTCGTGGACAAGGCCGGTTTCAGCGCCGCCAACCCGCCCAAGACCTATGAGGAAGTGCTCGCGCTCGCCCAGAAGGTCTACGACACCACCAAAACCTACGGCGTGAACGAGATCCCCGGCTACCAGCAGCTTGCCACCATGGGGATCCCGATGCTTTCGGCGGACAAGAAGCGGGCGGCGTTCAACACCCCGGCAGCCGCCGCGATCCTGGAGTCCTTCAAGAAGGTCTATGACGGCAAGGGAATCGCGCCGGGAGCGGTCACCAAGGACACCCGCAACTACCCGCAGAACCTCGACAACTCGCAGCTGGCCTTCATGGCCAACGCGCTTCCCTTCGTGTTGCTCAACACCAAGAAGAACGCGCCCGACGTCTACAACGACCTGGTCATCACCACCGCGCTGCAAAACCGGGAAGGCAAATACCTTCTGCTGGCACAGCAGACGTTTGTCGTGCCGGCGAGGTCCAAGCACAAGCGGGCGGCGGCCGAGTTCATCAAGTTCGTCACCAACAGCGCCAACCAGCTCGCCTTCTGCAAGCTCGTCACGATCTATCCGTCGACCGTCACCGCGGCCAAGGACCCCTTCTTCACCCAGGCCACGGGCAGCGAGCCGATCGACAAGGCGCGGCAGGTGATCGTCTCGGAGCTGCCCAACCTCATCGACGGCTCGCTGGGCACCAGCCGCGACTCCGAGCTCTGGGAACTGCTCGCCGAACAGGTCCGCGGCTTCCTGCAGGGGCAGCAAAGCGCCACTGAGGCACTCGCGGCGGCAGAAAAGGCCTGGAACACCAAGCTGGCCGAAAGCTAGCCGAACCCAGCCGAAACAAGGGGAGAACCACGCATGCTCAGGGTCGGGATCATCGGGGCCGGCATCATGGCGGCCGGGCACGCCGAGGTGCTAGTCGCGCACCCGGACGCCGCCGTCACCGCGATCGCCAGCCGCACAAGGAAATCAGCCGAGCGGCTGGCCGCGTCGACGGCCGGATCGCCCGCAGTCTTCGATGACGCACAGGCGCTCATCGACTCGGGCGAGGTCGACGCGGTCAGCATCACCACCCCCGACCACTCGCACGCGGAGATGATGGTGGCGGCGGCCAAGGCGGGCCTGCACATCCTGGTGGAAAAGCCGTTCACCACCGATGTGCCGGGCGCCGACGCGGCCGCCGCCGCCATCAAGGAAAACGATGTCCGGGCGATGTGCCTTTTCAACCACCGTTGGGTACCGGCGTATGCTCAGGCGAAACAAAAGATGCCCGAGATCGGGCAGCCCGTCGTGGCCTACGCCCGCAAGGACGACACGATTCACGTCCCCACCGAGATGATCTCGTGGGCGGCGGAGACGACGTGCGCTTGGTTTCTGTCCAGTCACGACATCGACCTGATGACCTGGCTCATGGACGACGACATCACGCGGGTGTTCGCGACCGCACGCTCCGGGAAGCTGCGCGCCATCGGGATCGACACCCCGGACGCGATCCAGATCCAGGCGCACTTCTCGCGCGGGGCGGTCGCCACCTTCGAGTCGGCCTGGATCTATCCCAACACGTTCCCCACGGTCGTCGACAGCTATGTCACGGTCGCCGGCGAGCGCGGGGTGATCCAGCTCGACCGGCAGAAGGAAGGCATCACCATCGCCACCGAGCAGGCCTACCTTTACCCGCGCAACATGCTCCAGCGGGTGGTGCACGGCTGGCCCGCCGGGGCCTACCGGGACGCGATCCACCACTTCGTGGCGTGCGCCCGCACGGGTCAGCAGCCGTTGGTGAGCGTCGCCAGCTCCCGGCACGTGACCGCGGTGCTCGCGGCGGCGCACGAGTCGATCGCCTCCGGCGCACCGGTCGATGTCGCACCGGATCCTTTGGGAGGCAACCGATGACGTCAAGCGTGGAGAAGCCGCCGCACATCGACGAGAAGCGGATGCGGCACATCCCGGACGCGGATCTGGCTGCCGCCTTCGGGGTTTCGTCGCTGCGCGAGCTGCGGGCTCTGCTGTCCCAACCGGATCGCCGGCGGCCGGTGTGGGATCCGGCCCGGTGGGCGGCGGCAGACCCGGCGAGCGGGCCGGCGGTGCTCAAGGAGGCCGAGGCGTTGCTCACGCGCGAGGTCGACTTCCTCGACCGTGGGCTCGGGCGCTCCCGGCTTTACGGCTTCCACTACCTCAACTGGCTCGGCCCGCTGATCCAGGCGACGGCGCTGACCGGCGAGGTGAAGTATGCCGAGTGCTTCGAGCGTTTCTTCGGTCAGTGGTACGACTGCCGCGACGACGTGGTCGGCGACTGGCCGGGGCTGGATGTCATCTGGTACTCGCTCGGGGTGGGCAGCCGCTCCGCCGTGTTCGTCAAGGCGCTTGCCGTGCTGGGGGATCGGCTGTCCGAGCCGCGCTGGGCGCAGCTGGTCAAGTCGATCGTCGGCGGGGCCCGCTGGGCGTTCGAGGAGCACGACAGCTTCCGGCATGGCAACTGGCAGCTGTTCAGCGTCGCCGAGCTGCTGCACGTGGCGTGGGTCTTCCCGGAGCTGAGTGAGTCGGTGTCCTGGATCGAGCGTGCGCGCCAACGGCTGCTCGACCACCTGGAGCTTGACTTCTATGCCGACGGCGGGCATCACGAGCGTTCGCCCGGCTATCACACGATGTGCCTGGAGGCGCTCCACCGTGTCGCGGTCATGGGGGAGCAGGGTCTGGATTGGAGCCTGGTCGCCGACGAACGCTTCCGGGCCATGCACGATTGGCTCGTCGCGCTGTCCACGGGCGCGGGCTGGATCCCGCACCTGCAGGACAGCAACGTGGTGTGGCCGGCGAAAATGCTCCTGCGTGGCGACCACTTCTACCCGGGCCGGGGCTATGGCGACCTCGCTCGGCAATGGCTCACTCCCGCCGAGGTGACCGAGGAGCTTTCGTGGCTCCCGCCCGGGCCGTCGCGTCAGCCGATCTCCACATTGGATGGCCGGCGATCCCGCCTCCTGACCACGAGCCAATACGCGGTGCTGCGCGGCGAGGACGTGCAGACGGTCGTCAACTACGGCCCGCACGTCGGGCACGAGCTGGAGTCGCACAGCCATCACGCCGCGCTCGACTTCGTCATCGCCGCCAGGGGTGTCCCGCTGGCGTGGGAGGCGGGCTGCCCGCCGTCCTACGACGACCCCGGTTACTACGACTGGTTTCAGGCCACGCGCGGCCACAACACGATCCAGCCGCCCGGTGCCGAGCTGTCCACGGAGCGCACGGTCGTGCTCGACACCTTCGCCACGCTGCCGCGGCTGGACGTTTTCTCGGCGCATCACGACGGCTATCCGGCGCGCCACGACCGTCGCGTCGTCTTCGTCCGGGGCGAGCCGTGCTATTGGCTGATCTCGGACCTTCTTGCCGCGGATGGGTTCGGGTGGCGGCTGCACGGCCTGGGGGAGTGGTCGCGCGACGGGGAGGGTTTCCGCACGGCCGGTTTGCTCGTGCTGCCGGCCGACCCCGCCACGGTCGAGCTTTCGGCGGGCCGCGCCCGGATCCCCGACCCGGTGACGCGGCAGGCCGACTACGGCACGATCCACTGCCTGGGCCTGGGTTTCGCGGGCGCGCGCAGTGATGTGCTGCTTGTGCCGTGCGGCGGCGAGCCGGCACGGGCCGCGATCACGCGCGACGGGGACGCGATCGTGGTGGGTATTGGTGATTATGAGGATCGCTTTTCTCGTACCAAATGGGAAAGGTTTAAAAATCGGTCGTTTGTAGAGGGTGCGCAATGGAGTTGATCGACGCTGACGCGTTGCTGGGCAGGCATCCGCGAGTCGATGTCGGGCCGGGCACGCCGCGCCAGCTGCTGTCCAGAATGGACACGGTGGGCATAGCGGCGGCCGTGGTCGGCCACACGGCGTCGTGGTTGCACGACCCGGCGGCAGGCAACGAGCTGGTGCTGGAGCTCGTCGCCGACGAGCCGCGGCTCAGCCCGGCGTGGGTGATGCTGCCGCCGCACAGTGGCGAGACCGGACCGGTTGGCAAGTTCGTGGCGGCGGCGCTGGAGCGCGGGGTGGCGGCGGTGCGCCTCTACCCGGCCGATCACGGCTACGACCTGGCCGGCGGAGACTGCGCGTCGATGCTCGGGGCGCTCGCCGAGGCGGGCCTGCCCGTGCTGCTCAACGCCGGCCAGGCCGACTGGGCCACCGTCGAGACCGTGTCGACCGCCCATCCGGATCTGTCCATTGTGGTGGGTCAGGTGGGCTACCGCACGTTGCGCGCGATGGCCGGCGTGCTTTCGCGCACAGACAATGTGTTCGTGGGTCTGGCCAATCTGGCGTCGCATTGCGGGCTGGAGTGGCTTGTGGCGCGGTTCGGCGCTCGACGGCTGGTGTTCGGGACCGGCGCGCTGGAGCGGGATCCGGCGGAGGCGGTGACCCGCCTGCTGTGGTCCGAATTGGACGATGCGGCGGTCGTGGCGATCGGGGCCGCAAACCTGCGCGCCCTCACGGCGGGAAGGAGCCTCGCGGCATGAAGGCGTTGACCGAGGCGCTCTTCGCGCGCCGGCCGCAGCAAACCTTGTCCATTGTGGACGCGCACGCGCACGCCGGACCCTACAGCCTGTTCTTCATCCCCGACAGCGGCCCGGAGGCGATGGTGCGGGTGATGGATCGCTGCGGGGTCGGCCGGGCCATCCTGTCCAGCCACCTGGCGATCCAGCTCGACGCCTCGGCCGGCAACGACGCGACCGCCGCCGCCGTCGCCGCGCATCCGGGGCGGCTGTCGGGCTACCTGGTGGTCAACCCGTGGCAGGACCCACGGGCCGAGCTCGAGCGGTGGGCCGGTGACCCGCGCTTCGCCGGCATCAAGCTGCACCCGAGCCTGCACGCCTATCCGCTCACCGGGCCGCGCTACGCGCCCGCGTTCGAGTATGCGGAGCTGACCGGATGCCCCGTACTGACACACACCCAGACCGGTTCGGAGTGGGACAACCTGTCGGTGATGGGGGAGGTGGCCGAGCGCTATCCGGGCGCGACCGTCCTGGCCGGGCACAGTGGCATCACCCCGACCGGCTTCGACGAGGCGATCACCGTGGCGCACCGCACGCCAAACGTGGTGCTTGAGGTGTGCGGGTCGTTCATGCGCGGCGAGGACATCGCCCGGATGGTCGGTGAACTCGGCTCCCACCGCGTGGTGTTCGGCAGCGACTTCCCCTTCATCGACCTGCGGATGTCGCTGGGCCGGGTGCTGTTCGCGGCGCTCAGCGAGGACGACCGGGCGGCGGTGCTCGGGGGCACGATGACTTCGATACTCTCGTGAGGTAGGGGCAGGGTGCGGCGGAAGGCTCGGAGGTCGTTGCGTGTGACACGGCTAGGCTTGGGCACACGATCGGAGATCGTCATCGGTGTCATCGGCCCGCTCGATCTCGTCGAGCGCATCATGTTCATGGGCCGTGAGCCTGGCGTGCGCGACTGGCGGCTGGTGGGCTCGGCGCACAGCGTGGAGCAGGAGACGCGCGAGCGGTTGATGAAGATCGTCGATGGCATCGATGTCGCGCTGTTCACCGGCCCGCTGCAATACGACCTCGCCCGTGCCGACGGCGAGCTGCCGGTCCCGGCGACATATGTGCCGGTTTCGGGAGCCTCGATGTATTCGGCGCTGCTGAGCGGGACCATCTCCGGCAAGTGCGACCCCGCGAGGGTCAGCGTGGACTCCATCGCCGAGGGCGACGTCAAGGAGTCATACGACGAGATGGGTGTGAGCACCGAGGGCGTTCACGTGCTCGAATATCAGGGACCCAATTCGGTCAAGGAGTTCCTCGCGTTCCACGAGCGGCTCTACCGTTCCGGCAAGACCACGGCCGCGCTCACCACGGTGCGGACGGTGGCGCAGGGGTTGCAGGCCAGCGGTGTCCCGGCGCTGCGCATGCTGCCGACCGCCCGCACACTGCGCACCGCGCTCAACACCGCCGCGCTGCTGGGCACCGGAAGCAAGCTCGAGGAGTCGCAGATCGCCATCGCCATCGTGCAGCTGCCTCAGGCCTACCGGCAGGGCCACGTCGGGCCGAGCAACTACTGGCAGCAGGAGCTGCGACTCTCATTGCACCGGGCGCTGCTGGTCGAGGCGAGGCGGATGGGCGCCACGATCCTGCCGTGGGCCGAGCACGGCTACCTCATCATCGCCACGGTCGGCTCGCTCGCCCAGGCGACCGACGGGCTGCGCGCCGCGCCGTTCCTGGAAAGCATCCGCGAAGAGCTCGGCGCGACCGTCGAGATCGGCATCGGTCTCGGCCGCACCGCCCGCGACGCGGAAGTCAACGCGGCCACGGCGTTGGAGCAGGCCTCGGCCACCGAAGCGGTCCTGGTCGACGCCAACGGCGACGTGATCTCCCTGCCCGCGCGGCCACACCATCGCCACGCCGAAGCCACCCCGCCATCGAGCACGGTGACCGCCTCTTCGGCCCGGTCGAAGGGCATGGCGATGCTGGGCAAGCTGCTCGACAAGCTGGACGGCGACGCCGACGGCGCGGCCGGGCCGGGCGTGGTCGATGCCGAGGCGGTCTCCGAGCTGTTGGGCATCAGCGCGCGCAGCGCCCGGCGGACCCTCAACGAGCTTGTAGAACAGGGTTTGGCCTGGCCCGTGCCGGCCGCCCGCTCCACCCAGGTCGGCCGCCCGCGCCAGCAATACCGCCTGGTCGCCGAGAAGCTCGGGCGCTAGGCATCGCCGAGGCGGACCCGGGAGCCGTAGCGCGCCAGGAGCTTGCGGTTGCGCGTGTCGGTGCCGGGGACGTTGTTGGAGCTGAAGACCGGCGGGCGGCGGCCCGCGGCCAGGAAGCGCCCCACGACTCCGGCCACAATCATCTGTGCCGCAAGGATCCCGGTCAGATTCGAAACAGCGCCGACGTGGTCGGACGGCGTGCTCAGCGTGGCGTCTCCGTAGGGTGCGCAATTATCTATCGGTACCGTCGCGAGCTCGATGAGTCGCTGCCCGCTCGGATGCCGGGACACGATCCGCTCCGTGTGCGCGAAAGACGTGATAGCAACGACATCGTGTCCGTGCTCCCGCGCGAGCCGGGCCATCTCCACGACCGAGCCGTTGCCGCCGCTGTGCGAGATGATGACGAACGGGTCGCCGGGCCGGATGTCGGCAAGCCGCCAGATCCGCTCCGCGAGCCCGGGATCGCGCTCCACCAAGGGATCCAGGATCTCCTGTGGCGGGGCGCCGCCGTAGTAGACGAGGTCCCGGATGCCGAGCTGGTTGGCCGGCACCAGTCCGCCGGCACGGCCCACCAGCTCCAGCGCGACCGAGCGGGAGTGCCCGGTGCCAAACGCTTGCAGCACACCGCCGTCCAGGAGCGCGTCGGCGATGAGGCCGGCGGCGCGCCCGATGGGCTCGGATTGGGTGCTCAGGAAGGTGTCGATGCGTTCGCACGCCGCGTCGGCGTAGTCGCGATGTCCGGTCACAGGTTTTCCCTCAGTCGCGTGACTAGTGTGGTGGCGGTGTCGGCGAGGGTTTCGGCGCCGCCCGGGGCGACGACGCTCGCGAGGATCTCGTAGCCGGTGGTGGCGTAGGCCTCGCGGGTTGGCAGGTATCCGGGGTAGCCGTTGGTGTAGCCGAGCACGATGGTCCGCGGGTGCGCGTCGCGGATGTGGCGCGCGACGTCGAGGAAGGGTTCGCCGGGCAGGCCGACCAGCGTGAGGTCGCCGAAGGCGATGGCGGAGACCTCGACGTCGATCGGGTCGCTTGCGGCGGCGGCGTGACTTCGAGCCAGGCGGGCACCCTGCAGGCGGGTCTCGGCGATGCGGGCCGCCATCGGGTCGGTCGTGTCCGCGCCGGCGGCTTCGATCGTTTCGAGGAGGCCGGGGTCGAAACGGTGACGGGCCAACGATTTGCGCGTGGACGCGCCGACGATCGCCGAGGTTTGGGCGTCCACTGTGGACGGCAGTCCGCCGGCGATGACGGCCGCCAGGCGGGCCAGTTCGCGGCGGTCCTGGCCGCGCCGGATCGGGCGGGTGCTGATGTCGCCCGCGGCACCCGTGAACACGAGCGTGCGAAGGCCGGTGCGGCGGGTCAGCTCGCGCCGCAGCGCACCGGGCAGGTCCGCCGACACCGCGTTGCTGGTGGCGGGCAACACCGTGGGATGTACCGGCAGGACGACGATTTGCGCCCCTGGCAGGCGGACGATGTCGACCGGGATGGGCGTGGCCAAGCCGAGCGTGCGCACTCCTGCGATCCCTTCGATGCCGGCGGTCGCGTAGCCGATCGGTCCGGCGGTCTCGTCGCGGATCGCGTGCTCGACGGCGATCCGGGCACAGTCGGTGAGCCGGTCGCGCCACGGCTGCGGGGTCGGCCCGCCACCGGGCACACAGCCTGTCTCCGGCCCGGAGTGGGTGTGCGTCGCGCTCACCCACACGATGTCGATGTGCGCCAACGCTTGGCGGATATCGTCGACGACGTCGCGGTTGACGCAGACGACGTCGGCGATGACGAGAGCGGCGCGTTTGCTGCCGTCGAAGAAGGTGACCGCGCCGACGGTCAGTGGATCCGCGGTCGCCGCCGCGCCGCCGATCCGGTCGGCGTATCCGCCCATCGGCGTCCCTGGCGGCACTGGCATGGGCGTGACGGCCACGCCGCTGAACAGCGTCATCGGGTCACCATTGCCCGGATCAGGCTGGTGTAGCGGCCGGGTTCGCCCAGGCCCGCCAGCAGCGCCGCCCCGCCGAGGCCGTCGGTGAGGGGAGCCCGCAGCGACACTGTGGAGTTGCGGAGCCACGTGCCACCCAGGCCCGTCGGCAGTGCAGTGCCGTCGGTGAGGGGTGCCCGCAGCGACAACGTGGAGCTGAGGCCCGTGGCAGCCGGGCATGTCGGCAGTGCCGCGCCGTCGGTGTCGTCGGTGAGGGATGCCCGCAGCGACACCGCCTCCGGAAGGCGCGTCGCGAGGGCTTGGGACAGCGTGGGGTCGGCGAGCAGGTTGCCGGTGTAAGAGACCGGCACGACACTGCCGGGTGGCCAAAGCCGGGCCGCCGCGACGATGGTCGCCGCCAGCTGTCCGGCGGCCTCGGTCACGATGGCGCGGGCGGTCTCGTCGCTTGGGGCGAGGGCGAGGACCTCCCGGGCGAAGGCGGCGACGAGCCGGACCGCGTCGGGGCGCGGATAGATCGCCTCGGCGATGCCGTCGAGGTCGCCGAGGACGGCGGCTGCCCGGTCGGCCAGAGCCGTTGCGGCGCCACGGCCGTCGTGCGCGCGCATGGCCGCGTCGAGACCCCGGCTGCCGATCCAATAGCCGCCGCCCGCGTCGCCGAAATGATGCCCCCACCCGTCAACCTGTCGCGTGGCACCGGTTTCGGTGACGGCTAGGGCGATCGCGCCGGTGCCCGCAGCGAGCACGACGCCGGGTCCGCCGCTGAGCGCGCCGGCGTGTGCGGTCACCACGTCCCCGGTGAGCAGGACGCGATCGGCGTCGAGCCGGTGCAGCAGGTCCTGTGCCAGCTCCGCATAGCGTGACTGGTCGCCCAGCACGCTCGTGAGTCCTATCGCGACAGTGGAAACCCGCCGCGCCCCAAGCTCGCCGGCGGCGGTCTCGAGCGCGCGGACGAGGGCCGTGGCCGGATCGGCGCGATCCGTCAGGCCGGCGCCGGTCCAGAGACGCTCGACGGCGCCGCCCACGGCTGTGGCCACGCGCATGCCCGACTGCCCGACGTCGACCGCGAGGTCCGGGCGCACCCTCAGCTCACCTCGACGTGGCCGCCGCGCACGCGCACCAGCTCCGGCATGTCGTGCAGCAGCCCGTCGTTGGCGGCCGGGCAGTATTGGCGGCTGTTGTACTCGAACCCCGGTGACGACCAAGGCAGGGCGGCGGCGAGCCGGGCGGAGTGCACGAGCGCCAGGTCGACGGCGGTCAGATCCTGGATGGTGACGAACATTTCGTGGCGCCGGGCGAACTCGTGCGCGCGCAACGCCAGGCTCTGCCCCTTGCTCGCCTTCACCACCAGCCCGCTCCAGCCCAGGTCGCGCAGTGCGGCGAGCTGCTCGGCGTGCGCCAGGCCCTCGTCGATGAGCACCGGTTTGAGGCGCCCGACGGCGCGCAATCCCCGCGGATCGGGTGCGGCATCGCGCGCTACTGGCTGCTCGACATAGCCAATCGCGTCGAACGCGTCGGGCTGGTCGGCCCGCAGCCGCTCGAGCAGCTCCACCACGCCGGCGGTTTCGGCGTATCCCTCGTTGGGGTCAAGCGACAGGGCCGGCCGGCCGCCGCGATGGAAGGCCGCGGCGACACGGGCCACGCCCACGGCACCGAGAGCATGCTGGCCCCGGTGCCTTGGCGGTCACCGGATCTGACCCGCACGACCGCCATCGTGACGCTGTCGATGCTCACCCCGGAAAGGTGCAAGGGATGGGCGAAGGACACGTCGCGGAACTCTACCGCTTCCACACTAAGCATTGCCGTAAAGACTCCGTCGTCGATATTCGGCCGGTGGACACCCCAGGTGCCGTTTGAACACGATGCGAAAACGCTTGGCGCTGGTGTAACCGCTGCGCCCGGCGATCTGCTCGATCGGCAGGCTGGTGCCGGTCAGCAGCGCGCGGGCGTGCGCGAGGCGGCAGCCGGTCACGTATCTCAGGAAGGTCTCCCCGCGGCGGCGGCGGAACAGGTGCGAGATGTAGAACGGGCTGACCGAGACGGCCGTGGCCACCGACTCCAGGCTCAGTCCGGGATCGTCGAAGTGCCGGTCGATGTAGGTGATCACCAGATCCAGGGGATCGCCCGGCATCGGCTGGTCGCGTGCCAGGCGCGACATCAGGCCTTCCAGCCACAGGCGCAGATATGACCGCTCGTGGATCTCGGCCACCTCGAACATGTCCGCGAGCGGCACTCCCGACCAGTCCACCGAACCGTCGGCGAGCCGGTGCGCCCCGGTCGCCTCCGCCGCGCTGAGGAGCGCGGCGATCAGCCAGTGGCGCAACGCCTCCGGGGTGGCTCCCGGCTGCGCCGCGCACCGGTCGACCCAGCGGACCAGCACCTCGACCGCGGCTCGCCGGTCGCCGCGGCGCAGCGAGGCGGCGAGCGCGGCCTCCACCCTGACCGCGGGAACGCTTGGGCGCCTAGGACCTTCGCCGGTGTCGCCGGCCGGCAGGATGACCCGGTCGCCCGCGCCAAGGAGCAGTTTGCGGGCGGCGGTGCGAGCCGCGGCCCGCTTCGCCTGGTGAACGGCCGCGGGCGCGCCGATCGCCACGGTCACGGTCAGCTCAGTGCCGCGGCGGATCCGGTCGCGGATCTCGTGGGCGAGGCCGGTTGCCTGTCGGGTCAGGGCTTCCCGGTCGTCGCCGGCGACAGTGACGACCCAGGCGTCCGGCGGCTCATGCGCCACGCGCACGTGCTCCAGCGAGGCGATCTCGGTGCCGCAGCGAGCGATCTGGGTGGCGGCCCAGCGCTCGCCACGGCTGCGGGCGCCGACGACAAAGTCGTCCGCGTCTACGATCATCGCAACGGCGTACCGCATGAGCAGACCGTACAGAGAAAACCACCATTAGGCCAGTCTCTAATGGTGATTAGTGACCGACCGAAAGGCGCACTGGGTTGATCAGTGTGCCCACGCCCGCGACCGAGGCGTGCATGACGTCGCCGTCGCGCAGCGGTGCCAGGCCGGCCACCGTCCCGGTGGCGATCACATCGCCGGGCATCAGCGTCATCCCATCGGAGAGATCCTCGATCAGCCGTGGGATCCCGAACACCATGTCGCGGGTGTTGGCGTGCTGCCGCAGCCGGCCGTCCACCTCGAGACGCAGCTCGAGCTCCTGCGGATCGGGCACCTCGTCGACCGTCGCGAGATAGGGCCCGAGCGGAGCGAACGTGTCGAAGCCCTTCGCCTGATCCCAGGGCACGTTGCGCGCCATGTTCGCCAGCTGCAGATCCCGTGCCGTCACATCGTTTATCACCGTGTACCCCGCGACCGCCTCGCGCCACCGCCGCGCCGGAAGGTCGCGCGTCTCGGTGCCGATGACGATCGCCAGCTCCACCTCGTGCTCGAGGTGCCGGGTCCGGGCGGGCGCGACCACCGGCCGCCGATGACCGATCAGCGCCGACGGTGGTTTGAAGAACAAAACCGGCTCAGGCGGCAGCTCGAGGCGACTCTCGGCCGCGTGGTCGGCGTAGTTCAGAGCGAGGCAGCAAATCTTCGTGCAGGTGGCCACGGGCGGCTCGAACAGCACGGCCTCGGCGTCGAGGCGGCGGGAGTCGGCGCGCCGCAACCGCTCCACGGCCTCGGTCAGCTCGGCCAGACCATACTCGCGCAGCAACGCAACGGGGTCGCCGGTCTTGTCAAACACCAACGGCAGCAAACCATCTGTATCGCGGTCGAGCGCCACGACCTCGACCGGCGATCCGGCGTCGCGCCTGATTCGTGCGAGAAGCATGCACCACAGGGTCGCGGGCGGTCCGCTCCCGCGACAAGGCAGCACAGTTGCGATACCTACCCGATTCTTGTCCTCTTCCTTGACCGCGACCGTGCCCGGGTTCGTAGCGTCGAGAGCCGTGAACACCGTGACTCGCGACCAGACCAACGCCGCCCAGCTGCACGCCGCCGCCCGGAAGGTGCTCGCCGGCGGGGTGTCCAGCGACGCCCGGCGCCTGCCCGGCACGCCGCTCTATGTCGATCGCGCGGCCGGGTCCCGGCTGTGGGACGTGGACGGCAACGCTTACCTCGACTATGTGCTGGGGCAGGGTCCGGCGATCCTCGGCCACTGCCCGCCACCGGTCGTGGAGGCGATCTGTGCGCAGGCCGCCCGGGGCATCGTCTACTCGGCCCAGCATGAGGCGGAAGTGCTTGTGGCGCAACGGCTGTGCCGGATGGTCCCGGTCGCGCAGCGGGTCCGGTTCAACACCGTCGGCTCCGAGGCCGTGCACGCGGCGCTTCGCCTTGCCCGCGGCTACACCGGACGGCCGAAGGTGCTCAAGTTCGAGGGGCACTACCACGGCTGGTTCGATCCGGTGCTCTACAGCGTGCATCCGGCGTTGGACGCGGCCGGGCCGGCGCAACACCCGCAACCGGTCCCGGGCACGGGCGGGCAGCAACTCAGCTCGGCCGGCGACCTCGTGCTCGCGCCATGGAACGACCTCGATGCCCTGAGCGTCCTGCTGGAGCTGCACGGTCCGCAGATCGCGGCCGTCATCATGGAACCGGTGCTGTGCAACACCGGCGCCATCGTCCCCGATCCCGGTTACCTTTCGGGCGTACGCGAGCTGTGCGACCGCCACGGCTGCCTGCTCGTCTTCGACGAAGTGATCACGGGCTTCCGGCTGGCTCCCGGTGGTGCGCAGGAGTTCCTCGGTGTCACATCGGATCTGGCCATCTTCGGCAAGGCGATGGCCGGTGGCATGCCGGTCTCGGCGCTCGCCGGGCGTACCGAAATAATGGATTTCATCAGCGACGGCAAGGTGGCGCACGCCGGGACGTTCAACTCCCACCCGGTCGCGATCGCAGCGGCCGAGGCCACCCTGCGGATCCTTGACGAGCAGCGCGACGAAATCTACCCGAGGCTGTTCCGGCTCGGGACGGCGCTCATGGAGGGGATCCGCGGCGCCGCGGCGAAGGCGGGTGTGCCGCTGCTGGTCGATGGGCCGGGCCCGATGTTTCAGATCTACCTCACGTCCGAGGATCGGGTGCGTGACTATCGCGGCTTCGCCGCCACGGACCGGGCGAAAATGGTGCGCCTGCACGGATTGTTGCTCGATCGGGGAGTCAACATGGTCCCGCGGGGGCTGTGGTTTCTGTCCTCGGCGCACACCGACGACGACGTCGAACGCACGATCGCCGCCGTCGGGAGCGCTCTGGCGCAGCTCTGATGTCCTCTGACGGACGACTAGATATGCAAGACTTTGCGGATCGCGATGGCGATGTCCGCGACGTCCTCCGCCGTGCCGAGTAGCGTCCAATGTGGAAGCCAGACCGTCCGCGCCGCGACGCGATCGGTCACCGGACAGTTCCACGGCGGCAATGGCATGCCCGATAGCGAGGCCAGCTGCTCCGCCTTGCGGCGCAGGGCGGCGTTGCGATGCAGCCCGGTGTAGCCCGCCATGCACGGGATCCCTTCCGCCGCAAGCGCTTTGACGAAGGCGTCCCGATCGCGGCCGGGCACCTGAAACATGAACAAGTGCAGCCCGTGCTCCGTGACCCGTGGATCGTCCTCGGGCAGCACCACCTCCGTGTCCCGCAGCAGAGACGCGAGCAGATCCGCGTTGGACACCCGCGCCGCCTGCTGCGACGGGTGCCGCTGCAGCTGCGCGGCGAGGATCGCGGCCTGGAACTCGGTCAGCCGCAGGTTGTAGCCGACGCGGTCGTGCTGATACCACCCGCCGCCGCGCACGCGTCCCAGGTTCACCATCGAATACACCTCGTCGGCGAGCCGCTCGTCGTTGGTGACAATGGCGCCGCCCTCGCCCGCGGTGATGTTTTTGCTGGTCTGGAAGCTGAACGTGCCCAGGGCGCCGATCGCGCCCACCCTGCGCCCACGCCATGACGCGCCGTGCGCCTGTGCCGCGTCCTCGATGACCGGGATCCCTTGGCGGGCACCGATTTCCAGCAGCGCGTCGAGATCGCATGGACGCCCGGCGAGGTGCACCGCCATGATGGCCCTGGTGCGCTGCGTGATCAGCGCCTCTGTCGATTTTGGAGCTATTAGGTGGGTACTCGGGGAAATGTCGGCGAATACGGGGACCGCATTGGCGAGCAGCACCGCGCCCGCGCATGCCACGAACGTGTAGGACGGCACGATGACCTCGTCGCCGTGCCCGATGCCCAAGGCCTGCAACGCCGCGACCAAGGCCACGGTGCCGTTGGCGACACACATCCCATATGCGGCTTCTTGGTAGGCGGCGAACGCGGCCTCGAATTCGGCGACCCCGGTGCCGTGGGTGCTGCCCCACTTGCCGGAGGCGAGCACCCCGGCGAGGGCCTTCCCTTCCGTGTCGTCGGCGAAGGGCCACTGCGGGAACGGTTTTGATCGGACGGGCGTCCCGCCGTCGATCGCGAGGATGGAAGACATGACCCACCTTAATTCCGGATGGCAATTAGTGTGGATAGGGTAGGCCAAAATCTCACGCCAGACGACGGCATCGGCTGAACGGACCGGTGGAAAGTGCTTCCCGTCGATGGCTGTCATCGCCGGTGTGTGTTGATACTTCTGCGTGACTGTGAGGATCGGATGACGGCAGGGCTTTCGGCCGTGGCCGCCTTCGCGGGGACGGCGCCTCCCGGCACGGCGCCTTTGACGTGGGGGCAGCGCGCCTATTGGCTGGCCGCCCAGCGCCGCGGCTCCAGCGCCACCCTGATCAGCATGCGCCGGGTGCTGGCCACGCCGCGGCGGGCGGCGGCAGACGTGGACTCGGTGCTGCGCGCGATCGGCAAACTCCTCGAACGCCACAGCTCGCTGCGCACCCTGATCCACTTCGAGCAGGGGCGGCAGGAGGTGGTGGCCGGTGGTGAGCAGCCGGTGCTCGTGGTCGCCGCCGATCCGTCCGATCCATCCAATCCGGATGGTGCCGTGACCGCGGCCAGGCTGGCCGAAACCCTGGCGCAGCAGCCGTTCGACCACGCAGCCGAGCTGCCGCAACGCATCGCACTGGTCCTCGCCGGCGACGGGGCGGTACGCCAGATCGTCATCGTCTTCAGCCACACGACCGTCGACTTCCACGCCACCGAGCTGGTCCTGCGGGACCTGCGCCTGCTGCTGCTGCGCGGCGCCGTGCCCACGCCGGCCGGACCGCAATCGGCCGACGTGGGCCAAGCCGAACAGGAGGAACAGTCCCAACGCCGCAGCCGGCGCGCGGTCTCCTACTGGCTGGACGGATTCCGGCGGCTGCCCGCAGACACGTTGCCGCGGGCCGGCCCCGAGCAGCGGCCTCGGTGGCGGCGCTGCGTGCTGGTCTCCCCGGCCGCCGACACCGCGATCCGGCTCATCTCCCGCGAGCACCAGGTCACCAGCTCGACGGTGCTGCTCGGCGCGGTCGCCGGGATGATGGCCGCGTGGTCCGGCACCGACACGTGCGGCATCCACACCATGGTCAACAACCGTGCCCTGGACCGGTATCGCGACGCGGTCACCAAGCTCAACCAGCTGGGCCTGGTCGTGGTCGACCTGTCGAGCAAACCGAGCTTTGCCCAGGCCCTGCCTCAGGTGTGGCAGGCGGCAGTCGGCGCCTATCGGCACGCCTACTACGACCCGGCACAGATGGCCACCGCGTTCGCGGCCGCCGCACTGCCCTACGCGACCGGAGTCAGCCCGCACTGCTACTTCAACGACATCCGGCTGGCGCCGTCCGACACTGACCTGTTTGGACGAGACACGACCGAAGAAGGGGTGCGCGAAGGCATGCGCCACAGCACCTTCACGGTCGGGGACGGGATGGAACAGTTCACCTGGCGCCTGCGCATCGAAGTCATCGACGCGCACGACGGCATCGGGCTCGCCCTGACCGGGGACACCCGCTATCTGCCACCGCCGAAGGCCGAACAGTTCCTCCGGGGCGTCGAGGGGATCCTGGTGCGGGCCGCCTTCCACCCGGTGCCCTGGCCGTGGACCTCCTAGACAACGGGTGTCGAATCTCGAGGAAGTGCTGGGCCGCTGTTCAAAGACGGCAGGTCGGAGCTGCGGTCAAGGAGCGTGCGGACCTCCTCGACGCGGTTGGCCAACTCCGGTCTGACCTGCCGCAGCGCGGCCAGGTCGGAGCGCGTGTCGAGGACTTGGGACCACAGGACGGCGCGGCCCGCTTCGAGTAACTCGGCGGCGCGTTGCGGGTCGCCGACGATGATAGCCACGGCGGATGCGTCGCTGGACACTCCTGTGGCTTCGGTGAGTTGGCGCTCCTGGTCGGCGCGGCTCAATGCTCGCCAGGCCAGGAGTGGCAGCAGTGGGAGGGCTCGTTCGTATCCCTCCAACGCCGTGTGCGGGTCGCCATCCTCAACGGCCATGCCGGCCCAGCGCAGCGCGGCGTCCAATCGCAGAGACGATGGCGCTGCTTGTGTGGCGGCCGTGCGGCGGGCTGTCTGCAGCGCCTCCGCCCGGTCTTGTGGGTCACCACGATAGAGCAGCGCCGTGCCGAGAAAATGAAGCCGCATCGCTTGTTCGGGCTCGTCTGAAGCTGTGTTCTGGACGACGTTTCGCAGCAGGGCGATCGCGTCCTCGATGTCCTCACGCGCGCCGGTGTGGCTGAAGCGGGTGGACAGCGCACTGCCCAGCGCGGCGTGGTAGCGCAGCCGGCGCAGTGGCCCGACTTCGGGATCGTCACCGGCTGCGCGGACGACGGCGATGGACTCGTCGAGATCGGCTGTGTCCCGGGAATGCCGGTATCGGAAACCGAGCGCGTTGGCGAGGTTGAGCTGGACGCTGGGCCGTCTGGCGGCTGCGACCCACGTTGCGGCCGTTCGCAGTACGGCGATCGCCTCGTCGAGGTCCGCCCGCCGGGTGGCTATGAGGTAGCGGCTGGTCAGGAGGTATCCAAGGTTGAGGCGCGCATTGGTGGCGTCGTCACTGCCAGGCTCGCTGAGGCGCAACGCCTCCCGGCAGGCGCCGATGGCGTCGTCGAGATCTGTGCTCGAGCCGGTCAGATGGGATCGGAAGTGCAGGGCTGCCGCGAGATTGTTCAGCGTGCCCGGCCGGGCGAGTGCCGTGGCGCCGAGTGCGTTGAGGGCCTTCCGGATCTCGACGATCGCCTCATCCAGGTTTGCCGCGACGCCGTAGCGCTCGTATCGGTCGGTCAGAGCCCGGCCCAGTGCCGAGCGGGTCAACTCCGCGCCGAACGTGCCCGGTGCGGCCAGCGTGACGGCCTCCCGCATGGCCGTGACGCCGCCGTCGAGGTCATTGGCGTCGCTGGTGCGCCGATACCGGTCGAGCAGAGCGCTGCCAAAGTTGTGGCTGGCTCGTGCGCGATCGGCATGCCCGATGGGCGTGATGTCCAGCGCGTGGCGCGACATCTCGACCGCGGCATCGGCGTCTGCGAGCCGGCCGAGCCGGTTGAACCGCAGCCGGAAAGCGTTACCGAGGTTGCCCAGCCAGTCGGGCAGCGCAGGATGGCCGGCCCCGTCGGCGACGGCCCGTCGGCCCAACGCCACCGACTCGTCGATGTCTTCCAGGTGGCCGTTGAGCAGGAAGCGGCTGAGATAGGCGGCCGACAGCATCGACATCGCGTGCGGGGCATCCGGGCCGCCGATATCCACCGCCGTGCGCAACACCTGGATCGACTCGTCGAGAACGCCCGGGTCGCTGTCTCTTTCGTGCAGCACGATGAGCAAAGAGCCCAGGTTTGCCAGGTTCATCGCCTGTATCGGGTGGCCCGGCGGGATGAGATCGCGTGCGAGACGAGTCACGTCGATGGCCTCCAGGAGCGCGGCCGTGTCACCGGTCAACTCGTTGCGCTGGCCCAAAAAGCGGCCGAGGAACGTCAGCGCGCCAGCGCGCCGGATCTTGGAGTCGGTGGAGTCGTCATCGGACAGCCGCAGCAGGTCGAGCATTTCCCGGATCGCGGCCACCGCAGCGGTGTTGTCGGCGACGGATTGCCGGTCACCGGCGCGTTGCGAGAGCGCCGCGGCCCACGAAAACAGCGCGGCCGGCCGGGCCGGGTCCCCCACGGGATGAACCGCGAGGCGCAGGCGCCCCAATGCCAGCGCCTGCTCGGTGGTGATCGGTCCGTGGCCGGGCGGAAGCTCGGCGATCTCGGCGCCGAGCTCTGCGGACATCTCGTCGTCCACGGACTCCAGCAGCGCCTCCGCGAGGGCTACCCGGGACTCGATCGTGCCGGCGAGTTCGTACACCGTGAGCAATGTGTCGCCGAGAAGCTGGCGCAGGTGGGGGAGGTCCGGATCGTCATCAGGGACCTCCGCGAGCAGCGCACGGATCGTGGTGGCCGCGGCTTCGGCCTCGCCGACCCGACCGGTCAATCTGGCTTGTAGCGACCGGTAGTGCGCTTGGAGAACAGCCGCCCGCGACCTTACGGGATGCCCCGCCGGAGTCAGATCCATGGACAGCGTGAGGCCGTTGATGATCCGGTTGAGCCGGGCAAGGTCGTCGGAAGCGTCAGCGCTCAACGCGACCGTCATGGAAAAGAAGAGTCCTGCCCAACTCTCGCGCTGGCCATCGTCCACATCGGCCAGCGTCCGCGGGTCGTCAAGGGCGTCGATCGCCATGCCCAGCACCTCGGGACGCTGCCGGGGATCGATCGCCGCCACCTGATCGGCCAGGTCGATCGCCGTGGCGAGATGCTGCGGGTCATCCGAGGCAAAGAAGCGACACCACATCAGGTCCGCCAGCAGGGGCAGGTCAGTGCCGGCCCCCAACAGCAAGGCCGCGTGGCGATCCGTCTCGATGGAAAACAGCCCGTCGCTGTCTTCGTTGGCGTAGTACGCGTCAACCTGGGCCTGAATCGCCGTGCGAGCCGCAGCGGGGGTCACACACCCAACGTACAAGCAAGCGGCTCGGTGAGGCTGGGAAGGTCGGGTGGGCGCGGGTGTCGCCGTTACACGGGCCGTCCCGTGTCCAAGGTGGCCAAAAGGAACTGCCGGTGCGCGGCGGGCGCAGGTGTGCTGGATGACTTCGGCGCTATCGGCCCGCTGGTGCGCTTTCAGGTGGACGATCATGCGCAAACTGTCATGTTGTCGGCTGCACGCATAGGCGTCGGTGTCTATGTTGTGTGCACGTCGGGCCGAAGGTGGGAAGAATGGATCCAGTGCACAAAAGCACGAGCTGGGCGCACGAGTCGAGTTGATGATCCGGCCGGCGACCGGCCGGTTTCATCCAGATGATCCACGGTGGGCCCACGATGTAAAAGCTCTGGAGCAAGCCTTGCGCGCCAGAATGGATACTCCTCATACGCATCCCCAAGCCGGGATGAAGGGACGGGGTGACGCCACGCAGGCCATCGTTATCACGATCACATCGCTGAACCTCCTTGGCCACGCGGTTGATGTCCTGAAAACCTGGCTTGCGCGTGATCGGGAGCGATCATTTCGCTGTACCGTCAATTCAGGGCACGCGAGTGCCGAGATCGAGGTGAAGGGGCACGACGAAGCGGCTACACATCGCCTTGTGGCTAGCGTCCGCGACCTGCTTGAGCCCAGATGATCGCGCAAGAGTTGCGCTATCGCGCTCTGCTCATCGGCAATGCCTGGTACACAGGGGGTCTTGCCGACCTCAAGGGACCAGAACATGACGTTGAACTGCTAAGTGCGGCTTTGACAAACCGTCGTTGGGGGCTTTTTCGGTCCGCTGATGTGTCCTGCATGTTCGGGCGGCCGGAAACGGAGGCACGTAAACGGATTGAACAATTCTTTTCCGCGGCTCGCCACGAGGATGTGTTATTCCTCTACTTCAGCGGACATGGCGAGTTGTTTGGTGATGATCTCTTTCTTTGTACCGAGGAGACCGACCTCAGTAACCTGCGGACGACCGCTATCCCGGCGAGACTGATCAGCGAGTGTGCCGAATGGACTCCCGCGCGACGTAAGGTCATAGTGCTGGATTGCTGCCACAGCGGTGCTTTCAAGTCCAGTTTGGACTACTCGCAGCTATATGGCGAAGGGCGCTTCGTCCTCACCAGCACATACCGCATAGGAAACTCGCGCGACGCATCGGTCGACGGCCGGCCCGGCCCATTCACCGAGTGCCTGGCGGCTGCTCTGCGCAGCAAGGCATCCGACGATGAAGGGATCGTTACGTTTTCCGCGGTCCGCCGCTATGTCACCGAAGAACTGAGGAAGGCGACATCCCAGCGAGCGGGTTCGCAAGGCGACCATTTCGGAGATCTAATGCTAGCGCGTCGGCAGACACCGGCGGCATCTGGAGGGGTCAAAGGCGCCGTGCGGGCCAGTGCCGGCGAGCACTCGAAGGCGGCCGGCGACGAAAAGACTGCGCTACAAGAATTGGAGTGGCCCGTTACACCAACGGTTGACCAGGCAAGCGTCGCCCTGTCCCAATGGGCGGACGGCCGATGGTACCTCCCTAGGCAGATGATCCGTGCGGTCACGCAGGTGCGAGACGCCAGCGTCGCGCGGCTTACCGTGACGACGGTGAAACAAGAAAGCCGCAGCGAGAGAGAAGTGACGGCCCCAAGCCGCATCCAGTTACTTCCCGAACTCCGGTACACCGGCCCTATCGCGCACGCGGTTACGCCTGTAGACCATGAAGCGCGACTATGGGAAAACTGTAACTTTAAAGGATGGCGTCGAGGAAGCGAACAGAACAAGGCGTGCGGCGTTTGCCCGGAGGCCTCTGGGCGAATGAAATGCCGCAGCTGCAATGGAAGAGGCACAGTAAAGAGGTCTGTCCAGTACCAGCCAGAGGGTAACACTGTGGCGCGGCATCGGGCTCAGCAGTACGACATAGAAACACCTTGCGGTGGCTGCTATGGGAAAGGGTTGTCCGCATGCAGGCGATGTGGTGGGACTGGGAAGTTGAAGACTGTGGTGAAGGGAAGGGTGGTCAGGCAGGCGGAGGTGAAAGAGGCGTACGTCACCGAACGGGACGATTCGAAGCGGGCGGGACCTTACCAATCTCATGGCAGCCTTGAAGATATTGACCTCTCCGGCATTCCCGACTCGATACGCGAGAAACTCGAAGACAAGTGGGATGAGTTGACCAAGCCCGCGCGAGCCTTCGGCTGGAGGTTCAGATCCGACCTGGCTATCCTTCCACGGTCTGTAGCGGAGTTCGACGACGGCAATACCATCCGGCACGCCATGCTCTATGGGCGAAACCTCGACGTTGCCATGCGGAAGCGAGAGGTGCTCGCGATCTTCTGTGTGACGGCATTGGCCGCCTTCCGCAGATGGATACCCAGGCTGTTTCGGCAGGCAAAGCGCAAGCCTGCATACATTGCACTACTGTTCGCGGCGGTCTCGCTGTTAGTCCTTCTGCTCGTGGCGACGCGATAGCCCGATTGCTCAGTGCCCGCATGTCGCGCGCCACGAGCACGAGTTCCGGCGAAGATCTTGTGGGGCCGGGTCCGGTAGGGCTCAGCCGGCAAGGCTAGCCATGGGATCGCAGGCCCGCGACAAACACGGAGATGATCCGTTCCTGGGCCGCCATATTGGGAGCGACCTTCTCCATTGCCATGGAAGCGCCATAGAGCAGCCCGATCAGGTCGGTGACCTGAACATCGGATCGGACCGTGCCCTCTTGCTTGGCCTGCTTGAGCAGGTCATCGAGCGCCCGCCACAGCGCCGTCGCCGGGGCCGCGGCAGCCGTGTCCACCTCGACGCCTGCCTGCGACAGGGCATCGGCCAGGGCTTTCTTGTTCGCACTCTGCGCGACGGCGCTGCGGAAGAACACAAACAGGGCCTCTCCCGGTCGCTGCGCGACGGACAGCGCCTCGGCTTCGGCGACCAAACGGTCCAGCCGCGCCACAAAAACCGCACGCAGCAGATCCTCTTTTGCCGGAAAGTGCCGAAACAGCGTGCCGATCCCCACCCCTGCCACCCTGGCGATCTCCTCGGTCGACGCGGCCACGCCCTTGGCCGCGAAGACCTCCTCGGCGGCCTCAAGCAACCTGGCCCGGTTACGCAATGCGTCAACTCGCACGACAATACCTCGACAAACGGAGTGATCAGTCCGTATAGTTTCCGGAGTAAGCACTCCGATTGTAGGGGATCACATGACACCCAAAGAATTGCACGCCCGGCTGCTCGCGGGGATCACGCAACAGCGGTGGGGCGAGCTGGCCGACCTATACGCCGAAAACACCGTGGTGGACATGCCGTTTGGCAACCAGCACATCGAAGGCCGGGAAACCGTCCGAGCCCACTTCAGCCGAGCCGCGCAGGGACCGCTGCAACTGCGCGCACGCGACATCGTCTTCCATGAAACCGCCGATCCCGAGGTCGTCATCGCCGAATGGGTCTACGACGGCGCTATCACGACCACCGGCCACCGGTTCTCCGCCGCAAACGTCCAGGTCCTACGGGTGCGCGACGGCCTCATCGTCGAATCCCGCGACTACCACGACCACGCCGCACTCACGGCGGCACTCACCGCAGCCACCGAGTAAGCCGGCGTTTCAGCCGGCCCCCGGATCGTGTCGTGGAGGGTGCAAACCCAACCTGCCAGACATAGATTGTTCTCCATGCATTCACGCCCATTGCCCATCCTGGCCGGTATCCTGCTTGCTCTCACCGGAGTGCTCGGCGTCCATCAGGCGACAGCGGCACAGACCCCGCAGGCGGCAGCCGTGATCGCCGCGCCCGTCACGTTGCGGATCGGGACCTGGAACATCTGCGGCGAATACAACGGGTGTCCCAACGTGACCCGGTTCCAGGCCAAGGCCGACATGGTCTACAACCTGGTGAAGAGGAACTTCCTGCATGCCGTGCTGCTGTCCGAGGTGTGCGAGTGGCACGTCAGCGAGCTCCTGCGCCAGTTTCGGCTGGTCGACCCCAGCTGGGACGCGCAGTTCCAACCGGTTCGGCAGATCGACACGGCCGGTGGCTGGATCGCCCGGCGGACCCGCGTCTGCGACCGTCCTGAATGGTCGAACGTGACCGGCGACAAGCACGTGCTCGGCATCGCGGTGCTGTCCAACGGCGGCTTCGACCAGCCGACCGTGTATGAGCTGCCGACGCCGGCCTCGCCGCAGTTCATCACCGACACGCCGATGGTGTGCGTCCGGAAGATCAGCCCGGCCGTGCGACTGTGCGAGGCGCACTTCACCTCGCCCGGTAACGACCCGAACGAAACCTGGCGCAGAGCGCAGGTCGCCAGGGTCGCCGAGATCGTCGCGTCCTTCGGCGCGGACCGGATCGTGTTCGGCGGCGACCTCAATGCCCTGCCGCCTGACCGTGGCGGTGGCACGATCCTCGCGCCGCTCTACGCGCAGCTGCGCGAGTGCGCACAGGTCAACGCCGACAACAACCCGAGCACCCCGGACGCGCGGACAGGCCCGGACACGGCACGCTGGACGGGCGGCACGGGGAAGATCGACTACCTGTTCGTCCGCTCGCAGCAGACGCTCGGCCCCGGCCTGGTGTCCGCGTGCACCACGCAGTCACCGGACGCCACCACGACGCCCAACTCCGACCACGCCCCGGTGTTCGGCACGTTCCTGCTCTGACGTCACTGCACAGTGGACAGACGTTGGTCACGGGCTGCCGGTTAGCCGATCGGTGCTTGTGAAAGCCGCGGCACCGGCCTGACAACAGGTGAAGGCCGGGACCGTCCTTCACCATCGCGAGTGGCCGGTCAGTCGAGCGGGCCGCTGTGGCACCAGCAATATCCGGCGGAGGTCTCCCCGCCGTAGGCGTCGGACACGGTCACCGAGATGTACATTTCGCTCGGTGCCCGGCAGCTGATGTCGAGCCAGTGCTTGTCGTTGAAGAAGGTCCGCAGGTTGCCGTCCACGGTCCACCGGATGCTTACCGGAGGGGTGCCTCCATCGTAGGTGAGCATGCACCGCATCCGGCTTCCGCCCGAGCTGCATATCGTGTACAAGTTGGCGATCCTCGCCCCGGTGCAGGTCACGAAGAAGTTGCCGGTGAACCTCTCGCCGGGTGGCGGCGGTGGGGTCAGGCGGAGGTCGTAACTGAGCGCGTACGTCACACCGGGGGTGCACGACATTTCCATGCCCGTGGAGCTTCCCGAGTTGCTGTACGGATCCGCGTTGACAAACCATTGCATGGACAGGATTTCCATGCCCGCGGGCACATTGATCCCGCAAGTGATGCTGTTGGGCTCGTATCGGCAGGTGGGGGTGAGCTCCGTCGCGCCGGCGGGGGTGGCTCCCGCCAGCGGGCCTACGGCTGCGGTGACCAACGCCAGGAAGACTGCGGTCAATCGACGGCGCATCGCATATCTCCTTTTTGGACGGTTGATGGTGCCGCGTCCGATCATGTCGATGGGGTTCAACTTTGTCAATGAGTTGGCTCCGAGTACTAAAGGGACATGGTCGACGATTCCGGACGCCTTGATCGTTCTGTAACCGTTGTGACGCCGTCACGACGGTTGACAGGGCGATCAACCGAAAGCAGGATGACTCAATCAAGCGCTTGCTAGGTAATGTGGGCCACAGATGAACCGCCTCCGGCGCCCGCGCGGCGTCGGGGCGGGCCGGTAGCGAAACGGCACGGGGGCCAGCCCGGGGCGTCGACCTGACCGACGCGGATTCGCTGCAGATCGACCAAGCAGAGCCAGACGGAGAGCCGGCATCGACCGGCCGGACACAACGCGACCCAGGCGAGTATGAAATAGGTCGAAATAAGAGATAGGCGAGGGTAAATGGTGGCTAGATCCAGTAGAAGGGCAGCGCGCCTGACCGTCGTGCTCGCGGGCGTAGTGGCGCTTGCGGCCGCGGGCTGTGGCAGCGGGAGCAAAGGCACGGATACTCCGGACAGCGGCACCGCCAAGGGCGAGCCGATCGTCATCGGGATGGACGAGGACAGCACCGGTCCTGGCGCGTCTTACAGCACGATCGCGGGCAAGACGATCCGGCACGCGATCCAGGACCTCAACGACAAGGGCGGCGTGCTCGGCCGGCCGATCAAACTGGTCATCGAGAACGACGAGAGCGACCCCACCAAGGTCCCGGCCACGCTCCAAAAACTGGGAAGCCAGGGCGCGAAGCTGCTGCTGCTGCAAAGCGGCAGCGCGGCCATCATTCAGGCCAAGTCGACGCTGACCCAGTTGAAGCTGCCCGCCATCGCCCCGACCGGCGTCACGGCCACCCTGGTGGCCCCGCCCAACAATGAGCTCATCTACATGCTGGCCAACACCACCGGCGACTGGGCAAAGGTGTATTGCGGCGCGTTCCAGGCCGCCAACATCACCAAGATAGGCGTGCTGGCCGACGACACCACGACCATCGCGGCGCTGAACAAGGCGCTCTTCGACGCCATGAAGTGTGTGACGGTGACCGCGACGGAGAAGGGCGCGGCCAACGCGTCCGACCTTTCGCCGCAGGTGGCCCGGCTCAAGAACTCCAACCCCGACGCCATCCTGGTGACCAGCGTCGGCGGCGCGTTCGAGGTGCTCGCGCAGAACACGCTCGCCAGCCAGATGCCGGGCAAGACCCGCTTCTCCCTCGCGTCGATCGGCAACCAACCCGCCTCGTGGAAGCTGGCCAACCCGGCAGCGTTGAAGGACCTCATCTTCATGGGTTCGATCAACAGCCAGAACCCGCGCACCCAGGAACTGGTCAAGTTCCTCAAGGCGAAAAACGGTGCCGACTACGAGATCACGGCGTATGACGCGCAGGCGTGGGACACCGTCCAGTTGGTCAAGCAGATGATCGAGAAGGCCGGTGGGGACGATCCGGCGAAGCTCAACGCGGCGATCCAGTCGATCACCAAGTATCCGGCCACCTTCGGCCAGGCGAGCTTCACCCTCTCCTTCTCCGCCGACAAGCACCTGGGCGCCGACGGGCTGTGCGGTCTGTCCCTGATCCAGTTTGGCGCGGACAACAAGCCGTCCGGCCCCTGGTCCACCTACCAGCCGCCGTGCTCGAGTTGATCCCTCCGGATGCCCCGATGGCGAAAGCTTCGGGGCATCCGGTCAGTCCCGATCCGCTGGTGGAGGAACGGTGAACCAGCTACAACTTTGGATTTCCGCCCTGGAGATGGGCTGCTTCTTCGGGCTGCTCGCGCTGGCGTACTACCTGACCCTGGTGGGCGCCGGCTTCTTCAACTTCGCCATCGGCCCGTACGCGATGCTGGGCGGCCTGGCCACGTCCTATCTCGTGATCGAGGCTGACATGCCGGTGTGGACGGCGGCCTTGCTCGCTGTGCTACTGGCGATGGTGCTCGCGGCGGCGACCGAACTGGCGGTCGTGCGCCCGGTGCAGAAGCGCAGCGGCGGAGGTGAGCTGCCCGCGCTGGTGGCCGTGGCCGCGGTGCTGTTCGCCATCCAGCAGTTCGGCGGCTACTTCTTCGGCTACACCACGCTTCCCGGGCAGCAGCTCGTCCGATTCGATCCGCTTCCCATCGGTGACACCCAGCTCGAGTCGTACAAGGTCATACTGATCGCGTTCACGGCGGTGGCGTTCACGGCGGTGGCGGTGTGGATCCGTGCCACCCGGACCGGTCGCTTGCTACGCGCGGTGGGCGACAGCAAGCACGCGGCGAGCCTGCTCGGCCTGCCGGTCAACCGCATCCGGCTGGTGGCCTTCGTGGTCTCCGGTCTGCTCGCCGGGATCACCGGTCTGCTGTTCGCCACCAAGGCCGGGGTCAGCTCGACTTCTGGTTTGTCTTGGGCGGTTTCAGGATTTTTGGCCATGGTTATCGGCGGTACCGGGTCGGTCTACGCGCCGCTCGTCGGCGGCCTGTTGCTGGGATGCGTGGAGGTGTTCCTGCCGTACTACTTCGGCGGCCACGCGCAGGTCTACGGGCTGCTCGTCGTGGCGCTGATGTTCTTCGCGTTCAAGCCACAAGGGCTGTTTGTGCGAAGGGTGCGAGCATGAGCGCCCGGCCGGGGACGGTGTCGCGCTCGGGCCTGGGCGGGCTGGCGCTCGGGGTGGCCGGTGCGGTGATCATGCTGCTGTGGGTGGGCGCCGACGGGTACAAGCAAACTCTGGTGACGACCACGACGACCTATGCGCTTGTGGCACTGGGGATGTACGTGCCGTACCTGATGGCGGGCTCCCTGTCGATGGCCTACGGCGCATACGCCGGGATAGGCGGCTACGCGGTCGGTCTCATCTCCACCAAGGCGGGCCTGCCGATGGTCGCGGCCTGGATCCTCGGCCCGATCGTGGCGGCGGTGGTGGCGGTGCTGCTGGGCCTGGTCACCCGGCGCCTTTCGGGGTTCTTCCTGGCGGCCGTGACCCTGCTGTTCGGCATGGCGTTCAGCGCGTGGCTCACCGACGCCGAGAATCTCACGGGCGGCTCGGGCGGGCTGGGCAACCTGCGGCCGGTGAACGTGTTTGGGTGGCAGCCTTCCGCGTACCAGACAGTGCTTTTTGGAATTTTCTTGGTACTCGTGATCGCCTTCCTGCTCGACCGGATGCGGATGTCCCCGTGGGGGGTGATAGTCCGCACGATGCACGAGGCGCCGAGCGCGGTGGAGGCCGCGGGCGTGCGTGTGCCGGTGATGAACCTGGTGGCGCTCGCGATCGGCGCGGCCATCGCGGCCGTGGGCGGCGCGATGTTCACCTACTCCACCGGCAGCGTCACTCCGGACACGTTCGGGCTTTCCGTGGTGTTCCTTGCCATTTTCATGCCGCTCATCGGTGGCTCCGGCACGCCGTGGGGGGCGGTGGCGGGTGCGGTCATCGCCGTCCAGCTCACGCTGAACTTCCCGGCGATCGAGGCGAGCGGCACGCTGATCCTGGCGCTGGGTGTGCTGGTGATCCTGCTGGTGGCGCCGCGCGGTGTGATCGGCTACGCCGATCGGCTTCGCAAGCGACTCATGCCTGGAGGCCCGCGTGGCTGACGAATTGTTGTTGGTGGGCAAGGGTTTGACCAAGCGCTACGGCGGCGTGACCGCGCTCCTGGACGCGTCCTTCTCGCTGCGCGCGGGTGAGATCCTCGGCCTGGTCGGGCCCAACGGGGCCGGCAAGACGACGCTGGTCGATCTGATCTCGGGGGCGCAGTCGGCCACCGCGGGCGAGCTGACCCTGCGCGGGGTGCGGCTGACCGGACCGGCGTCGCGGCGGGCGCGGCACGGCTTGGCGCGCACGTTCCAGTACCCCCAACTGGCTTTGGAGCTCGGCGTGCGGGAAAACCTGGCCGTGGGCCGGGCCGCCCGCCGGCACGCCACGGTCTGGCGGATGCTCGCCGGAGCCGTGGTGGGCGCGATGTCACCGTCCAATCGGGCCGACGATGCCGCGGTCGAGGCGATCGCCGGGGAGCTGGGCATCGATCGGTTGGACCGGCAGGCGGGCGAGCTGAGCCTCGGCGAGCAGCGCCTGGTCGAAGTGGGCCGGGCGCTGGGGCAGGATCCGCTGGTGATGCTGCTCGATGAGCCGTTCGCCGGGTCCGACGCGCACGGCGTCGCGGGCATCATCGAGGTCATCCGGACGGTCCAGCGGCGCGGTCACGCCGTGATCCTGGTGGACCACAACGTCGATCTGGTGGCCGGCCTGGTGGACCGGATCATGTTGCTGGACCGGGGAAACACCGTCTTCGACGGTGATCCGGCGCAGTGCCTGGCCAGCCCGCAGATGCAAGAGGTGTATTTCGGCACCGACGTGTCCGAGGAGCTGGAGGCGACCGATGCAACGGCATGAGCTTCGGGTCGAGGGTCTGTCTGTGCGATACGGCCAGGCCCAAGCTGTGTCCAATGTGGACATCGTGGTGCCGGGCGGCACGGTCACGGCGCTCGTCGGGCCCAACGGCGCGGGCAAGAGCAGCGCCGTGCTGGCCGCGTACGGGTCGGTCCCCGCCACGGGCAAAGTGTTCCTCGACGGGCAGGACGTATCGAAGCTGTCGCCCGCCAAGCGCGCACGGGCCGGCATCGCCATCGTTCCCCAGGGCCGCCAGCTGTTCCCCCACCTGAACGTGGCCGACAATCTGGCCGTGATGGCGGAGCTGTTGCGCCTGCCGCGCAGTGCCGTCGACGGTGCGCTGGACCGGTTTCCCATCCTGCGCACCCGGCTGCGCAGCCTCGCGGGCGTGCTGTCCGGCGGCGAGCAGCAGATGCTGGTCGTGTCGCGGGCGCTGATGGGCTCACCACGGGTGCTGCTGCTCGACGAGATGATGACCGGCCTGGCCCCGCTCATCGTGCGGGAGCTCGCCGCGACCGTGACGGCGCTCGCCAAGGAGGGCGTGGCCGTGCTGCTGGCCGAACCGGCCCTCGGCGGGCTGCGCGGCGTGGTGCGGCGGGGCTACGTGATCGTGCGCGGCGAACTGGTGGCGTCCACACAGGACGGTGGGGTGGAGCTGGAACGCCTCAACCGCAGGGCCGTCGGCATGGAGATCGCGGAGGCGCAGGCGGAGGTCGACGCGGTCGAATCGAGCCGTTAGCGGCGCTTCCCGAACGATCTCGCGAAATGATCCGCCGAGCGGTCGATGAATACGAGTCGCGACAGACCACCGAAGCGCTCTGCGCCAAGGACGCCGATAAGCTGGAGATGCTTCTACAGGCCGTCGAGTACCGCGATATCGGCGTTAGTCGAGTCGATGGCTGGATTGAATCGGCACGCAGAGGCCTCAAGACCCAGACCGCCCAGCGGATCGCCGAGGCTGCTGTCAACCTGTCTCCACTCGCCTGGCGCGACCGTTAAGATGTGATATGGCGGAGCCGATCACGTCCGGCGTTCCTCCTGGCCACCGGCCACCGGCCACCGGCCACCGGCCACCGGCCACCGGCCACCGGCCACCGGCCACCGGCCACCGGCCACCGGCCACCGGCGACCGGATCGATCACCAGGCCGCCTGCGCTCGCAAAGGCCGGCCCGCGCCACAGATAGGTGAACTCGTGGGGCACCAGGGTTCACCTATAAAGTCTGGACCCGGCGCAGCCCGAGCGGTTGCGCCTGGGCGGCCAGGGTGGAGGCGAAGGCGTCGGCCACGGCTCCCACTGTCCACTGTGGATTGCGCAGGCCCTTGCCCAGCACGCCGGGGTGGGTCATGAGCGACAGCTCGTCGCCGTCCATGCGCACCACCTGGCCGTTGATTTCCGCGGCGGCGTCGGACAGCAGGAAGACCACCGCGGGGGCGTTGGACTCGGGAGTCATGCGGGTGTTCTGCCTGGGCGCCTTGTCGCCGTGGAAGCGTTCGAACTCCTGCGCCATGCGCGTGTTGGCGTTGGGCGACACCGCGTTGACCCGCACCCCGGAGCCCGCGAAGTCGATCGCCCAGCAGTAGGTCAGCGAGGCGACCCCGCCCTTGCTCGCACCGTAGGCGGCCATCGACGCCGATCCGGCCTGCGAGCCGGAGGCGACGTTGACGATGCTGCCACGCCCGCGTTCGAGCATCGCCGCGATGGCGTGCATCCCGCAGTAGGCGGTCCCGAGCAGGTTCACCTCGATCACCCTGCGGAACGTGGCCGGATCCTGGTCGCGCGCATCGGCTATGCGGAACAGTCCGGCGTTGTTGACCAGCCCGTCGATCGCGCCGAACGCCTCGACACACCGCTCCACCGCCCGCCCCGCGCCCGACCACCGTGACACGTCGGAGGCGTCGGCCTCGGCCCGGCCGCCCGCGTCCCGGATCCGCTCCACGACCTCGGCCGCCGCCGCCCGGTCGATGTCGTTGACGAGCACGGCGGCGCCCTCCTGCGCCGCGAGCAACGCATACGCGGCACCGAGCCCCCGTCCGGCCCCGGTGATCGCGACGGCCTTGCCGTCCAAGTAGCCCGTCACGACAGGCGCTCCACGACCATCGCCATGCCCTGCCCACCGGCGGTGCACATGGTCTCCAGGCCGAACTGCTTGTCGCGGAAGCGAAGCCCGTTGATCAGCGTGGTGGCGATCCGCGCGCCGGTCATGCCGAACGGGTGGCCCACGGCGATGGCGCCGCCGTGCACGTTGACGCGCTCCGGGTCGATGCCCAGCTGCCGGTAGGACGGGATCACCTGTGCGGCGAACGCCTCATTGATCTCCACTAAATCCATGTCGCTCACCGACATGCCCGCATTTGCCAGCGCCCGGCGGCTGGCCTCCACCGGGCCCAGCCCCATGATTTCCGGGCTGAGCGCGGACACCCCGGTCGCGACGATGCGGGCCAGCGGGGTGATGCCGAGCTCGTGCGCGTAGGTGTCGCTCATGACCACCAGTGCCGCCGCGCCGTCGTTGAGCGGGCAGCAGTTCGCGGCCGTCACCGTGCCGTCGGGCATGAAGACCGGTGCGAGCGAGGCGACCTTGTCGAGAGTGACCCCGGCGCGCGGACCGTCGTCTTTGGAAACCGTCGCGCCATCGGGCAGTGTGACCGGGGTGATGTCGAGGTCGTAGAAGCCGTCGGCGATGGCCTTCTCCGCGCGGTTTTGGCTGCGCACCGCGAAGTCGTCCTGGTCGGCGCGGCTGACCCCGAAGCGGCCGGCCACGTTTTCGGCGGTGATGCCCATGGCGATGTAGACGTCCGGCAGGTCGCCGCTCTCGCGCGGGTCGGTCCACACCCCGGCGCCGCCCTCGGCGCGGCGCGCGGTGCGTGCCCGGGCCGGCCCGTATCGGGGGTGGTGGGTGTCGGGCATGCCGTCCGCCTTGCCCTTGCCATAGTGGGACACCGATTCGGCCCCGGCGGCGACGAAGGCGTGGCCCTCGCCGGAGCGGATGGCGTGCATCGCGATCCGCGTGGCCATCAGCGACGAGGCGCAGTAGCGCTGCACCGTCGCGCCGGGCACGCCGTCGAGCCCGAGGTGCAGTGCCACCATGCGGGCCAGGTTGTAGCCCTGCTCCCCGGCGGGTTGGGCGCAACCGAGCACGAGGTCGTCGAGCCGGTGCGGGTCGAGCGCGGGCACCTTGGCCAGCGCGGCCGAGACCATCTGCGTGGCCAGGTCGTCGGCGCGCATGTCGACCAGGGAGCCCTTGTGCGCGCGCCCGATCGGGGATCGGGCGGCCGCGACGATGACCGCTTCCGGCATTAGACGCTCCTCACTGAGTCACCATCCAGCCGCCGTCGACCGGCAGCAGGACTCCGTTGATGTATGCCGCGAGCGGGCTGAGCAGGAAGAGGATCGCGCCGGCCACGTCATCGGGGGCTCCGGTGCGGCCCATCGGGTTGCGCGCGATGAGGTCCCGCCCCAGGGGCGTTTGCTCAAACCCGGCCATCCGCGGCGTCGCGATGAACCCGGGCGCGATGGCATTGGCCCGCACCTCCGGCGCCATTCTCGTTGCCAGATAACGGGTGTACCCAGCGATGGCGGCCTTTCCCGCCGAGTACCAAGGCGAGTCGGTGCCCACGAAGTTGCCCGCGACCGAGGCGATGTTGACCACGGCCGACCCCGCCGGTGGCCGTGTTGCCAGCCACGCCTCGGTGACCAGGCGGACGCTGCCCACCGTGAGCGCCATGGCCTCGTCGAAGCCGAGCGGGCTGGCGCTTGACGGTCCGGCGTTGTTCACCAGATAGGCGGCCGGGCCGGCGGCGGCGATGGCCTCGCGCACGGCATCGGGGTCGCTCACGTCGGCCGTGACACCGACCGCGACCCCGCCTGCTCCTTCGATGGCGTGCACGGCTTCGTCCGTACCCGCCAAATCCCAAGCGACCACCCGCAACCCGCAGCCGGCGGCGAGCAATGCCGTGGACCTCCCTATGCCGCTGCCCGCACCGGTGATGATGACTGTTTGACCGGGAGGGAAAGCAAGCGGCATCAATGGCGTAGCTCTCTCTTGAGCACTTTGCCGGTCGCGTTGCGCGGCAACTCCTCCAGGAACACCACCGAGCGGGGCACCTTGTAGTTGGCCAGGCGCTCACGGCAAAACTCGATCAGCTCAGCCTCGGTCGCCGGGGTGGAAGGACGCCGCACGACATAGGCCCGGCCCACCTCGCCCAGCCGCTCGTCGGGGACGCCGATCACCGCCACTTCGGCGACCGCTGCATGGCGCACCAGCGTCTGCTCGATCTCGGCCGGATAGGTGTTGAACCCGCCCACGATGAACATGTCCTTGAGCCGGTCGGTGATGCGCAGATATCCCCGCTCGTCGAGCACGCCCACGTCACCGGTGTGCAGCCAGCCTTGCGCGTCAACGGTTTCGGCGGTCGCGACCGGATCCTCGAAGTAGCCCAGCATCACGTTGTACCCGCGCACCAGCACCTCGCCGGGCTCGCCCGGTGGCAGCGGCGTGCCGTCGGGTCCGGCCACCCTCACCTCCACACCCGGGATCGCCGGGCCGCTGGTCGTGGCGACGACCACGGGATCGTCCGTGGGGTGGCACATCGTGACCGTGCCGCACGACTCGGTCAGCCCGTAGGCAGTGACCACGGTGGCCAGGCGAAGCTCGGAGCGCAGCCGCTCGATGAGCACCACGGGGACTGTCGTGGCCCCGGTCACCGCCACGCGCAGGGTGGACAGGTCGTGCTCGCCGCGTGCCGGATGGTCCAAAATGGACGTGAGCAGGGTCGGCGGGCCGGGCAGCACCGTGATGCGTTCTCGCGCCACGAGCTCCAGGGTGGCGGCCACGTCGAAGATCGGCTGCGGCACGATGGTCGCGCCGCGCAGCAGGCAGGCGATGATCCCCGCCTTGTAGCCGAACGTGTTGAAGAACGGGTTGACCAGCAGGTAGCGGTCGCCGTCGCGCACCGTGGCGAGCTCGCTCCACGCCACGTAGACCGCCGTGCTCTGCCCGTGGGTGAGCATCGCGCCTTTGGGCCGGCCCGTGGTGCCGGAGGTGAAGAAGATGTCGGAGATGTCCTCGGGCCGCACGGCCTCGGCCCGCGCGTCCGCCTCTGCCGCCGGGACTTTTGCGCCCGCCGCGACGAAGTCGTCCCATCCATGTTCTCCGTCTTCGCCGAAGGTGACGATGGTCGACAGCTCGGGTAGGTCCTCGCCGTCGAGCATGGCGACGTAACCGTTGCCGAGAAAGCCGTCGTGGACGACCAGCGCGCGTGCCCCGGTCTTGCCGAGAATGTATCCGGCCTCAAAACCTTTAAATCTTGTGTTCAGCGGTACGAGGACGGCACCCGCGCTCACGACGCCCATCGCGGCCACCACCCAGCGCCAGCCGTTGGGAGCCCAGATGGCGACCCGGTCGCCGGGCTCGATGCCCGCGGCGATGAGCGCGCGGCTGAAGTCGCGCACCGCGTCGGCGAGCCCGGCGAAGCTCAGGCGCACGTCGCCGTCCACCACAGCCTCGCGATCCGGGTACCTTCGGGCGCAGGCCGTGACGAGCGCGGGAAGGGTACGGGAGGCGAGCGGTTCCATGGCGCAGAGCTTACCAAGCGAGCGCTTGCTTGATAAGGTGCGAGTGTGTCCGAGGCATACCTGATCGACGCCGTCCGCACGCCCGTCGGCCGGCGCGGCGGCGCCCTGGCCGGGGCGCACCCGGCCGATCTCGGCGCGCACGTCCTGCGCGCCCTCGTGGAGCGCACCGGCATCGACCCCGCCGCCGTCGACGACGTCATCTTCGGCTGCGTCGACACGATCGGGCCGCAGGCCGGCAACATCGCACGCACCAGTTGGCTCGCGGCCGGGCTGCCCGAGGCCGTGCCCGGGGTGACCGTCGACCGCCAGTGCGGGTCGTCGCAGCAGGCGCTGCACTTCGCCGCGCAGGCCGTGCTCTCGGCGACGGCCGGGCTCGTGGTGGCCGGCGGCGTACAGAATATGAGCGCCATCCCCATCGCGGCCGCCATGACCGCCGGGGGCGCCTACGGCTTCGGCGATCCGTTCTCCGGCTCGATCGGCTGGCGCGCACGCTACGGCGATCAGGAGATCTCGCAGTTCCGTGCGGCCGAGCTGATCGCCGCGAAGTGGGGGCTGTCCCGCGCCGAGATGGAGGAGTTCGCGCTCGAGTCGCACCGGCGTGCGCTCCAGGCCATCGACGAGGGCCGCTTCGCCCGCGAAATCGTCGCCTACCAAGGCTTTTCTGCTGACGAGGGCCCGCGCCGCGACACGTCGCTGGAGAAGATGGCCGCACTGCGCACGCTGACCGAGGGCGGCCGGGTGACGGCGGCCCTGGCGAGCCAGATCTCCGACGGCGCCGCCGCGATCCTCGTCGCCTCCCCCGAGGCGGTGAAGACGCACGGCCTCACCCCACGCGCCCGCATCCACCACATCTCGGTGCGCGCGGACGATCCGGTCTACATGCTCACCGGCCCGATCCCGGCCACGTCGTTCGCGTTGGACAAGGCGGGGCTGAGCATCGGCGACATCGACCTCGTCGAAATCAACGAGGCGTTCGCACCGGTCGTGCTCGCCTGGCAGCAGGAGACCGGCGCCGACCCGGCACGGGTCAACGTCAACGGCGGCGCGATCGCGCTCGGGCACCCGCTCGGCGCCACCGGCGCGCGGCTGATGACCACTTTGCTGTACGAGCTGGAACGCACCGGCGGGCGGTATGGTCTGCAGACCATGTGCGAAGGTGGGGGGACAGCCAATGTCACCATCGTCGAACGGCTTTGACCTGACGGGTCGTGCGGTCCTGGTGACCGGCGGCACGCGCGGCATCGGCCGGGCCATCGCCGAGGCGTTCGCCAAAGCCGGTGCGGCCGTGGAGGTTTGCGGCCGTCGCGAGCCCCAACGCGCGCTGCCGCCGGGTGTCTGCTTCACCGCCGCAGACGTCCGTGACCCCGCGCAGGCGGCCGAGTTCGTAGCGGCGGTGGCGCGGCGGCACGGCCGGCTCGACATCGTGGTGAACAACGCGGGCGGCTCACCCAACGTGCCGGCGGCCACAGCCTCGCCCAACCTGGTGACCTCCGTGATCCGCCTCAACCTGCTGGCGCCCTTCTTCGTCGGCCAGGCCGCCAACGCGGTGATGCAGGAGCAGGACACCGGCGGGCTCATCCTCAACATCGGCAGCGTCTCGGCGACCCGGCCCGCGCCGGGCACGGCCGCCTACGCGGCGGCCAAGGCGGGGCTGCTCACCCTGACCCAGGCGCTGGCGCTGGAATGGGCGCCCAAGGTGCGCGTCAACTGTGTCACGGCCGGTGTCGTGCGTACCGAGGACACCGCCGAGCACTACGGCGGCGAGGAGGCACTCGCAGCGGTCGCGGCGACGGTGCCGTTGGGGCGCATGGCCACCCCGGCCGACATCGCCGACGCCTGCCTGCTGCTGGCCTCGCCGCTGGCCGGATACGTCAGCGGCGCCAACCTGGTGGTCGACGGCGGCGGACAGCTGCCCGCCTATTCACTGACGGCCGATCCTATTTGGACGGAGAGGACCATGCGCTTGCGATAAGGTGACCGGTCGGCGACCCTGGGTCCATGCAACAGCACGGTCGTCGCAATTGGATCGTCCCTGTCGCCGTCCTGGGCGGGGCCGCTGCCCTCCTGGCCTTCGTGCTTTGCGTCGGCGTGGGATTCGTGACTTTACGACCGCTGCTGGCCAACCGGACGTCGCCGTCGCCCTCACCGTCGCCATCGCGCGTCGCCGCCAGCCCGCCCGCGGCCGTCCCGCCCAGCCGTCCGCCATCGGAGTGCCTGATCGGCGCCTGGCAGGAGGTGTCCTATCAGGGCCAGGTGTCATTGGACGGCGTGCAATCCACCATCGCCTTCACCGGCGGCAAGGGGGTCCGCACCTGGGCGGCGAACGGGACCTTCAGCGAGGTCTCCGAGGGCACGGTCTATCAGGGCACCGCGTCAGGTGATACGTGGGAACTGGTGCAAAACGGCCAAGCGACGCTGACCTATGTCGCCGACGACAAGGAGATCCGCTACACCAACCCGAAGAACAGCGGCACCTACGTGTGGAAGCGCAATGGCAAGGTCCACTCGCAGGGGGCCTACACCTGGATCACGGAGCCGGAGCGTTATGACTGCCTCCGAGACGAGCTGCGCCTGTATGGCGACGACTGGACCGCGGTATACAAGCGGATCGTGCCACCGGGAGTCCCGGTCTAGCGACTGGCCGTGCTCGTCATTCAGTCCGTCTCGTTGGGGTGCCCAGTCCCCGCGTATGTGATCCAGGCGGTCCGGCGCTCATCGTCGATCAAATACCAGATCCTGCCACCGCCGGTAACCTCGTACTGCCAACGCTCGTGCGCCTGACCCTTCCACGAACCCGTGGCCAGCGCACCCTTTAGCCGGTGATGGCGTTCGGGCGACGACATCGACCTAGGCGTCGCCCGGATCGCGTCAAAGGCTCGCCTCAGATTTGCCGGTGCCTGCCGGGCAAGGTGCTCCCAGCCCTCCACAGCCGCCGAGTTGGCGAACCGCACATCGAACTCGCCATCCACCGGCGGCGGAGCCGCCCGATCGCCCCGCTTCGGACTCACCGCCCATCCTCCGGAACCACCGCCGGCCCGAGATCGCCCTCCGGCTCACGGGAGAGGATCTCGAGCAGCACCGGATCGGCATATACCTCGGCCGTGTGCCGCCACTGCGTCAGCAGCACCGCCACCGGAGACAGATTCTCCAGCGACGCCGCGCCCTGAACCACCGTCACCAACTCCGACACCAACTGATCCAGATCAGCCTCCGGCAGGAATGTCGCCCACGGAAGCGCCTCCACCACGATCCGCCGCACGACCTCCACGGGCTGCGAGCGCACCAACACCGCCAACAACCTGGCCGTGAAGTCCACGACCGCACCGTCGCGCTCCATCTGATCGATCCGCATCAGGACAAGATCACCCGCGTCGCGACGGCGCAGCCGTAACGCCCGCACCACATTCAGCCGATCCGCAGCGGCCCCTGGCCGGTGCAGAAACTCGCTGAACGGCAAATCCTCAAAGATCGCCACCACGACATCCACACTACCGTGGAAGTCCCGCTTTCCGCCAGCATCGCAGCTCCGAGGCTGGTCCGTTAGATGCCGGCGAGCGCTGCTATCTCGCGGCGGAGGGTGGCTGGGTCGCCGAAGAGCTGGAGGTTGGCGGTGGCCCGCTTGAAATAGCGGTGTGCCGGGTGCTCCCAGGTGAAGCCGATGCCGCCGTGCAGCTGGATGCTCTCGGCCGTGATGGCGTAGGCCGCCTGGGTCGCCACGAGCTTGCCGATCCGTGCGGCCACGGCGCTGTCGGGCGCGCCGCTCTCGACGGCACGCAAGGCATGCCAGGCCGCCGACGTCGCCGCCTCCGACCGCACATGCAGGTCGGCCACGCGATGCCGCAGCGCCTGGAAGGAGGCCAGCGGCACGCCGAACTGCTTGCGGGTCAACAGAAAGTCGACGGTCATCGCCAGGCTCGCCCGCGCCACACCGACCGACTCCACCGCCAGCAGCGCCCGGGCCACGTCGAGCGCGCGCTCCACGGACGCCTCCAGCCGCACGGCCGGGGTGGCGGCGAAGGTGCACCGGGCCAGCGGGCGGCTTTGGTCCAGCGTCTCGTGCGCTCGCTTTTCGGCGCCTTCCGCTAGGTAGAGCCCCAGTTTGCCGTCGCAGACGGCGCTCACCACGAAGACGTCGGCGCGGGCGCCATCGGTGACATAGTCCTTGACGCCGTCGAGCACGTAACCGTCGCCGGTCCGGGTGGCCGTGCACTCCGGCGCGCCGAGAGCCAGGGTCGCCACCCGCTCACCGGCCGCGACAGCGGGCAGGATCGGTTGCCCCGCCAGCAGCGCCGCACCGGCCACAGTGGACAGATAGGGCTCCGCCAGCAGCACCGCACCGGCCTCCTCCACGACGACGCCCACCTCGATCAGCGACGCACCGAAGCCACCATCCTCCTCCGCCACCGCGAGCGCGGTCGCCCCGATCTCGGCGGCCAGGACAGTCCACAGTGGACGACCCTTCGCGAACGCCGCGCGCACGGTCGCGCGCAGCTCCTCCTGCTCCGGCGTGAACGTCACCGCGCCCTCCCGAGCAGGTGGTTGGCGATGATGTTGCGCTGGATCTCGTTTGACCCGCCATAGATGGTGTCGGAGCGGGTGAACAGGAACAGCCGCTGCGCGTCGGTCAGCTCGCCCGGCACGATCATGCCGTCCGGCCCGGCGACCTCCATCGCCAGCTCACCGAGCCGCTGATGCCACGGCGCCCACAGCAGCTTGGCCACCGACGCCTCCACGCCCGGGGTCTGCCCCGGCGGCGTGTCCAGCGTGCGCAACGCCTGATAGCGCAACACCTCCAGCCCGATCCACGCGTCCACAAGCGCGTCCCGGTGCCGGTCCAGCGAGCCGCCTTCCCCCGCGGCGGCGATGACCTGGTCGAGCTCGCGAGCGAAGCCGATCTGCTGGCCCAGCGTGGCCACCCCGCGCTCGAAACCGAGCGTGCCGGTGGCCACCCGCCAGCCGTCGCCGGGCTGCCCGACGATGTTGGCCGCCTCGGTCACCGCGTCGTCGAAAAACACCTCGTTGAACTCCGACGAGCCGGTCAGCTGCACGATCGGGCGCACGTCGACGCCGGGCTGACGCATCGGCATCAGAAAATATGATAGCCCTTGATGTTTGGGCGCCGACGGATCGGTGCGTGCCAGCACGAAACACCAGTCCGCGATGTGGGCCAGCGACGTCCACACCTTCTGCCCGGTGACCCGCCACCGGTCGCCGTCGAGGACGGCGCGAGTGCTCACGGCGGCCAGGTCCGAACCCGCGTCCGGCTCCGAATATCCTTGGCACCACAGCTCTTCGGCGCGCGCGATGGGTGGCAGGAAGCGCTCCTGCTGCTCCTGCGTGCCGAAGGCGATCAGGGTCGGGGCGAGCAGGTATTCGCCGATGTGACTCAGCCGGCCCGGGCCGCCCGCCCTCGCGTACTCCTCAAAAAAGACGACCTGCTCGGCGACGCCGGCACCGCGCCCCCACGGCTGCGGCCAGGCCAGGCCGATCCAGCCGCCCGCGGCCAGCTCGCGCTCCCACTCGGCGCGCAGCTCGATCTGCTCGTGCTCGCGCCCGGGGCCGCCCGAACCGACCAGCGGCGCGAACCGCCCGGTCAGGTGCTCGGCCAGCCATGTGCGGACCTCGGTGCGAAAGTCCATCATGACGACATCATCTTCTGGTATCCCGCCATTTTGTGCGCGGCAAGCGCTCCCAGCTTCACGGCGGTAGCGTACCAAGCGCTTGCTTGGTTATGGTACTCGTATGGCTCAGGAATTCACCGGCAAGAGCGCACTGGTCATCGGCGGCAGCGGGGGCATCGGCGCGGCCACGGCCGCCCTGCTCACCACGCGCGGCGCGCGGGTCGCGGTGACCTATCACTCCCGGCCGGCGTCCGGCCTTTGCTACCCGCTCGACGTGCTCGACGCCCCGGCCTGCGCGCGAGTCCTGGCGCGCGCCGCCGAGGACCTCGGCCCCCTGCACGCCATCGTCTACGCGGCCGGACCCCGTGTCCCGCAACGGCACCTGTGCCGGATCACGCCCGAACTCTTCCGCGAGCACCTCGAGGTCGAGGTCGCCGGCTTCTTCCACGTCGCCGGCGCGGCGATTCCCCTACTGCGCCAGACCAAAGGTTCACTGGTCGCGGTGACGACCGCCGCCACCCACCGGCACGCCGTGCGCGACGGCCTGTCGTCCGCCCCGAAGGCCGCGATCGAGGCGCTCGTGCGCGGCATCGCCGTCGAGGAAGGCCGCTATGGCGTGCGAGCCAACTCCGTCGGGCCGGGGATGCTCGCCGACGGCATGGCCACCGAACTCGCCGCCTCCGGCGACCTGGACGAGCGGGCGCTGGAGGCGGCCCGGCGCAACACCCCGCTGCGCCGCTTCGGCAGCACCAACGATGTGGCCGAAGCGGTCTGCTTCCTCGCGAGCGACCGCGCCGCCTTCATCACCGGCCAGCACCTCAACGTCGACGGCGGCTACACCGCCTGACGCCCCGATCTAACACCTGTCCGGTCTTCTTCAGCCAGGTTTTGAGTTAGACGAGACCCGTAGATTTGGAAGCCGGCGTGCGTAGTGCCTAGTTTGCTCGATGCCGGGACGGACCGTCAGATGGGAAGTGGGCGCATGCGCTGGCTGATGCTGGTCGTCGGCATGCTGGCGATGACCGCCGGAAGCACGTTCCAGTATGGGCTCGCCTACCTGATTCCAGCATTCCGGGACCAGGGCTACTCCCTGGAGCAGACCGGCATCCTGGTCGCCTGCCCCACCGTCGGCGTGATGCTCACGCTCATCGCTTGGGGCATCGCGGCCGACCGGTGGGGCGAGCGCGTCGTGCTGTCCACGGGCCTCGGGCTGGCCGGCCTTGTCCTTGTCGCCGCCCGGTGGGCGCACGGCACGGCGAGCCTAGCTGCGTGCCTGGCGCTCGCCGGCGCGGCCGGCGGCTCGGTGCTGGCGAGCGGCCGGCTCATCCTCGGCTGGTTCGCGCGGCACGAGCGCGCCCTGGCGATGGGCCTCAGGCAGAGCGCGGGGCCGATGGGCCTCGCGCTGGCCGCCGCCACGCTGCCCGCCCTCGCTGCCGGCGGCACCGGCGTGCCACTGTTGTTCCTCGCAGCGTTGTTGCTGGCCGCGGCGATGACGGCATTCGTGTTCGTGCGCGATCCAGCCCTACAGCCGTCCACCACGGGCCAGAAGGCACCCGATCGGGGGTCGGCCTCGCCGCCGCCCTATCGCACCGCCAGCCTGTGGCGCATTCACGCCGCCAGCGCGCTTCTCGTCATCCCCCAGTTCACGGTCACCACGTTCGCGCTCGTGTTCCTCACCGACGCCCGTGGCTGGACGGCCCTCGACGCCGGGCATCTGCTGGCCGGCGCGCAGGCGTGCGGCGCCCTCAGCCGCCTCGGGGCGGGCTACTGGTCCGACCGGACCGGCAGCCGGCTGAAGCCCATGCGGATCATCGCGGCCGCGACCGGTGCGGGAATGCTGGTGCTGGCCGCCGCCGCGGCGTCCGGATCGAGCCTCGCGGTGCCCGTCCTGCTGTTCCTGGCGGTGGTGGCAGTGAGCAGTAACGGCCTGTCCTTCACCGCCGTCGCCGAATACGCGGGATCCGCGTGGGCCGGCCGCGCCCTGGGCATCCAGACCACGGGCCAAAACGCGCTGGCGGCTGCCACTTCGCCGGTCCTGGCTCTGGCGATCGGAGCCGCGGGCTTCGCGCCGAGCTTCGCCGTGGTGGCCGCGTTTCCTCTTATCGCTGTGATGCTCGTGCCGGTCGCGGCCGAGCGGATCGCCTCCGTCGCCCAGGCCGGCCGGGCGGACCCGGCAACCGCGGCGGCTCGGGGCGTCCGTTCGTAGCCTGGCGCACAACTCACGGCCCGTGGTGTCCTTAGCCGCGGGCCTTGGCGGGCGAACGGGTCAGGCCGTCGAGGAACAGCGAGGTGCAGTCTTCGGCCAGACGGGAGATGGGATAGTCCTGCGTGGGACGGAACCAGCGCACCGACAGCCACACCGAGTCACGGATGAGCCGGTAGAGGATCTTCGGGTCGAGGTCCTTGCGGAACGCGCCGTCCTCGATGCCCGCGTTGATGACCTCGAGCCACGTGTTCTGGACCTCTTTGCCGGCGTTTTTGATGTAACCGAAGCGCTCGAACTGGGCCAGGTAGTTCACGTCGTTTTGGTAGATCTCGGTGGCGTGCGGGTGTGCCTCCACCACCTCCAGCGAGGCCACCACCAGATCGTGCAGGCGCACGCGCGGGTCCGACTCGCCCGCCAGCACGGCCTTGTATCGCCCGCGCAGGTCGTCGAGATAAGAGGTGATGATCTCGTCGACCATCGCCTCCTTGGACTCGAAGTGGTGATACAGGCTGCCCGAAAGGATGCCCACCTCGTCGGCGATCTCGCGCACGGTCGTGGCGGCCACGCCCTTGCGGGCGAACAGACCCGCCGCGCAGGCGAGGATCCGCTCGCGCCGGTCACCGGTGCCTCGCGCCATGGGTTCCTCTCACGAACTTTGGTGTATATGCCGCCGTCAGCACACGGAGTGTACTTCTGGCATGACTGTGGCGTGCGACTCGCCAAGCAGTATAGCGTAACCAACCAAGCGCTTGGTATGTTTCCGTGACCGGGCCCGCGCGGCGGGGCGGCCCGGACACGCCGGCTCCCGAGGTCCGGCGGTTCGCGCCGGTGGCGAGGCGGAGATTAGAGGGCGGGCCCATGGCTGACAAGCGGATGACCGAAGAAGAAGTCGTGGCGCAGCTGCGTTCCGGCATGACCATCGGGATCGGTGGCTGGGGGTCGCGCCGCAAACCGATGTCCCTCGTCCGCGCCATCCTGCGCTCCGGCCTGACCGATCTCACGGTGGTCAGCTACGGCGGGCCGGACGTCGGGCTCCTGCTGGCCGCCGGCAAGGTGCGCCATCTGGTCTACGGCTTCGTCTCGCTCGACTCGATCCCGCTCGAGCCACACTTCCGCGCGGCGCGCCAGGCCGGCGCGATCGAAGTGACCGAGTACGACGAGGGCATGCTCCAGTGGGCGCTCTACGCCGCCGCGACCCGGCTGCCCTTCCTGCCGACGCGGGTCGGGCTCGGCTCCGATGTGCTGAAGGTGAACCCAGGCCTGCGCACGGTCGTGTCGCCCTACGGCGGCGAGGAGCTCGTGGCCGTCCCGGCACTGCCACTGGATGCGGCGCTGGTGCACCTGAACCGGGCCGACCGGTTCGGCAACGCCCAATATCTCGGGCCCGACCCCTACTTCGACGACCTCTACTGCCAAGCGGCCGAACGCGCCTACGTCTCCTGCGAGCGGATCGTGCCCACCGCGGAGCTGTCGGCCGGGCATCCGGTGCAGACCCTGCGCATCCCGCGCTTCCTGGTGCACGGGGTAGTCGAGGCGCCCGGCGGCGCCCACTTCACCTCGTGCGAACCCGACTATGCGCGCGACGAGCCCTTCCAACGGGAATACGTCAAGGCGGCCGCCGACCCGGCGAGCTGGGCCGAATTCCGCACCCGATATCTGGACGTCAACGAAGCTGAGTATCAGGCGCTGGTCCGGCAGCGGGCCGAGGCGCAGAAGGTGGGCTGGTAGATGGGCGAGGCGACGAGGGCCGAGATCTGCGCGGTGGCGTGCGCCGAGGCGTGGCGCGGCGACGGTGAGATCCTGGCGAGCCCGATCGGTCTGATCCCGACCATCGGCGCCCGGCTCGCCCGCGCGACCTTCTCGGCGGATCTGCTGCTCTCCGACGGCGAGGCGATGCTGGGCCGGGGCACGTGGGCGATCGGGGCCAAGCCTGAGGAGATCGAGGGCTGGATACCGTTTCGCCATGTCTTCGACTACCTCTACGGCGGCAAGCGTCACGTCATGATGGGGCCCAGCCAGATCGACCGCTACGGCAACGCCAACATCTCCGCGATCGGGGACTTCCGGCGCCCCACCCGCGCCCTGCTGGGAGTGCGGGGCGCGCCGGGCAACACCGTGAGCCACCCGACGAGCTACTGGGTGCCCAAGCACAGCACGCGCAGCTTCGTCGAAGCCGTGGACATGGTCAGCGGCATCGGCTACGACCGGGCGGCCGCGGCCGGCCCGGCGGCCTCCCGCTATCACGAGGTGCGGCGGGTGGTCAGCAACCTGGGCGTGTTCGACTTCGCGACGCCCGATCGGCGCATGCGACTGGCCTCGCTGCACCCCGGCGTCACCGTCGACGAGGTGCGGTCGGCCACCGGTTTCGACCTCGCGGTGCCTGGTGACGTGGCAGAGACACGGCAGCCGACCACCGAGGAGCTGCGCCTGATCCGTGAGGTGATCGACCCCACGGCCAAGCGGGACGCCGAGGTCCGTGAATGAGCGTCCTGCACACCAGCATCTGCGAGCTTTTCGGGATCAGATATCCGATCGTGCAGACCGGCATGGGTTTCGTCTCCGGGCCGGAGCTGGTTTCGGCCACCGCCAACGCGGGCGGGCTGGGGATCCTGGCCGGCGCCACGCGTTCCTACGCGGAACTGGAGCGCGACATCCTGGAGGTGAAGGGCCGCACCGAGGCTCCGTTCGGGGTGAACCTGCGTGCCGATGCTCCCGATGCGCCGCAGCGGGTGCGGCTGCTCATCCGCGAGCGGGTGAAGGTCGCCTCGTTCGCGCTCGCGCCGAAGCCGGAACTCATTGCGCCGCTTAAGGAAGCGGGGGTCGTGGTGGTGCCGTCGGTGGGTGCCCGCCGGCACGCGGAGAAGGTGGCGGCCTGGGGCGCGGATGCCGTGGTGGTGCAGGGAAGCGAGGGCGGCGGGCACACCGGGCCGGTGCCGACGTCGATCCTCCTGCCGCAAGTGGTGGACGCGGTCGGCATCCCGGTGATCGCGGCGGGCGGCTTCTTCGACGGGCGGGGTCTGGTGGCGGCGCTGGCCTACGGCGCGGCCGGGATCGCCATGGGCACAAGGTTTTTGCTGACGTCGGACAGCCCGGTCGGCGCCGCGGTGAAGCAGGCCTACCTGTCCGCGACGGTCGCCGACACGGTCGTCACCGACGCGCTCGACGGCGTGCCGCAACGCGTGCTGCGTACCCCCCTGATAAATCAGCTCATCCACAGTGGACATCTGCGGCGGCTGTTGCGCTCGGCCCGCAGCGCCGCCGCTTTCAAAAATTTATCCGGTACCACTTGGCGTGCCATGATCCGGGAAGGCCTGGCGATGCGCCGCTCGCACGGGCTCGCCTACAGCCAGATCCTGCTGGCGGCCAACACACCGATGCTACTGAAGACGGCGATGGTCGACGGGCGCACCGAGGCCGGGGTGCTCGCCTCCGGTGCGGTGGCGGGCGTCATCGATGACCTGCCTAGCTGCCAGGAGCTGATCGAGCGCATCATGGCTCAGGCGCGCGAGACGCTCGCCCGGCTCGAAGGGCGGAGGGTGTAGTGGCAGAGGGACACGGCTTGCTCAAGGGGCGCACGGTGCTGGTGACCGCCGCGGCCGGGACCGGGATCGGCTTTGCCACGGCAAAACGGTGCGCCGAGGAGGGCGCGATCGTGGCGATCAGCGACCGGCACGAGCGGCGGCTGCGGGAGTCGGCGCGGGAGCTGGGCGAGGTGATGGGCCGGCCCGCTTTCGCCGTGCCGTGCGACGTCACCGACGAGGCGCAGGTGCAGCACATGTTCGACACGGTCGTCGCCGAGCTTGGCCACCTCGACGTGCTGGTCAACAACGCGGGGTTGGGCGGCACGGCCACCGTGGCCGAGATGACCGACGAGCAGTGGCACAGCGTCCTCGACGTGACCCTCACCGGCACCTTCCGGTGCACGCGCGCCGCCCTGAAACACATGGCGCCCAGGGGTTCCGGTGCCATCGTCAACAACGCCTCGGTCATCGGCTGGCGGGCACAGGAGGGTCAGGCGCACTACGCCGCGGCAAAGGCGGGAGTGATGGCGCTGACCCGGTGCGCGGGGGTGGAGGCGGCCAAGTCGGGCGTGCGGATCAACGCCGTGGCGCCGAGCATCGCGATCCACCCGCACCTGGCCAAGGTGACCACCGAGGAATTCCTCACCGAGCTGGCCAAGCAGGAGGCCTTCGGGCGCGCCGCGGAGCCGTGGGAGGTGGCCAACGTCATCGTGTTCCTCGCCAGCGACCTAGCGTCGTACCTGGTCGGCGAGGTCATCTCGGTCAGCAGCCAGCACCCGTGAGGAGGGTCGCGTGATTGAGTCCACTGTGGACGGTAGTGGTGTCGCCGAGGTGGTGATGAACTACCCACCGGTCAACGCTTTGCCGGTGGCGGGCTGGTTCGAGCTGGCGCAAGCGCTGCAACGGCTCGGCGACGACACCGGCGTGCGAGTGGTCGTCCTGCGCGCGGAGGGTCGCGGGTTCAACGCCGGGGTGGACATCAAGGAGCTTCAAGCGGCCGCCCGGTCTGGATCTGACCATCGGGCGCTCGTGGGAGTCAACCGCGGCTGCGCGGCGGCCTTCGCCGCCGTCTACGACTGCCCGGTGCCCGTCATCGCCGCCGTGCACGGTTTTTGCGTCGGCGGCGGGATCGGCCTGGTCGGCAACGCCGACATCATCGTCGCGAGCGAAGACGCCTACTTCGGCCTGCCCGAGGTGGACCGGGGCGCGCTCGGTGCCGCGACCCACCTGTCCCGCCTCGTGCCGCAGCACAAGGCGCGCGCCATGTTCTACACGTCGGCCACGGCCAGCGCGCAAGAGCTGCACGCCTTCGGCTCGGTGCTGCAGGTCGTCCCGCGCGGCAAGCTGCTCGACGCCGCGCGTGAGGTGGCGGGGCAGATCGCGGCGAAGAACCCGGCCGTGATCCGGGCGGCCAAGGAGTCGCTCAACGGCATCGATCTGTGGGACGTCAAGCGCAGCTATCGTTACGAACAGGGCTACACCTTCGAGCTCAACCTGACCGGCGTGGCCGACGAGGTGCGCGACGAGTTCGGACGGCAATGATGGATCTCACCTATAGCGAGGCGGAGCGGTGCTTCCGCGAGGAGGCCCGGGAGTGGTTGCGGGCCAACGTCCCCGCGCGGCCGCTGCCGTCCGGCGACACGCGTGCGGGGTTCGCCGCGCACGTCGAGTGGGAGCGGCGGCTCTTCGACGCGGGCTGGGCGGTCGTGTCGTGGCCGCGCGCATATGGCGGGCGCGAGGCGTCGCTGTGGCAGTGGCTCATCTTCGAGGAGGAGTATTACGCGGCCGGTGCGCCGCAACGGGTCACCCAAAACGGCATCTTCCTGCTCGCCCCGACCCTGTTCGAGTTCGGCACGGCACAGCAGCGCGACGAGCTGCTGCCCAGGATGGCCGCCGCACAGGACCTGTGGTGCCAGGGCTGGTCCGAGCCGGGCGCGGGCAGTGATCTGGCGAGCCTGACCAGCCGGGCCGTGCGCGACGAGGCGGCTGGCGGCTGGCGGCTGTCCGGGCAGAAGACCTGGACCACGCGCGGCGCCTTCTGCACCCACCTGTTCGGCCTGTTCCGCACCGATCCGGCGGCGTCACGGCACAAAGGGCTGACCTACTTCCTCGTGCCGCTGGACGCCGAAGGCGTGACGGTGCGCGGATTCTCACGGCTGGACGGTGACGAAGGGTTCGCCGAGGTTTTCTTCGAGGACGTGTTCGTGCCCGACACGGCCGTGCTCGGGGCGGTCGACGAGGGATGGCGCGTGGCCATGGCCACCACCGGCTCGGAGCGCGGCCTGACGCTGCGCTCGCCGGGACGGTTTCTCGCCACCGCCGACCGGCTGGCCGAGCTGGCGCGGTCGGAGCCGACCACCCCACGCCAGCGCGAGGCGGTCATCCGGGGCTGGATGCGAGCCCGGGCATACCAGTTGTTCACGCTCAAGCAGGTGACCGATCTGGTGCAGGGGCGCCAGCCCGGCGCGCGGTCGAGCCTGAACAAGCTCTACTGGTCCGAATTGGACATTGAGCTGCAGGAGGCGGCGCTGTCCATCCTCGGCCCGCGCGCGGAGCTGGACGCGGCTTGGGCGCGAGGCTTCCTGTTCGCGCTGTCCGGCCCGATCTACGCCGGGACCAACGAGATCCAGCGCAACATCGTGGCGGAGCGCGTGCTTGGCCTGCCGAAGGGAGGGGCCTGATGCGCTTCGGCCTGACCGAGGAGCAGATCACGCTGCGCGACGCGGTGCGGGATCTGCTCGCCGAGCAGTGCCCGCCGAGCCTGCTGCGCGACCCCTCGCCGGAGGCCACGGACAAGCTGTGGGAGCACCTGGCCGAGCTGGGGCTGTTTGGAGTTGCCGCGCCGGAGGCGGTCGGCGGCCTGGGCCTGACCGTCGCCGATCTGGTGCCGATGCTGGTCGAGCTGGGATACGCGGCCGTGCCCCTGCCCGCGGCGGAGACCGCGATGATGGCGGGCCTGCTCGCCGATCCGGCGGTCGCGGCGGGGGAGCGGCGGATCACCGTCGCCCGCGACGCGGCGATCGTGCCCTATGCGACGCGCGCCGACCGGGTCCTGGTGCTGTCGGGCACCTACGCCACACCGGCCGCGGCGGAGTCCCTGTCCACTGTGGACACGACGCGGGGCGTCGCGCGAGTGAGGCTGACGGAGCCGGTGCCGCTGGCCGGGCCGGTGCTTGAGCAGGCGCGGTTGCGTTATGACCTGGCGCTTGCGGCACAGCAGATCGGGCTGTCGCGCCGGATGCTCGCCATGACCGTCGACTATGTGGGCCAGCGGCGCCAGTTTGGCGCGCCGGTGGGCAGCTTCCAGGCGGTCAAGCATCACCTGGCCGACGCGCTGCTGGCCGTGGAGTTTGCCGAGCCCGCCGTCCTCGCGGCGGGCTGGAGCCTGGCGCACCGGCCCGAGGACGCGCCGCGCGACATCGCGATGGCGGCGATCCTGGCCACCGAGGCGGCGCAGCAGGTGGCCAAGACGGCGATCCAGTGCCACGGCGCCATCGGCTACACAGTCGAGTACGACCTGAATCTATACGCCAAGCGGGCCTGGGCGCTGGCCGCCGAGTGCGACATCGACGCACACCTGGCCGTGCTCGGGACCTCCCTCGGGTTGGAGAGCTCATGAGTGAGGACGTTGTTACTTATCGCACCGACGGCCCGGTCGCGGTCGTCACGTTGAACCGCCCGGACTATCGCAATGCGCAAAACTCGGCGATGACCTACGCGCTGGATGCCGCCTTCTACCGGGCGGTCGAGGACGACGAGGTGAAGGTCATCGTGCTCGCCGGGGCGGGCAAGCACTTCTGTGCCGGGCACGACATCGGCACACCGGGCCGCGACATCAACACCTCCTTCCCGCGCAAGGCCTCGCTGTGGTGGGACCACGTCGGCAAGCCCGGCTCCGAGAGCCGGTTCGCCCGCGAGTCCGAGGTATATCTGGGGATGTGCCGCCGCTGGCGGGAGATCCCGAAGCCGACGATCGCCATGGTGCAGGGGGCCTGCATCGCGGGCGGGCTGATGCTCGCGTGGTGCTGCGACCTCATCGTGGCCGCGGACGACGCCTTCTTCTCCGATCCGGTGGTGCGCATGGGGATCCCGGGTGTGGAATATTTCGCCCACCCGTGGGTCATGGGGCCCCGGTTCGCCAAGGAATTTCTCTTTCTCGGCGAGCGGGTGGGCGCGGCACGCGCCCTGGAGCTGGGCATGGTCAACCGGGTCGTGCCGCGCGACGAGCTGGAGTCGTCCACTTTGGACATCGCCAACCGGATCGCCACGATGCCACGGCTCGGGCTCGCGCTGGCCAAGAAGGCGGTCAACCAGGCCGAAGACCTGATGGGCCTGCACGTCGGGATGGACTCCGTCTTCGGCCTGCACCACGTGGCCCACGCGCACAACGCCGAGGTCGGGCTGGACTCACTGGCCGGGCACGACGCCCGGTCCATGCGCGACGCCGCGAAGAAGGCACCCGAGGCATGAACCGCTTCGCCGGCCGGGTTGCGCTTGTGACCGGTGCCGCGTCGGGGGTGGGGCGGGCCACGGTCGAACGGCTGGTCGCCGAGGGCGCCCGGGTCGGGTGCCTGGACCTGACGCCCAGCGGCTGCGGCGAGGGCACCTTCGACGTGGTGGCCGACGTGCGCGACGAGACGGCGGTGGCCGGCGCGGAGGCCCGATTTGCGACCGGTGCCGTGCTGCGACTGGATGGGGGCGCCGGTGCCTGAGTTCGACCCGGAAACGATCCGGCGCCACTACGAGCAGGGGTGGTGGGACGGCCGGACCATCGGCGACATGGTCGCGGCCAACGTCGCGGCCGACCCGGATGGTTTGGCGTTCATCGCGCCCGATGGCACCCTGACGTGGCGTGACTATGACGACCTGTCCACCCGGATCGCTGGGTCCTATGTGGACAGTGGCCTGGAGCCGGGCGACCGGCTGGCCGTGCTGCTGGCCGGCGGCGCGATGACGCACGTGGCCTACCTCGCCGCGCAGAAGGCGGGCCTGGTGACCGTCGGGCTCGGGCCGCGCGCGGGCGACGCGGAGGTAGCGCACATCCTGCGCCACACGCGAGCCGCCGCACTGCTCTCGCGCGACCGGCATCGGGGCAGACCCGGCGCACAGCTCGCGCAAGCCGTTGGTGCGCAACGGCATCTGCTGCTCGAACCCCTGCTGCTCGAGCAGCACGTGGCCCCGCCGCTGGAGCGAGCGCTGGGTCCGGATGACCTGTTCTTCATCAACTCGACCTCGGGCACGACCGGCCTGCCCAAGTGCGTGCGCCAGACCATGAACGTGCGCAAGACCTTCGCACCACTGGCCGCCGAGGCGGCCGGAGGATTCGGGCCGGGCGATGTGATGGCCAGCGTCGTGCCCGCGCCATACGGCTTCGGGCTGTGGAGCCAGCACATCACCCCGACGTGGGGCCGCTTCCCGACAGTCGTGGTCGACGAGTTCGACGCCGGGCGCACCCTGCGGCTCATCGAGGAGCACCGGGTGACCGTGCTCGCCGCGGTCACGAGCCAGTTCATCATGATGCTCAACTCGCCCGAGTTTGACCGGTGCGACCTGTCCTCGCTGCGCTGCCTGTTCACCGGCGGCGAACGGGTCCCGGCCGACCGCGCCGCCCAGTTTGAGGAGCGCACGGGCGCGGCCGTGCTGCAATTCTACGGCTCCAACGAGGCCGGACCGCTGTCGGTGACCAGGGCCGACGACCCGCGCGAGAAGCGGCTGACCACCGCCGGACGCCCGGTGGCACCGGTGGCGCTGCGCCTGCTCGAACCGTCCAATGTGGTCGCCGCGCGGGGGCCCGGCTGCACGCCCGGCTACTACGAAGACGACGCGGCAAACGCCGCGCTGTTTCAGGACGGCTGGCAGCTCACGGGAGACATCGCCCGGCTCGACGAGGACGGCTATCTTTGCATCACCGGCCGGGCCGCCGACTTCATCATCCGTGGCGGATACAACATCAGCGCCCTGGTCGTGGAGGAGGCGGTGGGCGGCCATCCCCGCGTGGCCCAGGTCGCCGTCGTCGCGATGCCCGACGAGGTCCTAGGCGAACGGGTCTGCGCCTATGTCGTGACCCGCGACCGGCTGCCGCTGGAGCTCGACGACCTGCGTAGACACCTTGCCGCGGCCGGGCTCACCAAGCACACCTGGCCCGAACGGCTGGTGTGCCTGGACGCGCTGCCGATGGGCACCGGTGCGAAGGTGGACAAGGCCGCGCTGCGTGAACTGGCCCGAAATGGGAGTCCCGTTCGGATTCGCTGGTAAGGACCGGATAGAGTGGGCGACCATGCCCGATTACACCCGGCCCGACTACACCCGCCAGCTGGCCGCGCTCGCCCGGCCGTTGCGGGCCTGGGGTCCGGTGCTGGTCCTGTCCGCCGTCGTGGTCGTGTCCGCGGCGTTCGTCGTCGCCGGGCTCCGCGCCAACCCCATCTCACCGGCCCGCCCGATGCCCATCTCCAGCGGCTCCTGGGCTCCGTTCGTGGGGCCCGAACTGCCCGATGGCGGACCGCTGGCCAAGCTGGTCACCGAGACGCTGCGCCGGTCCGGATACTCGCCCGAAATCAGCTACACGTCGTGGTCGCTGGCCGAGGGGCGGGTCACCTCCGGCGCCTCGCTGGGGGTGTTTCCGTTGGTGGGCAGCGCTTCCCGGCGGGCAAACCTGCTCCTGTCCGACCGCCTGCTCGACTTCGAATACGTGCTGTTCTACAACCGCCGCAACGGTGAACCCAAGGTGGAGACCGCGGCCGACCTGAGCCGGCTGCGGGTGGGTGGCATCGCCGGATACGACTACTGGTCCACGCTCGAGTCGGCGGTCGGCGACTTCGTGGAGTTCGACACCAGCCTGGACGGCTTCCGGGCACTGGCCGACGGCAAAATCGACGTGCTCGCCGAAGGGCTGCTCTCCGGCCAGGCCGTGCTCACCAGCTCGGCGTTCGCCGGGGACACCGGCGACTTCAGCCACATCAAGGGCGACTCCTCCCTTGTCCACTCGGTGGAGGGACTGTATTTCATGATGCCCAACACGGCCGCGGGCGCCACGGTGCTGGAGCGGTTCAACCGGGAGCTGGGCAAGATGCGGCAGACCGGCGAGGCCGAGCGGATCGTCGCGGAGCTCACCCCGGCCGCGACCCAGGCGGTGGCGCTGAACCCGTTCGGCAACACGGGTCTGGTGGAACTGCTTGACGCCAACGGAAAACTCGTGCTGCTCGCACCGCAGGGCACCCGGGCACAGGTGCTGGCCTGGCCCAAGGAGTTCAGCGATGCGGGCGCCGGTGTGGGGGAGCGAGTGCTGATCCAGGTGAAGATCAGCAATGGTCCGGCCCGGGGACGGGTCCTCTATGTGGACGCTCGCGCCGTACAACTTGAGGGCGCGCGATGACGGCGCTGCGCATCCTCGCCCCCGTAGCGGTGGACTATCAGGCGGTGCCCGGGGCGACGCTGCGGGACCCCAAGGGATACGCGCGGTTCTGGTCCGAGCGGCAACCGGCCGTGGACTCGTTGTTGGCACGCCTGAGCCCGGATCCGGACGGGCCGCCGCCCGCCGTGACGCTGGAGCACACCCGGATCACCAGTTCGCTGAACCTCTACCGGACGATCAGCGACCACGCGACCGGGCGCCCACTGCACGTGCTGACCGGATCGCTTCGCCCGCAGCACCTTCCGGACGAGTTCGCCGGCGCCACCGACCCGCTCCACCTGGGCGTGACCGAGATCGGCTTCATGCTGTACGACCACGGCCTGATGCTGCTGGAGCTGCTTGTCCGGGTGGATCCGGAGGTCACCGCGCCGGCCGAGGGCGTCGCGGACCGCCTCGACGAGCTGCAGGCCAGCGCGCTGACCATGGGCGAACAGGTGGCGCGCGAGACCGTCCGGCGATACCTGGACCCACTGCTCGAACTGTTCCGCCAAGCCGACCCCGACGAACGGATCCTGGTCGCCGCCACGCCCGCGAGCGACCCGATGACGGCCGAGTTCGGCGAGACCCTCTGGGTCACCCGCAGCCTCGTGCTCGATCCGGCCGATCCGGGCGCCACCGCGGCGCTGCGGCACTGGGTCAAAGACACGGGATCCGGTGACAGCGCCGCCGACCCGGCCGAGCCGCTGCTGACCGGGCAGACCGATCGCCTGGTCCGCTGGCTCAACTACGCCTTCATCGACCCGGCCGGCGCCGGCGGGCAGGCCTTCCCCGGCGAGCGCTTCCGCGACAGCTGGGACGCGCTGCGCTTCGCCCAGGTGTTCTACGGCGCCCTCGACCGGATCGACTCCCGCCTGTCGAAGATCCTGGCCGACTCGGCGGCGCTGCGGTCGCGATGGGAGCTGGGCCGGCTCAAGGAGCAGCTGACCAGCCTGAGCCAGCGCGCCGAGCTGATCATCATGGAGCGCCGGGACCTCGCCAAGGTCCTCAAACGGCAAGTGCGCCATGAGATGGACGAGATCCTGGACTACTGGGAGTTCGAGAAGCTCATCGAAGAACCGGTGCGGTTCAAGATAGAGACGTGTGACCGCCGGCTGGCCGAGCTCGCCGGTCGGCGCGCGGCGCGGTCGGCCCTGTTCACCGATCTGATCCTGCTGGGCATCGGTGTCACCTCGATCCTGGGGACCGCGCTGGCGCTGACCCAGTTTGGGCGGGCGGTCGCCAACGACCCCGCCATGACCATCTACGACCTGGGCCGATCCTCCATGGTGGAATGGGTCGCCGCGCAGCCCGCCGACGCGGTCCTGATCGGATCCGGGGTCACCTCCGTGCTGATGGTGGTGCTCTACCTGTTCTTCCGCCGCGACAAACGCTCATGAGGGCCGCACTGCGCAGCCGGACGATCCGGGTGTTCGCGGTGACCCAGATCCTGCTCGAGGTCCAGTTCTGGTTTCCGGTGTACCTGATCTACCTGCTGGACCTCGGGTTCCCGCTGACGACCGCGGTGCTGGCCGACGCGGTGTTCCGGCTTGTCGCTGTGGCTTGCGAGTTCCCGGTCGGGGTGATCGCCGACCGGATCGGCCGCCGCCGCGCCTACCTCGCCCTGGCCGGTGGCAGCGTGGTGACGTTCGCGGCGATCACCCAGGTCGACTCGCTGCGCACGCTTTTCGGCGCTTGGATCCTGTGGGGCGTGGTGTGGGCGCTGTCGTCCGGGGCGGCCAATGCCTATCTGTATGAGCTGTGCCTCCAGGACGAACGGGAGATCAGCCCGGCCAAGGCGTTCGGCCTGATGCGGGTCGTGGGCAACCTGGCTGTTTTGGCGTCTCTGCTCGCGGCCGGGTACCTCTACGAGGCCGACCCGCGGTTGCCGTTCGCCATCACCGCCGTGCTCGCGGCCGTCGCGTTCCTGCTCGCGCTCACGCTGCCCGAGATCGCCGCCGGGCCAAGGGTTTCGTCCACGCTGCGGTCGGTCGTGGCGGACCTGCGTGGCGCTATTGCGATCCGGGGCGTGCGGTGGGCGGTGTGGCTGGGTGCGCTGCTGCTCCTATTTGGATGGAGCGCCCGGATCCTGTTCCAGCCGTTGGCTTTGGAGCTCCACATGTCCACGCGGGCCACGGGATGGATGTACGCGGCGTTCGCCGCCGCCTCGGTGCTCGGCGGGCTCGCGGCCGGTTATGTCGGTACGGCCCACCGCCGCTCGGCCCTCGTCGCGGCTTTCGTGCTCGTGCTCGCGGCGCTGGTGGCCACCAGCCAGACCGCGGAGCTTGGGCCGTTCCTGTTCCTGCCGGCGCTCGGGCTCGGGTACACCCTGGGCACGACCGTGCTGGACATCTTCACCAACGAGGTCACGCCGCAACCGGTCCGTGCCACCGTTTTCGGGCTTGTCGCGTGCCTCGGCGGGCTGGGCATCGCCGTGGCGCGGCCGGGACTCGGCGTGCTCGCCGACGGCCGCTCGGTCCCGTACGCGTTCGGGGCGTGGGCCGTAGCCGGGGTGTTGCTGCTCGCCCTGGCGGCCCCGGGGATCCGCCGGATGGGCAACTGAGGCGCAAGATCCGCGCCATTTCGGGGTTATGGTTGCCCGAAACGGGCGTGGGTTTGGCCCAGCCATATCCGTGAAATGGCGCAGATCTTCGCGGGCGGATGCTTGGACGGCAGTCGTTCAGCCGCCGACGCTGACTGGGCCGAACCAACCGCTGCGGCGGATTTCCCAGGTGGCGCCGTCGCGATAGTCCAATATCCCTACCGAGTAATAGAACTGGGCGTTGCTGGGAAAGTTGTAGTCGCAGATGTGGGTTTCTCCGTAGAACGCTTCGCAATAGTCGTAGAGCATCCCGCCGGTAGTGGGGTAAACCTTCCACCAAACCCTGACGTGATAACCATCGCCGGCCTCGTCACGGGCGCCGACGTCGTCGCCTGTTTTGATGAAGCAGCCGGCTCCACCCTGCATGGTGTAGCTGTAGGTACAGTCGGCCCAGGTCGTCGCCAGGGCGGGCGACTGAAGACCGACCATGGCCAGTGCCGATGCGGCAAGGACCACCAACGCCCGCTTGAATCTCCGTCTCACGGGGGAGACACCTCCTCTGGGGCAGTAGAGACTTCGGAAACAAAGCGACGCTAGCGGCCAAACGCGGATCCTGTCTGCGGGTCCGAACAAATCCGAACATCTTCGGACGGCCGCCGTCTCAGCGCAGTTACGGACGTGGTCGGTGAGGACGGCCGCGCCGGCGCTAGGATGGCACAAGCAAGCGCTTGGTAGATAGAGCGGAGGTCGGCCGTGACCAACGGCAGCGTGCACGAGCGGTATGTGGCAGCACGGCTCGCCGAGGTGGGTCGCTGGGGCACCGAGACGCTGGCCGACCGGGTCGCCGCCCACGCGGCCCGCATCCCCGAGCGCGACGCCTTCGTGGCCGGGCCGGACCGCATCGGCTGGCGCGGGCTGCACGAGCTGTCCGACCGGATGGCCACTTTTCTTGTACGCCAAGGGATCTCCCGTGGTGAGCGGGTGGGTGTCCTGCTGCCGGATGGGATCGCGGTGCACGCGGTCTATCTTGCCGCGCTGAAGGCGGGCGTCGTCGTGGTCGGGATCGGGCCGCGCGCGGCCGCACAGGAGATCCGCCACCTGCTCACGGTCTCCGGTGCCACGGCGCTCGTCAGCAACGCCCGGCACCGCGACGCGGACGTGGCGTCGATCGTCGCGGGGCTTGCGCTGCGTACCCACATAATGCTTGAAGGTATTGAACTTCCGGCGCCCGATCCGGCGGCGTTGGACGGTCGGGCGCTGGGGATCGGCGAGATCCATCTGCTCAACGGGACCTCGGGCACGACCGGCATGCCCAAATGCGTGGCACACAACCAGAATCGCTGGTTCTACTACCACGAGCTGGCGCTGAAGGCGGGCGACCTCAACCCCGACGATGTCTTCCTCACGCTGATCCCCGCGCCGTATGGCTTCGCGCAGTGGACCGCGAACTTCACCCCGACGCTGCTGGGCAGCCCGACCGTGGTGATGCCGAGGTTCGACGCCGACGAGGCGCTGCGGCTCATCGAGCGCGAACGGGTCACGGTCGTGTGCTGTGTGAGCACGCAGTTCATCATGATGCTCAACTCGCCGCTGATCCACGAGGTCGATCTGGGCTCGCTGCGGTGCATGTTCACCGGGGGCGAGGCCGTCCCCTTCGAGCGGGCGTCCGAGTTCGAACGCCGCACCGGCGCCAAGGTGCTCCAGTTCTTCGGCAGCAACGAAACCGGCGCCCTGTCCTACACGAGCACGACCGACACCGAGCAGCAGCGCCTGCGCACGGCGGGCCGGGTCATCGACGAGATGCGGGTGCGGCTGTTCGCCGAGGACGGCACCGACGTCACCGCCGCCGGCGGGCCCGGCCAGGCGGCGTGTGCGGGGCCGGCGACCTGCCTGGGCTACTTCGGCGACCCGGCCGCCAACGAGAAGCTGTTCACCCCCGACGGCTGGATGCTCACCGGCGACATCTGCACCATCGACGCCGACCGGTATCTGCGCGTCGTGGATCGCAAGTCGGACTTCATCATCCGGGGCGGCAAGAACGTCAGCGCAGCGGCGGTCGAGGACCAGGTCGGCGCGCACCCGGCGGTGGCGATGGTCGCGGCCGTGGCCGTGCCCGATCCGGTCTACGGCGAGCGGGTCTGCGCGGTCGTGGTGCTACGCGACGGGCACACGTTGGACTTGGAGCAACTGCGGGCACATCTCAAGCAGCGCGGGGTGTCGCCGGAAAACTGGCCGGAGCGCCTGGAATTCGTGCCGGACCTGCCGCGCGGCTCCGGCGGCAAGGTCGCCAAAGCCGAGCTGCGCCAACGTTTCAGGACTTGAGCAGCGACTCGCGGATGCGGGAGTGCTGGATCTGGCCGGTGGCGCTGGTGCGCGGGAGCCGCGTGACGACGGCGATGCGGCGCGGCTGTTTGAACGCGGCCAGCCGCCCCGCGACATGCGCCCGCAACTGCTCCACGGTCGGTGCGGTGGCGCCAGGATGCAGCACGAGCACGGCGCAGACCGTCTCGCCCCACGTGTCGTCGGGCAGGCCGACCACCGCGACGTCGCTGACGCCGGGGAAGTCCCGGAGCACACTTTCCACTTCGGACGGTGACACCGACTCGCCCCCGCTGCGGATCACCGCCTGGCGGCGGCCGGTCAGGTAAAGGTAACCCTCGTCGTCCACATAGCCGAGGTCGCCCGAGCGGTAAACCCCGTCAACGAGCGCCGCCACCGACTCCTGCGGCAGATTGTGGTATCCCGACATCAGGCCCGGACCGCTCGCGCACACCTCGCCGTCGGGTGCCACCCACAGGGCGCCGGGAAAGGCGGGCAGGCCCACGCTGCCCGGCTTGCGCCGCAGATCCCAGTCCTGCAACGCCGCCATCCGGCCCGCCTCGGTCGAACCGTAGAGCACGGTCGTGGTGGTGTGCGGCAGCCGCTGCTTGAGCCGATCCAACAGCCCGGGGCTGAAGCCGGAGGTGCCGATGTCGGCGTGGCGCAGCGAGGACAGGTCGGCGTGGCGGTGCTCGTCGTCGAGCAGCCGCTCCCACACGGCCGGTATGCAGTAGAGCGCGCCGGCCTGGAAGCGGCGCACCGCGTCCACAATGGACGCCGCCTCGGCGCGCGGCACCAGGTGCACGGCGGTGGCGTTCTGCCAGGCCTCCATGACATAGTGCCAGCCGCCGTAGTGGTAGAGCGGGAAGCTGCACACCACGCCGCCGCGCCCACGGATGCCGGTGGTGAAGGTCCCGCCGCCGGGCGCCGCCCGCAGCCAGCTGGCCCGGTGGCTGACGAGCACTCCCTTGGGGCGCCCGGTGCTGCCGCTGGTCAGATAGACGATGTGCGGGTCGGTGTCGGCCACGCGCGCCCCCGGGTGTGCCGCCGATGCTTGCGCGGCAAGCGTTTCCAGCCGCTGCGGGGACAGCACCGGCACGCCGAGCTCCACCGGCTGGTCGGTGACGACCACCCGCGGATCGAGGTAGCCGGCGATGGCCTCGAACTCACCGGGGGACAGGCCGGGGTTGAGCGGTGCGTAGACGGCGCCCAGGCGGGCGCTGCCCAGGAACCCGGCCAGGGTGGCCAGGCCCGGCGCGGTCCACCACAGGACCCGGTCGCCGTGGCCGACACCGAGTCCGGCGAGGGCGTTGGCGGTGCGGTTGGCCGCGTCGTCAAGCTCGCCGAAGGTCAGGCTGGTGCCCAGGAAGCTCGCCGCGATCGCCTTGGGCGCCATGCGTGTGGCCCGCGCGACGATGTCGCCGATGAGCAGGCCGGTCACCATGCCGGCCCCAGCTCGACCTGGGCCGGGTTGATAGCACCATACGCGCGCTTGTCGCCGGTGATGGCCAGCGCCTTGGGCAGCTCGTCGATGCCCGTCAGCCGGTGGGTCATCAGCGCCTCCACGTCCACGTCGCCCCGGGCGACCAGCCGCAGGGCATGCTCGAAGGCCCCGCTGTTTCCGCCGCTTGACCGCAAGGTTGAATTTTGTATTCAATATCTAAAGTCCGTCAAGACCCAGGGGAGAGCGACGTGGAGCGGGAACTCATCGTCACCGGCATCGGTGGGCAGGGCATCCAGCTGCTAGCCAAGACACTGGCCCTGGCCGCCACCCGGGAGGGCCGATACGCGATGCTCGCGGCCGACTACGGCGGCGAGATGCGCGGCGGCCCGTCCAAGGCGAGCGTCGTCATCGGCGATGCCCCGCTGCGGGCGCTTCCCGTGCTGGCAAGCGCGGGCAGCGCGATCCTGGCGCACCATCGGTTCAGCGAGCCGGTCCTGCCCCGGCTGCGCACCGGAGCACTGGTGCTGGCCAACGTGCCGCTGGTGGATCCGGCGACGCTGCGGCCGGATCTGGTCGTGGTCCCGGTCGACGCGACATCGGCTAAGCAGGCGGCCGGCTTCTTCCTGCTTGGCGCCTACAACGCGGTCACCGGGCTCGTCGCCGTGGACTCGCTCGTGGCCGCGATGGAGGAGCTGCTTCCGCCCTACCGCAAGCAGTTCGCCCCCGCCAACGCCCGCGCGATCCACGCCGGTGCCGCGAGCCTGGCGGTGCCGGCGTGAACGGGCTGCGGCTGTTGGAGGGCAGCGCGGCGGTGGCCGAGTCGGCGATCGTCGCCGGATGCCGGTTCTTCGCCGGGTACCCGATGTCGCCGTTCACCGGCCTGCTGGAGAACATGTCGCACAAGCTGCCCGCCGCGGGCGGGGTGTGCCTCAACGCGGAAAGCGAGATCGAGGGGGTCAACATGACCCTCGGCGCCGCGTCGACCGGTGCGCGTGCGGCCACCGGCTCGTGCGGTCAGGGCATCGCCCTGATGCAGGAGGCGATGGCCGAGGCGGCCCTCAACGAGACCCCGTTCGTCGTGTTCAACATGGCGCGCAACCAGCAGGACTACTTCCAGTGCACGCGCGGCGGCGGCTGGGGCGACTATCGCACCATCACGCTGGCGCCCAAGGACATCGCCGAGGCCGTCGAGCACACGCAGCTCGCCTTCCACCTGGCCGACAAATATCGCGCCCCGGTGGTCTTCTACGGCGATCCGCTGATCGCCCAGACCCGGGTCGGTGTCCGCATCGAACGGCTCGACTTCGGCGCGCTGCCGCCCAAGGACTGGGCGTTGGACGGCACCGGCGGGGGCACCGGCAAATCGCGGCAGGTGTGGACGTGGGCGATGGGCAAGGCCACCGATCCCGGACCCGGCCCGGACAAGCACTGGCGGGCCATCGCCGCCAAGTTCGACGCTATCAACGCGGTCGAGGCTCGCTTTGAACAGTCCATTGTGGATGGTGAGGAGACCGTGGTGGTCGCGTTCGGTTCTGCCGCCAAGTTCGTCGAATACGTCGTGGAGGAGTTGCGCGCCGACGGGCACAGGATCGGCTGGTTCCGGCCGGTCACGCTGTGGCCCTTCCCCGGTGAGGCGCTGGCCGAGGCGACCGCGGGGCGGCGGCGCGTGCTGGTCTTCGAGCTCAACGGCGGGCAGATGCTCGACGACGTCCGCATGCACGCCGCCGACCGGCCGGCCGTGCGGTTCATCGGCGGCGTGAGCATTTCCGAGTCGGGCCTGGCCTACGGCGAGTTGCTCGACGCGCCCGTCATCAGGCAACGGATCCTGGAGGAGTTGGCATGACCGTTGACACCAGCCGGCCACCGGACCGGCCCGCCGTGCGGGTCGCCGACTTCAAACCCTCCCTGCTGCTGGGCGAGCATTCGCTGTGCCCCGGCTGTGGCGAGCCGGTGGCGCTGCGCGTCCTGCTGGAGGTGTTGCAGGAGCTGGACATCGTGCAGCGCACCATCGGCGTGGTGGGCCACGGCTGCTACGGCAGCTTCGTGCGCATCATGGATGTCGATGTCCTGCAGTGCCTGCACGGGCGCGCGCCCGCCTGCGCGACCGGCATCAAGCGGATGCGCCCGGACGTCGCCGTGTTCACGATGCAGGGCGACGGCGACATGGCCAACGAGGGCCTGCAGGAGGTGCTGCACGCCGCCGCGCGAGGCGAGAAGATCACCTGCGTGATGCTCAATAACGGCGTGTTCGGCGATACCGGCGGCCAGCAGACCGCCACGACCGTGCTCGGCCAGCGGACCAAGACCAGCCTCGCCGGGCGCGACGCCGAGACGCACGGCTACCCGATCCCGGTGGCCGATCTGGTGGCGAGCCTTCAGGGCAGCGCCTACGTCGCGCGCACGGCCGTGTCGACGGCGGCCGGGGTGGCGCAGACCAAACGGATGCTGCGCAAGGCTTTCCAGGCACAGCTCGACGGCGCCGGGTTCAGCCTCGTGGAGATCCTGACGATGTGCCCCACGGGATGGTTCGTCTCGGCCGCCGAAGGCCCGGGATATCAGGGCGAGTCGCTGGAGCAGACCTATGCGCTGGGGGAGTTGCGGACACCATGACACAGCTCGTGCGGTTCAAGACAAGCGAGGCCGTCGTCGCGTACCTGCTGGATCAGCTTTTCACGGGCAAACTGCGCGGCGGCGACCGGATCGACCTCGACCAGGTCGCCGGGGCGCTCGGGGTGAGCCGGGTGCCGGTGCGGGAAGGCCTGGCCCAGATGGAGCGGGACGGGCTCGTCGAGCTGCCGCACTATCGGGGCGCGTTCGTCGCGGCGTTCGACGCGGACACGATCCGGGAGGCGTTCGAGCTCTACGGCCTGCTGAGCTCGGTCACCAACCGGCGCGCCGCGGCCATGGGAGACGGGGCGCTGTTGGCCACTCTGTCCGATTTGGACGGTACGCTCGCGGCGTGCCGGCAGGTCGATGAGTTCGAGCGGGTCGCGCGGGAGTTCCGGCGGGCCGTCAACCTCGCGGCTGCCGGCAACCATCTGCGGGCGCTCCTGCGCACCTTCTCCGGGCTGGTGCCGGCGGCCGCCCGGTTCTCCATAGAGGACGACATGGCGGGTGAACGGGCGGCGCTGCACCGCGAGTTCGAAGCCCTGCGGTCGGGCGACCCCGTGGCAGCGGCCGCCGCGGCCGTCGGCCACATCCAGCTCACCGCCGAAAACGCGATCGCGGCCCTGCGGCGGCGCGGGGTCTTCGGCGAAGGAGGGTCCCAGTGACTGAGCCAGTGACCGAGCCAGTGACTGAGCCACGCCACAGCCGCGGGACACTGGTCATCGACGTCGACAAGTGCAAGGGCTGCGAGTTGTGCATCGCGGCCTGCCCACCCCAGGTGCTCGTGATGTCGCGCGAGGTCAACGAGATGGGCTACCGCTACCCACTGCTCAACGACGGCTGCACCGGTTGCACCGCCTGCCAGCTGGTCTGCCCCGACTTCGTGTTTTCGGTGTACCGCTTCACCTCAGGGCCGCGGGAACACGATTCTGCACCCGATTGAGGTGGCGGTGCCGCTTCCCGCACCGATGTTCACCGCCTCCGCGCACGCCTGCCTGATGAGCAGTCCACCCTGGAGCGGGATCGTCGCGCTGAACCCGTGGGCCGAGCCATACCCCGGGTGTGCGGCGGCGATGTCCGGCCGGTCGATGTCGGCCGGGAACGTCCCGAGGAATGTGCCGGCCACGTAGATGTTGACGTGAGTCGGCGCGGTGGTGTCCGGGTCGATGGCCCACCCGCTCACACGGATGGTCCCCGCTCCCGCGTTGCGCACGGCATACTCGACGGCGCCGAAAGGATCGCCGGCGTACGTGATCTGGTGGCAGCCGATCAGATCGTTGGTGCCCGAGCCGACGTTCCTCGCGCTTATGCAGATGTAGTGATCGCCGTGGGTGAGCGGGGCGGCCAGCCGGATGGTGGTGCCGAACCCATGCGACGGCCCAAACTGCGGGTAGGCGCTACCGACGTCCGGCCGGTCGAACGAGGCCATCACGGTCGACGCGGAGACCCAGTCCACCCAGACCTCCACCTCGACCGGCCCGGACGTGTCCAGATCGATCGCCCAGCCTTCGATCGTCAGCTGTGCGGGGTCGCCCACTGCGACGCTGTCGAAGGAGCCGAACGGCGTGTGCCGCACCTCGATCTGCCTGCACGCCAACTGCGGGTTGATGTCGTCGGCTTCGACGTTGATGGCATAGGCGCACACGGTGTGGGTGCCGTCGTCCGGCACGCTCATCGTGAGCGCGAAGCCGTGGTCCGGCCCGTACGCGGGGAACGCGTCGCCGACGTCAGGGCGCGAGTTGGCGGCCACGGTGGCACCGGCGTAGACGTCATCGATGTATAGGTGCACCTGAATGGGTCCGACGACGTCGGGGTCGATGGCCCAGCCGTGCGCGTACACCCCGCCGGGGGCAAGGTGGACCGCGTCCAGGTAGCCGAACGCGCGATTGGCCGGGCCCGGCACGTAGAGCAGCTTGTTGGGTGAGTTCGGTCCGGCCTGCGCCACGATCCCCTGCGTGGCCGTGTCCACGACCGCGCTGCGCACCGTTGTCGGCGCGGCGGTGGGGTGGTGTTGCAAGTAGAGCGCGGCGGCACCGGTGACGTGCGCCGCCGCCATCGAGGTGCCGTCCGCGACCGTCGGTTCGGTGAGGGACCTGATGCTGACCGATTCGATGGCCGTGCCGGGGGCGAACAGATCCAGGCACGGACCGTAGTTGGAGTATCTGGTGTCCCGGCTGTCGGCCGAGTTGGTCGCGCCCACCGTGATCGCCTCGGCGACCCGGACCGGGGTGTATTCGCACGCGTTGCGGTTGAAGTTGGCCGCCGAGATCACGTACGTCAGACCCTGTGCGATCGAGTTGCGTATCGCCTGCTCGAGGCTTGGCCCGTTGCTGTCGTTGTAGACGAGGCTCATGTTGACCACGGCCGGGCGATGGAGGTTGGCCATCACCCACTCCACGCCGGCCAGCGCCTGGCCGGACACCCCGTTGCCGAGACAGTCCAGGACCCGCACGGGCACGAGGGTCACCTGCTTGGCGATGCCGTAGGTGGTGCTGCCGATGGTGCCCGCGACATGGGTGCCGTGGCCGTAGCAGTCGTCGGTCCCCCGGCCGTCGTTGACCGTGGTGAACCCGGCGGCCACGCGGCCGCCGAACTCCGGATGGTCGGCGCGGATGCCGCTGTCCATGACGTAGGCGGTCACGCCGCGTCCGGTGGCGAAGAAGGTGTACCCGTGGTCCAGGTTTTGCCGGCGCTGGTCGACGCGATCCAGTCCCCAGGTGGCGCCGAGCTGAAGGTCGGTAGCCTTGACAATCGTTTCCTGCTCCACATAGGCGACGTCCGGGTCGGCCCGGACCGCGGCCAGCTGCTCGGCGTTGAGGCGGGCGGAGTAGCCCGATATCGCGTGCCGGTATTCGAAGCCGACCGTGGCACCCTTGGCTTTCGCCCGCGCCACGGCGGTGCGATGGGTCTGGTCCACAGTGGACTTCAGCGCCACGATGTACTGCTCCGGGAGGCCGGAAACCGTCGCCATGTGCAGCGGGGCCATCACCGACCCGCCGGGGTCCGCCGAGACAGGGCCACCGATGGCGGGCTGGACGACCAGGGTCAGCACCAATCCAGCCACCCACCAGCGCGTTCGTCTCACCACAGCTCGGCCCTCCCGCCCCGCAAGCGCGCGATGCCATCGAAATCGATGGATGTTATCGCGAACGGTACCGGCGTGGCGGGAAAGCGGCAAGAGGGAGCGGGGGCAAAGAAATACAGGGCCGGGGAGCTGGTCCCCGGCCCTGTGCAGGAAGTCGGCTAGCTTTCCGGGCTGCTGCCGGCGCCCACCAAGGTCTTGCCGCCGCCGGTCTTCCCTGCGGCGCCGGCCTCGATTTTGACCTCCGGATTGTTGGCCGGGTCCTGCTTATGCTTCGCCAGCTGATAGGTCACTTTCTTGCTGAGTGCCTTGGCCGCGAGGAACTCGGCGGCCCTGACCGCGAGCGCCGTCATGGTCAGGGTGGTGTTGCCCGCCATCCCGGTCGGGATGACCCCGCCGCCACCCAGATAGAGGTTGTCGACCTCGAACACCGCCATCGTCTGCCGGTCAACGACACCATGCTCCTTGTCGTCGGCCAGCCGCGTGGTCCCGGTGACGTGCAAAGCGAACCCGGGATCGAGGAAGCATGGCTCCGACTGCGGCAGGAAGCCACCGATCAGGCCGGCGGCATGCACCAGGTCGGCCATCATGTCGTGCGCCCGCTTCTGATCCTTGTCGCTCAGCTTGAAATGGAAGGTCGGCTGGGGCATCCCGAACAGATCGGTGTTGACCGTGGATTTGGCGTCGCTCTTCTTCGTGGAGAACTCCACCCGGTTCTCTTTTTCCGTGTCGCAGGTGCTGAACCAGCGCAGGTCGACCACCAGGCGACTGTCCACGTTGGGCGGAAGCGTGCCGTAATGGAAAGCATCCCGGTGGATCTGGCAGTGCCACTCGCGGCCCGCCTTGACCGGCACCCACAGATTGGGCTCCGGATCGTCGAACGGGATGGGTACCGGATCGGAGGCATGCTTGCGCTGATGGTCGTTGCCCTGCATGCCGCCGATGCTTGCCACCAGCTCCTGCGAAAGGATGACCTGGCAGAACGCCATCGTCTGCTCACACATGAACTTGCCGACCGACGGCGCTTCAAGCACCGGCGCTTCGGCCTCACCGGCCACTCTGGGCCGGATGCCTGACGCCCAGAGCAGTTGTGGTGTCAGGATGGCACCGGCCGCCACGACGTAATAGTCGAACTTGTCGGGCACCGTAAGCGGGGCCTTGCCGGTGGCCAGGTTGATCACATCGTGACCGACGATCGTTTTCGTGTTGCTGTCGATTTTGAGTTTGCGGCATTGATGCTCGGGCAGCAGCCTGAACGAGCCGGGTGCCGGATCGGTCACTATGCTTTTTGCCTCCGAGTTTTCCGGATAGGCGACGCCGCCCTTCAGGATCACCTCTGGACCGCTCCAATAAACCCGGCGCGTCTCTTGCTCCGGGCGGTTTTCACGCATGGCTGCCAGCGGCAGGGGTTGGGCATCCTTGTAGGCCGGATCGGCCTTGAGCTTCGCCAGGATGGCCTTCTGCCGCTTCGAGCCGTCGAATTCCTTGTTGCTCTTGTGTACCAACGCTTCGGCCTCGCTGTAGAGGCGGGCCATTTCGGCCCTGTTCTTCGTCGCGTCAGGGTCGTGCAGCACTTGAATGTATTCGGCGGGCACGTCGACCTGAGCCTGTGGGACAGCGCACGTCCAGTGCGTCGCCATGCCACCCACGCCGTAGGCGACCGCCGCCCCGCCCAGGTTGAATTCGGGCTTCTGGTCGGGGTTCTGCCCGTTCTGGACCGTGCCCTTGCCTTCGATGTTCAGCTTGTATTGGTACGTCGCCGGATCGATCGCGGTTTCCGGGCTGCGGCTCGGCACCGATAGTGGGACCAGATGACTCTTGATCACCCCGGAGAACAGGTTGATATTGCGTTGAAAGATGTCCGAGTTTTTCAGATGCGCGCCGGTGTTGTCGGCCGGCTTTCCGGTATGGCTGGGACCGGCCTCGACCATGGTGACGTTCAGCCCGGCCTTGACCAGGACTCGGGCGAACGTGCAGCCCACCGGCCCGGAACCGATGATCAGTACAGTCTTCTGCTGGCCATTGTCTGACATGCAATCCTCCCTGTAAGTTACGCACCGTAGTCAAGCTAACACGATGGGTAATCCTTGGGGTGGGAAACCGGGGCCGTGAAACAATCGTGGAGTGCTGACACGAGTGGCTTATGCGGGTGCGAGCGTGCTGGCGCTTCTGGTGGCATTCGTGTCGAACGCCTCGCCGTCGCCCGACGATCCGCGCGGGGTGTGGGTGGTGTTTGTGTTGGGCGCCATCGCCTTTGCCGCGGCCGCGGTCAGGCCCGCCGCGGTGATCGGCGGGTGGGCGTGGACCACCGCTGGAGGGTTGGCCCTGCTGGGTTTGATCGCCGGGCTGTTCGCGGCCCGGACCACGATCTGCTGCAGGTTCTTGGTGAGCGTGCACTATGGCCTGCCCTATCCGTGGGCCGATAAGCACGCCGAGTATCGATCGTTGGGCGGCGACGGCCCGCCGGAAACGTTTGATGAGGATGCGATGTGGTCGGTCGACTGGTTCAACCTGCTGCTTGACGTGGCCTTCTGGATGTGTCTGGCGATTGTGGTGGTGACACTGGGCCGGCTGGCTGTGGGCTTGGTGCGGCGGGCTCGCATTCGGTCGGCATCCGCTTAAATTGACTTTCGGCCAGGGCCGAAATAGTGTGCCCGCATGTCTGGTGATCGTTTCCGTCGTGTCGGGACCACGCTGCTGGCAATCGTTCTGACGGCCGCCACCGCGTCTGTCGTAGCAGGAGGGACACAGCCCCTGCCGGCGGAAGCCGCAGGACCGTATCCTAAGTCGATCGATTTAGGACGCCCGCCGGTCAAGGGAGTGACCGCCGCGGGCGGGGAAACCGCGCGGATGTCCGACGGGGTCTACCGGACCTGGATGGTCGTCAGCGGCACGACGACCGAAAACGATCCGGCCTACCTGGCCGAGGTGAACCCGTTCACCGGGCGCATGCTCAACTCCTATCCGATGGCCACGGCCGGCGGCGCCTGGGGCGTCGCGGTAAGCCCGGACGGCAGATATGTCTACGCCATGACTTACGGCCAGGGACACGCCTACCGGCTTACGTACAGTCCCCGCGCCTTCGTCGACCTCGGCGCCCCCACCGCGGACACCAGCTTCCTGTGGGAAGGCGACACCGATGACCAGGGCAACCTGTGGATCGGCACGTACCAGGGCAACGCACCGAGCAAGACCGCCGGCCTGCTGGCCAGTTGGCGGCCGGGCACCGGCTGGACCAACCACGGCGGATACGGGCTTCCCTACGAATACGTGCGCTCGGTCGAGTACGCGCGTGGTCAGGTCTACGTGGGCCTCGGGCAGCAGACCGGCTTCTTCCGCCACGACCCGGCCACCGGCAACGACTTTCCGATACCGCTGCCGCCCGGCATCCCGAGCGACATGTATACGTACCAGCTCGACGACGCCGGTGACTACCTGTACGTGTATTTCGTCGGCGGGACGTCACCGGCCAAGGGGTGGCTGTACAACCTGATCACCCAGCAGTGGGTGCGGGAGCTCGTGGGGTATGCCGGTGCCACGGTTTCCGACGAGGGCCCGGACGGCCTGGTTTACCTTGTCATGTCTGGCGAGCTGGTCGGCTACGACCCCGACACCGGTGCCGTGACGCACACCGGGTTCACCGGCGACGGGCAGCTTGGTGCGGCCAAAGGGATCCAGCGGGTGATGGATCCCGACACCGGGCACGAGATGGTGGTCACCGCGCAGGCCGACGGCGCCATCGTGCGCTACGACCTGGTGACCCGTGCCGGCACCTACGTCACGTGGGACACGGTCGGTCTCACGCCCAAGCTGACCCCGCTGCGCTCCCTCGCGATCGGCCCCAACGGCTGGGCCTATCTGGGCGGCTACTTCGCCGGCGGGTTCGCCGGCTACGACCCGGACTCCGAGCGCTGGCACGAATATCCCTTCCCGCACCAGATCGAGGGCATGGCCACCCATGGCAGGAAACTGTATCTGGGCGTGTACCCCAACGGCGCGCTGTGGGAATACGATCCGGCGCAACCGTTTGGGTCCAGCAATCCGCGCAAGCTTTTTGACCTTAGGACGTACGGTCAGGAGCGGCCCTGGACGGTCATCTCCGCCGGTCGATACGTGGCGGTCGGCAGCAGCCCGAAGAACTCCAAAACCGACGGTGCCGGGGCGGTCACCCTGTACGACCCGACGGACGGCTCCTACCGTGTCTTCAACGGCATCGCCGGTGCGGGCGAGATCGGGGCGCTGGCCTACCGCAACGGCATCCTTTACGGCGGCTCGATGAATTGCTGCACCGCCGCGACACCCAGCGACGGCACGCTTTTCGCGCTCGACGTCAACACCGGCGCGAAGCTGTGGCAAACCGTCCCGCTGGCGGGGGAGCGGGGCGTCAACGGGCTCGCCTTCGGCACCGACCCGAACGTCATCGTGGGAGTCACCGCGGGAAAGGCGTTCCGGTACAACGTGACCACCAGGCAACTGCTCAGCAGCACGACACTGGTGTCCTACAACTGGTCCGGCGTGCGCGGCTTCCAGCCCCGTGCGGTAAACCTGGTCTTCGACCCGCTCGACGGCTACATGTATGGCACCGCCGTGGGCCGGTTCCTCAAACTGAATCCGACCACGCTGGCCAACGCCGCCCCGAGCGGTTGGGTCGGCGGCTACTTCGCCGCCGCCAACACCGGTCGCAAGTTCGCCGTCCAGACCGTCAACGGCCAGGCGCACCTCGTCATGTCGCAGTGGTACGGCCGGCCCGCCGGTCCTGGCATGCTCTACGGCAGCGGCGGTAACACCACCATGTTCCGCTGGGAGTCGACAGAGACCGCTTTCCAGCTTGGTGTCGGATGGCAACAGGGGTCCGGCTACGACCTGGCGAATGTGGGCGATCGCATGGTGTCCGGCGACTTCACGTGCGACGGCGTCGACGACATCGCCGCGGGCTACGATGCGGGCGGGGCGCTGCGTCTGGACGTGTGGGACGGGAAGGCCACGACCGCGGGACCGCAAAACTGGGGCACGGCGGCGATCGCGCCGTCGGCCGTCGGCGCACGGATGGTCGCGGGAGACTTCGACGGCAACGGGTGCGCCGACATCGCCCTGTTTGAGGCCGTGGCGGGCACGACCGGGGCGCGGATACACCGGTTTCTGTCGGACGGATCGACGTTTACCAAGACCACGTCCGGCGACTGGAGCACGGCCACTGGCTACGATCTCACCAAGGTCGCGGGGCGGATGGCCGCCGGCGATGTCGACGCCGACGGCCGCGACGACATCGTCACCGCCTATGATTACGGCACCTTTTTCCGGTACCACATATGGAAAGAAGCGACCGTCTACAGTGGACCATCGGGCTGGTATCAGTCGGGCGGCTTCAGCGTGGCCAACGTGGGGGATCGGATGGTCGTCGGTGACTTCGACGGCGACGGCGATGACGAACCGGCGATGTTCTACAACTACGGCGGCAGTCATGCCCGCCTGTTCCGGTGGAGCGCCGGCAGCGGCCAGTTCGCGCTGGCCGACCCCGACTGGGAAGTCACCTCCGGCTACACGTTGTCCATGGTCGGCGACCGCATGGCGGCGGGCGACGCCAACGACGACGGCCGCGACGACATCATCGTCGCGTATGACTATGGGACCGATTTCCGTTACCATGTCTGGCTCAGCGGCTGGTCCTACACCGGCCCCACGGGCTGGTACGACTCGGGCACCTTCGATCTCGCGCAAGTCGGCGGGCGGTTGGTGATGGGCACCTGGTAGAGGGAGAGCAATGCGAGACGTTGCACTGGGACGGTTGGCGCATGCGGTGCTGCAGCCCGGATTCGACGGGCTGGCGCCACCGGACTGGTTGCGGCGTGCGCTGGCCGACGGGCTCGGCAGCGTCCTGTTGTGGGACCGCAACATCGCCTCATCGGCGCAACTGGCCGAGCTGACCGGCGCGCTGCGCGCGGAAAATCCGGAGCTGCTGGTCGCCATCGACGAGGAGGGCG
>JBIOYB010000677.1:0-9960 GCA_044869915.1 Allorhizocola sp.
TCTCCTGTGTGTATCCGGCTGCCGAACGCAGCGCGGCCAGATGCCTGCCCAGGGCGGCACGGGCTGCGACGATGGCGGCGGGGTCGTCGGCCATTGGCATCCTCTTCTGATGCGGGAGCGTTCGGTATTTCGGCGTTTCAACGGCGGTCAGCCAGCTGGGTCACGTGCCGGCCGATTCGCTCCTATCAAGTCACAGCTAGCGGGCTTGTGGTCCCCGGCCCTGGCCCGACGCCAAGGATGCGAAGATAGTCCGCGAATGAGCTGACCAGGCTATCGATGATCAGCTTGCCTTTTGTTGCGTCGCCAAGCGATGGGCTACCGATCACTCCCGACGAGGTGTAGCCGCGCATGCCCAGCGTGAGCAGGTGACGGCGAGGGTCAAAGCCGTCGTGATCGGCCTGGGTATGACTAGACCGTACGACCGACGGCATAAGATGCAACAACAGGGACGTCTCGAGTTCGCCCGCATGCATGTCGCTGTGACCGTCGGAGACGAGGCCGGCGTCAGTGCGTGCCGTTTTCCAGTCGTCGCGTCCGGGGAAAAGAGCCACGTTGGGGCCATCCACTGAAAGCTCCTGGACGATGTTGGACAGCACATAGTTGCCGCCGTGCCCGTTGACGATGACGAGCTTCGGGACCGCGGCTCTGGCAAGCGATCGGACTATGTCATTGACCAATACATGGAGCGTCGCCGCGCTGATGCTGACGGTGCCTTGCCAGGCGGCGTGTTCGTGCGAGCAGGCTATCGTGATCGGGGGTAGCAGAAAAAGTCCGTAAGCGCTGCTGATGGCGTCGGCAATACCGCAGGCGACCAGCGTGTCGGTGGTTAGCGGTAGGTGATCTCCGTGTTGCTCGAAACTGCCAACTGGCAACACCGCAACGGGCGACGCACGGTCTGCGATGTCAGAGGCCGTAGCGGTCGTAAGAAGGTCCATGCCGTCAACTTCCTTCCTGGCCCGTGATTGAGGCCCACTGGGTTGTGAGGTCTGGGTAGCCAACCGCGCCGGCCAGGTCATGGCGCAAGATCTGGTGTATCACCCGCAGCGTACGCCGCGACCCGGTCTCGACCCCCAGCCGTAGCGCTCGCGTGGTTTCACTGACCGCCTCGTCACGCGATCCGGCCATAGCGTGGGCGAGGGCGTAGTTTGCCCGGAAGAGCCCCTCGTCAAGCTTGTGAGACGGCGGCCAGTCGGCCAGCACACCCTCCAGGATGGACGCGGCGCCGTTGGGCTCGCCTAGGCTGAGTAGGCAGATGCCCTCATGGGCCATAACGTATGAAGCGGTGCCGTGTGAGGCCAATGCGATCTCAAGGGGGTCAGCGCTGCGTTCCCGGTCCACCAAGTGGATCGCTTGCTTCATACATGCTCTGGCGGCCTTTCCGTCCAGCAACGCGGAGTGGGCCTGGGCCGCGCGCGTCGCAAGCAGCGCCGCGATGCGGGCTGGTAAGGGCGCCGGGGACACTTGGCCGAGTATGTCGAGGGAGGCCCGGGAATGACCGTCTTCGTGTGCGCGCTGCGCTCGGCGCATCAGCAGATAAGCCTCGAGGACTGAGTGGCCGGCCCGAGCGGCAAGTTCACTTGCCCGCCTGAGCCAGGCCGTAGCACACGCACGATCGCCTTGGTTGTCGGCTATCCAGCTACCGAACTCCAGCCAGCGTGCCTGTGTGAGCAGGTAGTCGTCCGCGGCAGGGCCCGTCGCCAGCGCGGCGTGCCTAGCGATCACGTTGACTTCGGTCGATATTACATCGATGAGGCCGTTGCCGCCGATGGCGTTGCCAGCAGCGGCAAGGACGGAAAGCATCCGGTTCCAGTGCGAAATGTAGTCAGGGTCTGATAGATCTTGGCCGTTGGGTAGTCCCGTGTGCAGGGATGAGACATCGCGCTTCGCGTCGACCACCTCGCCCGTGATCGCGCTGTGTGTTTTCAGAAAGCGGTGGGCATCACCGCGCAGGGCTGGGCGGAGCGGCGAGCGGGTCGTGGGCGTTGCGGGCTGGTCGAGGTGAGCGGACTGCAGCAAACTGAGCTGATGATCGCGGCGCATGCTGGCCAGCCGGTCGTGCTCGGTCGCGAGTAACCCTCCCGTCTGGAGGATCTTGTCGCACGCTACCCAGAAGTCTCGAGGAGCTGCCTGGCGGCCGGTTTCGATATTTGCGATCGACGAGCGGCCGTAGAACGTCAGCGTCGCGAAGGTCTCCTGTGTATAGCCGCCAGCGCTGCGCAGCCGGGCCAAACGTGTGCCAAGCGCGGCGCGGGCTTCCACGATCGAGGCCGGATGTTCGGCCATACTGACCCCCTCGCCATGGCTGCGGACAGTTTGATCTGACTCAATACGACCGTGACTAGGCTTGGCAAGGCCCGAGGTGAAGCTCCGACAATTTTCCAACAATATGCTGGCCCGCCATCCGCGTGGTGTGACGGCGCGACGCACTAGGCTGCCGTGATGTGCCGACAGCAATGAGCGCATCGCATCGAGAGATCGAGGTCAAGTACCGCGTGGCCGACGAGGCAGCACTGCTACTTGCACTGAAGACGGCGGGCGTCGAACTGGACAGCCCCACGCGGCAGGACGACCAGGCGTACGCGCCAGTGACTTGGCAATATGGTATGTCCAAGATCGGGGTACCGTTCGCACGGCTGCGTACGCAGGATGATCAGGTGTTGTTCACCGTGAAAAAGCCGCAAGCAAACGAGCTTGACTGCGCAGAGCAGGAGACGGTCGTGGCTGACCGGCAGGCCATGCATGAGGCGCTTCTGCTCATGGGCCTCGTCCCCACGGTGAGGATCGTGAAGGAACGACGCTCAGGGGCTTGGGATGGTGCGCTGGTATGTGTCGATCGAGTTGAAGGTCTTGGGACCTTTCTGGAACTCGAACGCATGATCGGTGACGACTCCGCCGAGAGGGTCCAGACCGCGCTGGACAGGCAGGTACGAGAGCTTGGCGTTCCTCTGCAGCGCGTCACGCACACATATGATTCGCTTCTTCGCGACTCGGAAACATCGACGTGAAGGACGAGCCCGGCCTGCTCATTGCCACTGACCTGAGTAGCTGATCTATGCCAGTTCGGGTGCTCTTAGCCGATCAGCATCAATATCTCATCGACGATGTGATCTGGCGAACGCCCGCGGCAGTTGATCGTGTGCTGGCTCCAGTTGTGGTCCGGTTGGGCCAGGAACATTCGGGCGTCGCGGTAGAACTCAAGCTCCTTGTCCGGCGACCCGGTGATCTCCAGACGCGTCAGTGTGGCTCGGTCTCGCAGTCGCCCAGCGATAACGCCCGGATCGTCTTCCAAGTAGATGCAGGTCGCCTGCAGCACATACTGGTTGTAATTCCAGATCTCGTCGAGTTCGAGGCCGTCGATGCGCTGAAGGACGAGTGAGGATTGAACGTATCGGTCGGAGATGACGTGCTCGCCGCGGTCGAGCGCAGGGATGATCTCGATGTCGATGTGGTTGGCCCGGTCGGCGGCCAGTGCAAGCGCTAAGGCCCGTCCCTGCAGCTCCCACTCCGATTGGCGCAATAGGTTGCCGAGAGGGCTGCGGGTGGGTTCCGTGGTCAGTAACGCACCGTGACCGCCGAGGCCGTTCATGCGACGAGCCAAGGCGCGTGCGATCGTCGTCTTCCCTACGCCGTTGGGACCTTCTACGACGAGGAATTGGGCGGTCACCGCCGCACGCCTGCCAATGGTAGGAGTTTCAACTCGGGGGCTGGGGCGACAGGGCATTGTTCGTCGTCGAGCCCGCCGATGAGGGCGCCCCGGGAGATCACGGCTGCGGGACATCCTTTTCCGCACGTCGGGTTTAGCGCACATGCCGTGCATGTGGGATTGGCGCCGACGGAGTAGCGGTCGTGGAAGTTGTATTCCTCCAGTGCAGTGTCGACCGGCATGTCGTAGATGTTGCCGACCACGAACTCGTCCGCTGGGTATGGCGACTTGTGCGTGCGGGCGGCGAAGTCCAAATAGGGGCAGGCAGCAAGGTCACCACTGGCATAGACGTAGAGCAGCCTTCCCGCATCGCAACCTGACAGCGGCTTATGGTCATCGTTGGGGAATCGGATGCGTACCAGATCGAGTTGCCCCTTGAACCGGTCGGTAACCGCGCGAATGGCACGCATCTGATCTGCCGGGGCCGCCATTCGACCGATGCTCTTCACGCCGCGCCCGAACGCCGACAGCGGATTGGTTAACACATACTCGGCGCCGACCTCCACAGCGAACTCGCATAGATCGGCGAACTCCTGTGGTGTCGTGAGAGTGTTCGGCGTCGATAGCAGGCCTTTCAGAATCCCGGCAGCGGCAAGACGGCGCACGGCTGCAACCGTGACCGCAAACGATGACCGGTCGCCGCGGAACTTGCCGTGGCTGTCCTCGCGGAAGCCATCCAGGCTGACGTTGACGTGAGCGCCCAGGCTGGCCATTTCGTCGATTTGCGAGTCTGTGACGAGCGTGGCGTTGGTGCAAATGCCCAGACTCGCGCCACTGGACGAGACCGCACGGCACATCGCCATCAGGTCCGGATGTTCGAATGGTTCACCGCCGGTCAGCGTGATGCGTTCCACCCGGGCGTCGCGCAGCCGGGGCAGCACGAGACTTGTCAACCGGTCCAGCGGCATGTCGGCTCCAGCTCTTGTTGACGAGACGAAGCAGTGGGCGCAATGCAGGCTGCAGCGTTCGGTGATCTGGATCAATGCCTTGCGGCCGACGCCACCGACCGATGTGCGGAAGTAGCAGCTACTCGCATGGGTATCAATAATCAGCGGCTTCATCGCGCTCTCCAAAGCGTCAATGGACAGGGACGCGACAGCCGCCCGGCACACTGCCTGGCCCGGCGAAGGCGTGCGTTCATGCCGTCGTGACGAATTGAGTACAGCCGCCGGCCAGCGGTGTCGGACAGTCGCTGAAGCCGATTCCGACAATCCGCTGACATGGACCGCGAGTGAAAGCCGGAGCCAACACGCACACCGCGAGTCGAGCCCGCCACATGCGCGGCTGCACCGGCCATCGCGGGTACCGAGCGGCTAGCCTGCCTGCGCAAACGATCGGCCCTTCACGCATCGCCTTTCAACACTCTTGTCACTGGATTGTCATAGCTCTCCTTCCGCACTGTCCGACATCGCATCGATGACCCCCAAATAGAGCCTGAGGGCCCCGCCTGCGCTCACGAATGTGCTGGCGGGTGTCGGGTGGGCGGGCAGCGGGCTCGCCCACCACTCCAGAAAGTGGCCAGAGGGAGGCGACGTGAGAACAACCGGCAGACGCAGCGGGGGTGCATCTGCCGTCGACTCCAGCGATGCAGTACGTCAGCGGCGAGCCCACGTACCAGCTGGGCGGCGGTTGTGGCGGCCAGAGGATCATCGCGTGTCCCGGAAGATGGCCGCGATCTTGATCATCCCTGTGACCTTGCTCCTCGGCTTAGCGACGGTGGTGACGGCCCAAAGCGCCAATGAGGCACTCGATGCACAACGGCTCGTGGCTCTCGCAGCCGTCTCCGCAGCCTCGGGTGAGCTTGCTTCGCGTTTGTCGGACGAACGGTCCGCTGCAGCGATGGTGCTTTTGGGCGCGGGCAGCGAATTCGCGGTCGCCACGAAAGCGGCCGACAACACGGCCAGGCGCTGGCTGGAGGCACGAACGGCGGTTGAGGGCGAGGTCCCTGACCTCGAATCTGCCCTTGATCGCGCTCAGATTTTGCTGGCTGGCCTGCCGAAGTTGCGGCAAGAGGTACTCGCTGGCGAAGGCGCTTCCTTGTCGGTCGTGGCCCTTCGCTACCGATTAATGATCGCCGCCTTGCTGGAGGTGCGGCAAGGATTCGTGGTCGCGGGCGTGCCCACGGCCATCGCGGAACGCGCTCAGGCATCGATTGCGCTATCGCAGGCCGCGGAATCCGCTGGGCTATTGCAGATCGCCGTCTTGAGAGCCAGCGCAGCTGGCGGGCTGAACCCTGCCGCAGCGGCACAGATCGCAGCCGCGCGGGCCGGATGGGCGCAATGGCTTCAGGCGTGGAACACAGCGGCGTCGCCGCCGTCGCGCAGCTGGCTGGATCAAGCGCTCAGCGGCGAGCAGTTGCTGGCGGCGCAACGGCTTGACGGCATCGTCTCCCGGACGCCGGTGAGCGGTCAGCTGGGCATCGCGCGCCAGGAGTGGATGGCAGCGCAACAGGCCAGGCAGCGTGGCCTGCGAGATGTGATCGCGCAAGCCGATGCCGACGTGACTGGGCTACTAGAACAGTGGGGCCGCGAGCGCACAACTGCCGCAGCCACAACGGGCGCAGTCACCGTGGTGATCCTGACGATGGCGTTATGGCTGGCGTGGTTTGTGGCCCGTCGGACGGTGCGTTCGCTGGAGTCGTTGCGGCGGCGAGCAATGGACGTGGCTCGGGTTGGATTGCCGCAAGCGGTGGAGGCGTTGTCGAGTGAGCCGTCCACGGGCGAGTTCAGCGGGCAGGCCGCAGCTGAGCATTTTGGTGTGCTGCTGCCTGTGAACGGTGCTGACGAGGTCGCCGATGTCACTGGTGCTTTCAACGCTGTGCAGGTCACCGCTGTCAATCTCGCTCTGGCGCAGGTGCGTGCACGCCGCCGGGTTGCCGGCATCATGATCGACCTTGGGCGTCGGCAGCAGCTGCTCGTCGATGGGCTCATTGCCAGCATCGACGCGGCTGAACAAGATGAGCAGGACCCAGACCGGCTGGCCAGGTTGTTCGACATTGACCATCTGGCCACCCGGATGCGGCGGGCGAACGCGAATCTGCTGTTGCTCGCCGGTGTGCCCGTGCCTGTGACTTCCGATGAGCCGGTATCGCTGCGCGACGTGCTCATGGCCGCCATATCCCAGGTAGCCGGTTTCACCGAGGTTGAGGTGGGCCACGCCGACGCGGATGTCTCCGTGCGGCCAGCAGCTGTCGGGCAGGTGATCCAGGCCTTGACCGAGCTGATCGACAACGCGGTGGCCTACTCCCGCCGCCCAGCACAAGTATCTGGGCGGCGGATCGGTGACCGCGTCGTGGTCGAGGTCGCCGACAGCGGCATTGGCATGTCCGAAGAGGCCCTTGCGGAGGCCAACGAGTTGCTGACGGGTGGCCGGCGCCTGGAGACGCCGATCGTACGGGCAATGGGTTTACAGGTGGTCGCACGCGTGGCAGCCGAACAAGACTTGTCGGTGCGGTTGCGCCCGAACGAGGGTCACGGCATCACCGCTGAGATCATCTTGCTTTCGGGGGTTTTGCAGCCGCATAGCCACCGCCGAGTGCCCGGCCGGCCAGATCAGGTCATACCTCCCCGGCTGCTCGATCGCCGCCCAGTGGCCACGCCCGCGTGGCCGCTGGAGCAACACCCCGCTGCCGGACGGGTTACCACCGTCGGCCTGCCCATGCGACAGCGCACGACTCCCGCTGCAATGCCCGCCATACCCGCCGGTGTCGCTGTCGCCGCAGCGGCCCGCCGTCACCCCGAAATCCGCAGCCGTGCCCTTTCGAGCATGCAACGCGGCATCCAGGCCGCTCGCGCCAGCCGTGCCGACACCACATGGAGACAACGATCATGAATGACTTGCTGGGAACACCCCGCGCCGACACCAGCCACGTGAAATTCCTGCTTGACCAGTTCGCCGCCCAGGTCCCCGGTATCGCGCATGTCGTGGCCGTGGGCGCCGACGGGCTGTTGCTGGCCAGCACGGACAACCTCACCGCGGAACGCGGCGAACGCCTCGGCGCGATCGTGGCCGGATTATGCGGGCTGGCCGCCGAGGCCAACAACGAACTGCAAGGCGGCGGCCTGGAAATGACCATGGTCGAAATGCGTGCCGGCTATCTGATCGCCATGCATGTATCGGATGGCTCCCGGGTGGCTGTCCTGGCGAACGCCAACACCGACATCGGCCAGATCGCCTACCAGCTACAGCAAATGGTGGACAAGGTAGGCGAGATGGCGCTAAGCGTTGGGGCCCGCCATGGCTAAACCGCCGCTGGGCCATACGCGGCCGGCCTCGGTCAAGGTGGTCATCGCTGGCGGGTTCGGTGCTGGCAAAACGACTCTGGTCACGGCTGTGTCCGATATAGACGTGATCACGACGGAAACCCGTATCACCACCGCCAGCAAGGAAACCGACGACCTCGCTCTCGTTCCCGGCAAACAGTCGACAACCGTTGCCATGGACTTCGGACGTGTTGACCTGGAATCCGGTATCCACCTGTACTTGTTTGGCACACCGGGACAGCGCCGGTTCTGGTTCATGTGGACACAGATCGCCCAAGGCGCCCTAGGCGCGGTGGTGCTCGCCGACCCGCGACGGCTGGCCGATTGCTTCAGCGCAGTCGACTTCTTCGAACACCACCGGTTGCCCTACATCGTCGTCATCAACCCCTTCGACGGAGCAAACGCCTACACAGTCGAGCAACTGCGCACCGCCTTGGCGGTCTCGCCTGAGGTGCCTGTCGTGGTGTGCGACGCCCGCAGCCGCCCGGGAGCCCGCGACGTCCTGATCCGGCTCGTCGAATACCTGATCGAACAGCGGCTGGCCGGCCGCCAGCTGGTCGCGGCCTAACATCCCCAATCCCTGTGAAGGAAACCTGTGATGAAACAACGATTCTTACCCGTTCTCGCGGCCACGCTGATGGTAGCCGCCGGATGCAGCGGATCCGCCCTCGACAATTCACCACCAGCACCCGGGGACGTCCTGCCGATCGGCATGGTGGTCTCCCGCAGCGGCGTATACAAAACCGTCGGCGATGACATGGTCAACGGCTTCCAGCTTTACCTTGACCAGCACAGCGGCAAACTCGGCGGCCGAACCATCAAGCTGGTCATCGAGGATGAGGCCGACGGCGGCGCCCCGGCACGCGCCATGGCCGAGAAACTGATCACTTCGGACAAAGTGGTGGCGTTGACCGGAGTCGTCGGAGGCGGCTCTGTCGCGGCGATCAAACCGCTGCTCGACCAGCACCAACTGCCGCTTGTCGGCTCCAACGCCCGCCCAACCAACATGCCCAATCTGGACTGGGTCTGGCAGACCTCCTACATTTCCACCGAACCCGGCATCGCCATGGGTGAGTACGTGGCCAAGCAAGCCGGCGGCCCGGTGTGGGTGGTCTGCCCCGACTACCAAGGCGGCTACGACGAATGCGGCGGTTTCAAGGACGCCTTCATCAAGGCCGGCGGGACTATGGCCAACCCGAAAAGTGAGATCAGGTGGACGCCGTTCCCGGCGACGAAAAACTTCCAGCCCTACCTGACCGAGATCCTGAACTCCGAGGCGAAAGCCGTCTACACCTTCTACGCCGGCGGCGCCGCCATCGACTTCGTCAAGCAGTACGCCCAGTTCATCGGCGGCAAACTACCGCTGTTCGCGGCCGGTTTCCTCACCGAAGGTGCCGTGCTGCCCGCCCAAGGCGACGCGGCAAAAGGCATCCGCAACAGCCTGAACTATTCACCCGACCTGGACAACCCGGCCAACCACAAGTTCGTCGCCGACTACCAAGCCAAATACGGCAGCCTGCCGACCACCTTCAGCATGGCTTCCTACGACGCGGCAGCCGTGCTGGACAAAGCGATCGCCGCCGCAGCCGCCAACGGCGCCACTGTCACCAGTAAAGCCATCAACGACGCCGTCGCAGCGCTCGGGCGCATCGACTCCCCGCGCGGGGTGTGGCAGTTCTCCGCCAAAACCCACACCCCGGTACAGACCTGGTACCTGCGCGAAGTCCGCACCGACGGCCGGGCCCTGACCAATGTGCTTCTTCAGGAACTGGCCACCATCGGCGGCTAACACCGCCACCCAAGACGGGCCCTCCGCCCGAAACGGCGTGCCTGCACCGGTGTTCCCCGTTCGCCGGGCGGGCACGCCCCACCAATCCAGAAGGGACCAAACCCGATCATGAACACGGCCTATGCCTTCGCCGGTGCCCCGTCGGTCGACGCGCAGCTCGCCGCACTCACCGCTGCCCTGGACCCCTACACCTGCGCGTCCCTGAC
>JBIOYB010000678.1:0-17997 GCA_044869915.1 Allorhizocola sp.
GGCATGAAGACGTGCCCTCCGTCCAAAAGGGATATCACTGTGGGGTTTCCTGTTCTTCCGGTTGGGCCGGTTCTTGCGGTGGGGTCGGGTGGCCGGCCAGGGCGCTGTAGTTGACGCGTTCGGCGAGTTCGGCCTGGTGGGCGTCGTCGATGAGACGCAGGTAGCCGATTCCAGAGGCAGGCGGCGGTTCTTGTTGCGGCTGTTCGGGTTTGGCTTTGGGGTGGGCGTGACGGCCGATTTTGAACGGGATGGCCAGCCCCATCGGTTTGCCGCGCAGCCGGACCTCGATGGTGGTGAGGTCGAACGGGTCGAACACCAGCTCCACCCTGCGGCCGCGTAGTTCAGGTTCGACTTCGTAGGTGTTGCTGTGCAACGACACCGTCGCGGTCTTCGTGTTGACGGTGCGGATGGCCTCCCAAAGGAACGCCTCGCGCAGGTCCGCCGCGGTCGGCAGCCTGGGCGGGTCTCCGGTCTCCCACCGCGCAAGCGGTGTCTGCCCGGTCTGCGAATGCGTCGCCCGGTGGTAGACCGTCTCGACCCAGGCGGTGAATAATCTGTTGAGTGACAACAGATCTGGCACCATGTCCTCATTGCCCGGGGTGGACAGCTCGACCAGGAACTGTTCCCGGACCGTCCGGAAGAACCGCTCGATCTTCCCGCGGCCTTGGGGCCGACCCGGCGCGGAGTGCACCAGTTTGATGCCGAGCTTGGCGCAGGCCCGCAGCAGCCAGGCGTCGACAAAGGCAGAGCCGTTGTCGACGTAGATCGAATCTGGGACGCCGCGTGAGGCCAAAGCTGGGCGCAGCGCGGCCGCCAGCCGGACGGTGTCCTCGGCGAACCCGAACCGGTGCCCGACCACCAGCCGGCTGTGATCGTCAACGAAAGCGAACAGATATGTTTTCCTGCCACCGATTTTCGGGCCGTGCAGGCCGTCGCCTACCCATATCTCGTTGGGGCGTAACGCTTCGAACCGGCGGAAAACCGGCGTCGCGTCGACTGGCGGCGGGATCATCAGTTCGACCCGGTGCAGATGCCGCAACACCGTGGTCTCCGACGGAGCCCAACCCATGTGCTGACGCAAAATCCTGGCCACATGCGCCGCGGTCCGCGCCGGATTCTCCCGCTTGAGCGCCGCCGCCATATCCAGCACCTCAGCCGGCGTGCGTGGCGAAGTGTTGCGCTGGCTGGGAATCAGCGCGTCGAACCCGCCCCGGCGCCACCGCAGGATCCACTTATCCAATGTCGAGCGGCCCACCCGTATGGGCTGACCGTGCGGGCCAATATGTTCCCGCTCCACGATTTCGCGCACCAGCCGGCCCCGCTGGCGGGTCGTATGGGCAGGATCGGCCGCCTCACGGATCAGCTGGTAGCGCCACAACGCCACCCGCCGGGCATAGTCGGCCCGCAACCGGTCCCGTTCATCAGCATGAGTCAATCCCGGACACCTCCTCAACACCTGAAGATCGACAAATGTTGATGGTGCCCGGTCGACCCGGCTACCGGCAGGGTGAACTCGTGTTGATCGATTCTGTCGGCGGCAACGGCGAGAGCAGACCGCCCCGCGATGCCGCCGACGCGATCTGCCACGGCGTCACCATGAGCATGAACCGTTGCGCCACCGCATCAGCGAACGCCACGATCGCAGCGACCGCGTCGGCGACCTTCGACCCAGCAGACTGCGGCACCACCGGATCAGCCGCGACAGCCACCAGCAGCCGAACAAACCTCGCCCGCAGCATCTCGGCCTTACCAGCGAAACGGCGCAGCCAGCCGCGCACCGTCGACAACGGGCGGCTCAACCCGGCAGCGATCGGCCGCGCTCCGCAACCTGCAGCGTTCAAGGTGATCGCCTCGCCCACCACATCGGCGCTATCAGCCCGCCGCAACAACATCCAGACAGGCAGCAACACATGCGTCGCCGCGCACCTCGAGCACCGCGCCCGCCGCGGCCGCACCAGCCGACCCGCCACCCGGCCACGCACCACACGCGGCCGAGCCCACCCCCAACCAACCAATTTGCCCCGGCCACACGGACAGGAAAGATCGCCAGCGGCCAGCCGCCGCTCCACTACCGCCACATCATCGTTTACCGTCAACACCGGTGCCTCCGAGCACCACGAGCGGCCCTCCGCATCCATGGCTGTGGAGGAGGGCCGCTCTCTGCCTCCCAGAACATCCTCACGGTGATGACGAGCATGAAAAAACGCAACCCACCACGGGCTGCGCCACAGCATCCTCACCCTCAACGACGGAAAACCCCTAAAAGGTCCTCACCTACGGTGAGGGCTGACAACCCAACCCGCCGGCCAACTTCCTGTGGGTCTACAGCTACGGAGGCGCCGAAGACCACCTGCTCGACCCGGCCGTCGACCGGGTCGCCGACGTGTTCGCCGACGAGGCCGCGATCGCCGAAGCCGGCTGGTCGTCGCAGGAAGCCTCCGACCTGCTCGCGGTCATCGGCCCGCGGCTGGTCGGCATTGCGGCCAACCGCATCCCCAAGTTCCTGCGCACCCAAGGCGGGCGCCGGTTTAGCCAATGGCAAGCCGACGACAACGCCCACCGCCGCCGACCCACGCGGGCCGCGACCCGCCGGCATCGGCAGGCCACGCAGACGGCAAAGCGCCCTCACACCGCCACGGGGGAAGCGGGATGAAGGCGCTGACCGTCACCGTACGCCTCACCCAGCGGCCCTTCAACCCCCGCTGCCTCGATCGTGAACCCCTGGCCTGACCCCGGTCTACGGGTCGGCCCACAGCCCAGCCCGAGCTCAGCCTCACCCGGCCGACCCCAGGCCAACCCCACCCACCCAACACCGCAGCTAGGAGCACACATGTCCACCAACGACCCAACCCGACACTTCCCTTCAGGGGAAGTCTCCCGACCGGGGAACCAGCCACAGCCGATCGTGGTGCTACGCACCCCCGACCCCGCCACCAAGACCACCGGCACGCTCATCGAGCAGTCGCACCGGCTACGCCCCCGCGACTACGCCATCGCCTCACTGCTCAACCAGCACACCACCATGACCACCGACCAGCTCACCCCGATCCTGTTCACCAACCCCATCACCTGCCGGCACCGGCTCAACACCTTGCGCTCCTTCGGTTTCGTCGACCGGTTCATCCGCCGCAACCATCCCGGAGCACCCAACCTGATCTGCTGGGTACCCGGCCCACTGTCCGCCCGGCTCACGGCCCTGTCAGCCGGTGAAAACCCGCCCACCGCAAGGGCTTTGCGGGAACGGCAGGACCGCATCTACGCCAACCCCGCCCTGGATCACCTCATCGACACCAACTGGTTCTTCATCAAACTGCTGACCCACGCCCGCACCAACAAGGCAACGTCGCTGCTGCGGTGGTGGTCCGAGCGCACAACCGCCAACATGTTCGGCCAGCGCATCCACCCCGACGGGCACGGTGTCTGGGCCGACGGCAACCGTCAGACCGGCTTCTTCCTCGAACTGGACCGGGGCACCGAGCCGATCGGCAAACTCGCCGACAAGCTCAGCTCCCACCGCAAGCTGCGCGCCGAAGGCGGCCCGAGCTATCCGATCCTGTTCGCGCTGCCCAGCCGCGCCCGCGAACAGAACCTGCACCGGCGCCTGGCCGAACGGCCCGAACCCAGCCTCGTGATCGCGACCACCTCACCGGAATCCGGCGACAATCCCGCCGAGCCGGTCTGGCGCCTGGCCGGCAACGGCCGCCACCGGCTCGCGTTGGCCGACCTACCCTCAAGCCACGGACAGCCCGGCCCGCTCAACCCCGGCCCGCCCACCGCCGCCGAACACCCACTTCACCACGTCCGTGTGACTGAGCGTCATGGTTAGCCCCGGTTGAACCTGATAGTTGGCCTGGGTGAGTCTGTCGGCGGCACCGGCTCTCGCCGCCGAGAACCAGCTGGTTAATTCTGCTCATCGGGTAAGTCACCGGTGGCGATCCGGGGCACACACCCCTGCGCCTTGGGGACCTGTGGCAGCCACATCGCCGCAGCGGTCGCGTACGGTCACGACCCGCCGCCGCGCGGTCGTGACCGTACGATTTGCCTCATGGCGGCCGAACTGCACCAGACCCGGAAGGTCAAACTGCTGGCTGCGCGGCTGCGCGACGAATGCACCAGGCTGGGCGCCGACCTTCCGCCCGGCGATAGCGCCGCCCGGATCGTGGCCGACAAAGCCGAACAGATCGCGGCCCAACTCGGTGTCACTACCCGCACCGTCCTGGACCGCTACCTCACCGACCAGGAGATACCCGGGTTAGCCCGGGGCATCGCCCGACAGTACAGCGAGCTCACCGAGGTCCTTGACGACGCCCCCGCGGTCGGTGTGTCCCTCGGCAAAGGACTGATGGTTCTCGCCGCGTTCGGCATGTGCGCCACCCTGGCCCTGCGCAACCTGGAGCACTCAGACGCGCCGGTAGTGCTTCGCCACGCCTCGGACTCGACCGTCCACCTTGCCATCACGCTGGCTCAGTCCGGCGGCGAACCAGCTGACGTCGGCGGGCTGACCCTGGCGGTGGCCCGCAAGGTCCTCACCCAGGTCATCGAGTTGCTACACGCCAGCGCCTGGACGTGCACCTGCGCGCAGGCACACCGGGCCGACGGTGGCTGCGCCCTGTCCGACCGGCTGACGGTCGACCTGGCCACCCTCGGCGGATGGGCGCGCAACGCCGACGCCCGCTAACCGCTTCCGCGCTGGCCCGTTGCCGGGCCGTGCCCGGTGACCGTGCTCAACCGGGCCAAGCGGCGCGCTCAGGCGCAGTCCGCTAGGCCGGGGCGGGCACCCAACAGCCGTCCAGCCCACCCAACAGATCCGCCGCCAGCGCGGGCGGCCTACCCAACACCGCAGCTCAGCGCGCCTCCGGCCATGATCGCCATCCGGGGGTTCTGTTGGGTTGCCACGGTACGGTGAAGCCTTCTCATAGAGAACCCCAATCAGCACCACCCCCTCGGGCCCGGCGCCCACGACCGCGGTAGCAACCGCCCACCCGCCTTCGGCCGGTCGGCCTGCACCCCGTGACCCGCCAAACCCAACCCGCACCACCTGGCACCACCCTTCGCGCCCTTGCGGCGCCCCGCACTCCGCCTTCCTTGCGGCCGTGCCTCTTTGCGCGCATCCACCCAACACCGGCTCTCCTGCGAGCCGGCGATGCCGCGCGCTCTCACCGTTCTCTATCCACATTGGAGGCTTCACTGTGCCCGACTTCACCGTCCTGACCGTCTGCCTTCCCCAGGCCACCCCCACCGGCAAACTCGGCACCGCCGCTGCCGCGGCTTTGGCCTGTCACGGCATCACCGACGCCGGCCCCGCCGGCCACTTCCTGACCACCGCCCGGGTGCGCACCGGCAAGCTCCTGCAGCCCTGGAACGGCACCGCCGCCGGCGGACCGGTCAAACTGCTCGACCTTGAGCGCATGCGCGCCGACGCCCACCAGCGCTACTGGAACCGCTGGCAGCTGTGGTACCAGATCGTCGCCGGATCCCCGGTCGCCCGCCCCTGGTGGCACTTCTACGACCGCCACACCGCCAACCCTGACAAATACACCTGGGACCACGCCGTCCAAGGCTTCCTCAACCAGCCCCGCATCACCCGGATGCGCACCTACAACAGCCACCCCGGCCGCTTGACCACCCTGCCCATCGAGCACCTCGACGCGTTCGAGGCAGGACCGCAGGTGTACGCCACCTACGGCTGGCTGCAAGCCGTTCCCAGTCAAGGGCTTTTCACCCTCGACGGGAAACTACTACGCCCAGCCAGCCCCCGCCACACCGACCAGCTCACCTACCTGCAGCAGGCCAACGAGCACATCACCGCCCTGACCGCCGTAGACCATCTGGTGGCCGTGGCCACCCGCTAACTCCCGCATACGCCGCACAAGCCGGTCACCAACAGGTGACCGGCGTTTCGTCGTGTCCGCACCAATTCTGGAGGGAAAGACCGTGCCCCAACACGCCCCGATCCTCAGCAGCCGCAGGGTGATCATCGCCTTGACCGCCAACATCGCCGCCGAATTCAGCCTTGCCACATCGCTCGTGATGCTGTGGCACCACCGTACGACAACCGCAGCTGTCACGGCACTGGTCGCTCTGGCGCTGGTCGACCTGGCAAACCTGCTTATTTGGCGCGGCTTTGCCCGCCTCCGGCGGCACATCCAGACGCTGCACCAGCAGCTGACCCGCGCCCTCACGGATCCCGTGACAGGCCTGCCGGTACGCCGGATCGCCGAAGACGCCATCGTCGACACCGACTGCACCGTTGCGCTTACCGCTGCCCTGGCGGACGTCGACCGCCTCCACGAGATCAACCGCGGACCCGGCGGGCACACCGCCGGAGACCTCTACCTCGCCGAGGTCGCCGCACGCCTGCGCCAGGCCGCCACCGGCACGGACTCTGGCGAGGACATCGTCGCCCGCCTCGGCGGCGACGAGTTCGTCCTCATCAGCCGCCGCGACCCGGCACAGGTCGCCGACAGCCTTACCGCGGCACTGGCCGCCCCGGCCACGATCGCCGGCATCCAGCGGCCGATCGAGGTCAGCATCGGCATCTGCCAGCTGCCCGGCGGCGACCCGCACCAGCTTCTCGGCTGCTCCAGCCTGGCCATGCTCACCGCCAAGGAACGCCGCACCGGCATCGAGTTCTACAACCCGGTCCGCGACGGGCTCCCGCTGCCGCCCGGCGTGCGGCCCGCTGTGCGCCGCCGCGACCAGCGGACCGCCGGATGACCACCAGCAACCCCGGAAGTGCCTGCAGCGCAACACCAGTTGGCGGGCTATCGCCTACGTCCAGAAAGGCCGTGAACACCATGTCCGATGCCGCCGTTCGCGTAGCGCTCTACATCAAGGCCACCACTGCCGACAAGGCCGACCGCCGGGAAGCCGACCTGCGCACGGCCGCCGGCCGCACACCGGGCTGGACTATCGTCGCGGTCTTCACCGACCTTGGCACCGCCCGCCGCAGGCCAGCCCTGCAGCAGGCGTTCGCCTCCGCCGAGGCACGTAAGTTCGACCTGCTGCTGGTCGACTCGATCCAGGATCTGACCGGCACGCCACACCTGTCGGCGTTCGTCGAGCAGTTCCAGGCGCACTGCGTGCAGGTGCGCAGTGTCGCCGAGCAGTTCGACTCCTCGCATCTGCTCGCCAAGGTCATCCTGGCTCAGCTCGATGTGCTCACTGGACATCGGCTGGACCGGATGCGGCGAGGCCGGGAGTACGCCGCCCGGCGGGTGCCCGCGCGAACCATCCCGGCGCCACCGCTTGGCCACGCGTGGACCAGCGGCGCGGTCGTCTCCGTGCAGGCGCTTTACCAGGCAGTCAGCGACGACCGGTTGTCGTGGCTGGACGAGCTGCTCATAGCCACCGGCGTGCTGCGCCGTTGTGCGTGCTCGGCCATGGCCCCGGTCGCGCTGCCGTGTCCCGTGTGCGGCGACCCCCATCCCGCCGACCTCGCCAACGGCGAGCACCCGGCCCTAAAAGGACGGTGACCGTGATGATCCCATCGGCAGGCATCACCCGCGTCGCGATGTACCTGCGCGCCCGCAGGATGGAGCTGGCCGCCGAGCAGTCCGCGGCCTTGCTGGCGTTCGTCGGCTCCCTCCCGCACTGGCGCATCGTTTCCGTGTTCTGCGACATCAACAGCGGCACCGCCCGGCCGGCCCGCAGTGGTGCCGTCGCCGCCGCGCAGGGCGGCGGCTTCGACCTGCTGCTGGTCGCGGGCTTGGACCGGCTGACCCGCAGCACCGACGAGCTGCACGGCCTCATCGGCCAGCTCGCCGCTGCGAAGGTCGTGCTGTGCACCCTCGACAGGTGGCCGGCCTCTCAACCACACGGCGGCTGGCCACAGCTGCTCGCCATCACCAGCTCCCACCCCGGGGCCGTCGCGCACCGGCTGCGCGAGGCGACCGCCTCCCGTTCCGCCTTTCCCGCGCTGGCCAGCAGGCCGGCACGCGCAGAAGAGGAGAAGTGATGGGCTACCGGATCAGTACACCCTTGTTCCTGGATGGGTGGGAACTGCCGGCGGTCAGGGTCGGCGATGAGCCGACCGGTGGAGTCGTCGCATGCGGCGTGAACCTGCGCGGTCTGGACCACACCGCATGGCGGGTGCGCATCACCGGTTACTACGCGGCGTACCCGGACGGCATCGTGCTCTACGACGTGGGCAATGCCGTGCGGACTCCGGTGCGCACCTACGGCTGGGGCCGGCAGGCCCGTGAGGTCATCGCCTCGGTGCTGTCATTTCTGCGCGCTGAGGCCGAAGGCTACCGGCGCCCCATGGGTGCGTCCCCACCACCCGACGGGTGGATCTTCAACGCGGTCGTCGCCGAGTGGGCTTACCTCAACGACAGCGAATTCGACGCCGTCGCCGACCTGCTGGCAGGTGCCCGATGAGCGACAGCCAGATCGACGCGCCGATCGACTACTTCCGGGTCTACCGGTCCGAGCCGGAGGCGGTCTTCGACATCCCCGCGACCGCCGAGGACCATCCGCCCATGACGATCAGCATCGCCGCGCTCGGCGGAGGAACAGTCGGGAAAGCGTACGCCGACAACAACTGGATCTACGCCGTGCACGCCGACGGTGAACTGGTCGCCTCCGGCGCAGATCTGCGCTCCGGCGGCATGGCCCGCACCCACCAGCAGATGGCTGCGGTCCTGGCCTTCTGCCTGGCCGCCGCCCTGGTCGCCGCGGTGGCCAACGGTGAGGTGCCGCCCCTCGTGCACGAGCAGGCCGACCGGCTGTCGCTCTGGGCCTGCGACAGTGAAGGCGAGGACGCCGATGAGCGATGACAGCTTGTTCGTCACCGACGAGCGGCATCCCGGCTGGCGGGCTCGGCTCGTCGTCGACGAGTACTGCGGCCAGCCGTGGGGCGACGCGCTGGCGCCGGCGCTGCTGATCGAACGCCGCCAAGCGGTGTGGGCCGCGGAGGTGTACCAGCCCCAGCACGCCGACCGGATCCTGGCAGCCTGGCACCACTTCGGCACCGACCAGTTGTTCGAGCGGTACCTGCGCCTGGTGCACGGCACCACCGCCATCAGCCACGTCACCGGCCAGGACCTCACGGTGGTCATCTTCGACACCACCGACTACCGCGCCCACGCAGGCATCACCGACGTGTGCGACGTGACCGGCGAGCACGACGAGTGGCGGTCCTGGCTCGACGGCGACGTCTACGGCGTCATCGTCGAACAGCACACCGCCACCGGCTGCTGGACCTTCCACGAATCGCTCTGGGGCCTGTACGGCCACACCTACGCCGCCGAACAAGCCCAGACCATGCTCGCCGCCGCAGTCGCGGCGACGGCGGCCTGACCGCTCCACGAGCCACCGGGCAGGCTGCCCGGCTGATCGCATGACCTACGGCCGTTGCCCGGCCACCTCTGTCGCGTACGACGCGGACCCGGGCACGGCCAACTGGCGTGCCCGGGAACCCCTGCATAGAAGGGATTCCCACCACATGCCCACCACCTCCGCCTCTGGGCTGCCGGCACGTTGCGGCGTGCAGCCGCGCATCGCTATCGTCGGCGGCTCATTGACCGGCACCGCCGCGGCGCTCATGCTGCTGGCCGCCGGGTTCGACCGGATCACCGTCGTTGAGGCCACCCCGGCGACCGCCCTGCAGGGCGGTGGACTGATCTCGCTGGAGCACCCGGTGCTGGAACTGCTGGACCGACTCGGCATCGACCAATGCGAGTACGTCACGTCACCATCGGAACACATCGAGCAGATCACCCTGCAAGGCCGCCGCCCGACCGCAACGGTAAAACGGGTCTACCCGGGCCGGTTCACCACCTGGACGCTATTGCACCGCGCATTGACCGCCCGGCTGCCCGCCGACTGCCTGCGCAGCGGCACCCGCATCACCGGCCTGACCGACCGCCACCACCGGCAGCCCACACTGGACCTCGCCGACGGCGACACCATCCCCGCGGATCTGATCCTGTTCGCCGATGGGCGGTCGTCCACCGGAAGGCGGCTGCTGGACCCCGACCGGCGGCTGCGCTACACCGGCTACGTTGCCCACCGCGGTACCGCCCCCGATGTGTTCGGCGCCCCCGCCGACTTCCTGCGCTTCGAACCCGGTCCCGGTGCCCAGTTCAATATCGCCGCGGTGCCCGGCGGCGCAGACTGGACCTTCTACCTTCCCGCCACCGAGGACGAGTACACGACCCTGTTCGGCGCCACGCCACAACGGCGCACGTTCGCGTTGCCGCATCAGGTCAGCCCAGCCGCCCGGACGCTGGTCAACGATCAGGCGACCTGGGTGCTGCCACCCTCGCAGGCCGCCGTCGTCCATGTCACCGCCGCCCGCGCCGCCGTGCCGATCATGGACATCGACCCGCCCACCCGCATGGTATGGCCGGTCGGCTCCGGCCACGCGGTCCTGCTCGGCGACGCCCTCGCCCCAGTGCGCCCACACACCGCCCGCGGCGCCAACAACGGCATCGAGCAGGCCGCCGGGCTCGTCACCGCCCTGACCCAGCACCACCGCCACCACGCCGACCTGCCCGGCGCCCTCAACGGCTGGCAACGCCGGCACCTGCCCACAGTGGCCAACACGCTGCGCCTGGGCGCGCAGATCGCCGCCCGGCTTGGCCTGGGCCAAACCGCAGGCCAACCACGCGCCGCCGCCGACGCGGCACCGCGATGAGCAAGAGCAGACAATCCGGCGCCTGCGTTAACGCCATGGACGGCTGCAATAGCGCACATTGCGCATAAACGCACTTGCACCATCGGCAGCGAATGCTCGACCAGCCACGACTCGCTGTGGGGCCTGTGCGGGCATACCTACGCCCAGCAGCAGGCCTACGCCACGCTCGCCGCTACCGCCAGGCCAGCGGCCTGACCGCGCCACGAGCCACCGGGCAGCGCTCGCTGCCTGGCCCCACCACCTGTTCCACCTGTTCCGGCCGATGCCCGGCCAGCACCACCCAGCTACGGGCACGGCCGATGCGCCGTGCCCGCTCCCTTTCCGAGAGGAGCCCGCAGCATGGCAGCCAAGACCTTCGACGATTACATAGCCCGCTACGGTCGCCGCGATCGCGACTACCCGGTCATCGACCTCGATAGCGCCGACATGCAGCGCCACACGGTGATCGTCACCTTCGCCAGCGGCAGCAAGAAGGCCATCGTGCAATTCATCGGCCTCGCCGCAGGCGAGGACCACGAGCACCTGTGCCTGGACGTGCACGCATTCGTCGACGACCTGGCCGCCCGCTCCAGCGTCTTTGGCATCGAGAACGGTGCCCGCTACGAGGGCTTCGGCAACGACGCGCCTGGCCGCTCGCACGGCCGGCCCGCCGTGCGCGGCGTCACCGTGCTCATCGGCGCGCAGACCGACACCGACCCGCAGTCCTGACCCTTCCCACCATGGCGTGGGCAGGCCGCCGGGCTGCGGGACGTCTGCCCACGCCTCCCGACATCCTGGAGGCAACCCTCATGACCGACCCGGTCACCTTGCACTACCTCTACTACCTGATCGACACCAGGGCGTGGGTTGATCAGCGCATCGGCGCCCACGACCCGCAGCGCAGCACAATGCTGCAGGACTTCGTCCGCTGCGAGGTGTTCGACGACTACTGGCCCTTGATGGATATGACGGGGCGGATGCGGCTGTGGTGCGCCGCGCACGGCTGGCCGGTCGCCGACGGCGCCAGCATCGAGCATGACGACCCGTGCCTGACCAAGCCGGTCTCGATCGTACTGGCCGCCACCACCTGCCTGCCCCGCCAAGCCTTAGCGCTGGTCAGCATCGACGGCGGCACACCCGAGGTGTACGCCGACATCACCACCGACGAGGGCTACTGGCTGACCAGCTCCACGATCCAGATCACCTGCCCCGGCGGGCATAGCTGGACCTGGGACGGCGACCGCGACCTGCACGCCCAAGACGGCAGCGCTGGCCGCATCGCCGACCTGTTCGGCCCCAACGACAGCGTGATCAGCCGATGCCGCGAATGCGCCGCGTTCGACGACGGCGACACGCACGACATGTGCCCTTGCCCGGGTTACGCCGTCTACTGCCCGACCTGCCAGCAGCGTTGCCAGGTCGCGCTTCCCGAGATCCCAACCTATGAGGAGACGAACCGGTGATCCGTCTATTGTTCGCCCTGGCCGAGATCGCCCGTCTGGCTGAGCATGCCATCGCCGCGACCGGGCACAAGCCGTCGTTTCGCGACACCCTCGACGGCACGACGCCGAAGCCGGCGTTGTGGTTCGTCGGTGACGAGGGCCTGTACCTGATGTCCAACGGACTGCCGCACCTGCCCAACCCGGCCAACAGCGACTGGCCGCTGGTCAGTTACGCAGACGGCTACCGCACGTCGGTGGACAAGCACGCGGTGGACCACATCATTGGCGGCGACGACTTTTGCGAGGTCCTGCCAGTGCTCGATCCGCAGCCCGACGGCCGGGTCCTGCGCACCGAGATCACCAACGGTATCGCCTGCGGTGCAACACGTTTCGCCATCGAGATCGACACCCAAACCTTCGCGTACTACGTCGTGCTGCCCGCCCGCCCCAAGGAGAAACGATGACCCTGCCGACTGCGCTGGCCATGCCAACCCCGGTCCACCGCGCACTCACCGAAGCCGAGCTGACCGAAATCATCGCCCGCATCGACGCCGCAGACTCCACCGGCGGCCTGCTGGCCGCAGCGATCGGCTCGGTGTACGACACCCTGCTGGCCGACCTCGGCCTGACCACCGGCACACTGCCGGACGGCCAGCAACTGGACCCGCGCCAGTTCCAGATCCCCAGCAACCAGTGGCAGGCCATCACCGGCGCGGTCATAGACCGGGCCGCCGCCTGGGGCACCGGACCCGAACTGGCCATGGAACTGATCGGCGCGCTGCCCAGAACCTACGACGACCCCACCGCCCCGGTACCGGACACGCCGCGCACCGACCGGCGACCGGACCTGCTGGAACTGCACATCACCCGGGACGCGGTCGACGTCATCGCCGCCGCCACCGCCCACGTGCAAGCAATCGGCGCCTTCTACGGCCTGACCTCCGATGAACACCAGAGCGCCAGCAGCAGCTGGCTGGTGGCCCTGTCACAGCTGCTGTCCATGGGCCTGGGCGCCGACACCCGCGTACGCCGCGACGGCAACCTCAGCCTCCTGGTGCACACCGGCAGCGGCTTCACCTACGCGCTGATCTTCCACGGCGCCACCCGCCACTGCACCGCCGGCGACGGATGCACCGCCACCATCGCCGACGACGGCACCGCCCACGCCCTGTACTCCACGTCGGTCGTCGCCGACCACGACCACCAGCCCAGCTTCCCGCTGGACGCACCACGACCCGGGTCCTGGAGCTTGCACTCCTGACCCCGGCCGGGCGCGCCGTGACCTGACCGGCTGTAGGCATTCAGCGATTCGTATAGCAGCTCAACGATTTATAGAGCCAAACGTGTAGCGCTATCGCTGAACCATCGAGCCCAGAGCGGGCAGCCTCCGGCCATAGCGTTCGGGCCGACCCCGCAGGTCTGCATCCGACGTGGCAGGCATAGAACCAAACTCACCTCGTCGTCACGGCGGGCCACGCGCTTACGCCCTGGCCCAGCCTTGACGCGCCAACAGCAACCGGCGTCGGCCAGCCCCAAGCCCGTTCACCCGGCCGGGACCGCCGGGGTCCGCCGACCCTGTTTCGATAGGAGTCAACAATGTCTGGGTGGATACGCCACTCTGACACGATCGACGATCTCATCGCGATCGGTCAACGGGTCGAAGCTGACCCGAGCTACCAACAGTTGCGCGCCATGATGGTGCACCGCATCCGAACCCACACCCGTGCGCTGATCAACGACACGCTGCTCAGCGACGACGAATACCATCGCCGCACCACCAGCTACGACCTGGAGCAGCTCAGGTCATTGTTCCGGGAGACAGAGTTCCTTTACACCGAGGCCCGCATGGCCCTTGCGGCAGCCGGCCAGCTGGGCAAACCCCCGGCCATGCCACGATGACACACGGCAGCACGGCGATGACGACTGCGTCCTCCCGCAATACCAGCATAATCAGGGGTTCCTGGTCGGATGAGTTCTACCAGCACCCGTCGTTTCTGGCTGCCCGGTCTGCCATGTGCACCCGCATCCGCCAATACGACTTATCAATGATCGACGACCCTGCCGTCAGCGATGAGCAATTCCACACCCGCAGCAGTGATTTCAGCTACCAGCAGACCCGCCAGCTGATGATCGAAACGATCAACACGCTCGGTGTCGCGGACCCGCTCACCTAAACAACTTTTCCCGAGCATCTACGGAAACGCCGTGCCGCTAGAAACACGGTACGGCACCAGTAGTGCGCCGCCAGGGACCTGCTGACAGCCATTGCGGACAGACACTACGCCTGCGACGGCGTGGTAGCGATCCTGCGCCCAGCCGATGTCCTGCACCGGCCGGAATCGGCCGATGGTCGCCACTCGATCCCCGGTCACCTGACTCGGCGACTGCCAACCGGCTGACCGTGAACGCCCAGCCCACAGCGGTGCACCGCTACACGTTCCACCGAAGTCCTACAGCTGTCCTATCCCATTGCACCTCTTCGGCCGTCGCCCGGCCGCAACCCCAGATTCCGGGCACGGCTGCTGCGCCGTGCCCGGAATCCCTTACCCGACAAGGGAGTCCAGACATGACCAGCACAGCCATGACCAGCACCCTTGCGCCGCACCAGCTGCTGCGCATCGGCCAGCCCGTCCACGTCAACCACCGTGCCAGCTGGCTGCCCGCGACCGTCACCTCCCTCGCCCCGCGCGAGATCGGCGTCGCCTACCAGACCGGCGGCCGAACCCCGCTGGCCGACACCGTCGTGCCGTGGGCGGTCCGGCCCGCCGACGGCGCCCTGCTGCGCCCGGCCCGCCGCATCAGCGCCGGAGACGAGGTCATCTTCGGCAGCAGCACCCGCACCGTCGCCGCCCCACCGTGGAAAGGCCGCGACGGCTGGCTCGTTCTGCACTTCACCGACGGCGGCCAGCCCGCCCTCGTGCTGCCCGGCGCCGTGCTGCGCCTGCTCGACCGCACCCCGACGGTCACCATCAACGGCCTGCCCATCACCCACTGACCACCACCATCCACAAAGGACATCCAATGCCACCGGCACCCCTCACCGTGCGGCACCCCGCCAGCCACCACCGGCTCGGTCGACACCGCCACCCTACGACGGCGGCTGCGACACCGAATAGGGCCCACGACGCCACCCACCGACACGCGCCAGCCGCGCATCGTACTGGCCGACCGGTTCAGGCCCCATCCCGGCACCTCACCGCTGATCTGGCCACTCCAACCACCCGAGCCCACCCGGAAAGGCACCATCATGCTTGACCTCGCCACCCGACCCAAACATGTCCGTTCAGCAACCATCCCGCTCAGCACCTGCACCGGTATCCCCGGCGGCAGTAGCACACCGGCCGGTGCCCTGGGCCGCCAACGCGTCTTCACCGGCGACTGGCTGGCCGGCGGCTGCGGCTGCCACATCTACAGCGAGGGCTACATCGGCGAACTGGTCCGCCGTTGGAACGGCTGGGCCGTCTTCCGTGTCACTCGCACCGTCGCCGAAGCCATCGTCGCCGAGCAGCAGCGCACCTTCGGCGACAACATGATCGAAGCCATGGGCCGCGGCGCCGGTGCCTCCGACGCCTGGCTGGCCACGCTCAACAGCATGCCTGCCGTCTTCTGGCTTCAGAGCATGATCGTCGTGGACAGCCGAGTCGGCTTCGACGACCCGACCATGGCCGAAGTCACCATGCCCGACGCCGACGGCTGCTACACCATCGGCTGGGGCTGGAGGTGGGACGACGTCGACGCAGGCGACGTCCACACCATCCACGGCGGGAGCCGCCGGTGAGCCGGCCCGTACGCCGCCGCCTGGCCAAAGCACTGCAACCAAGCACCGCCGGATGGCTCGAGACCACCGCAGTGCTGCGACTCCCACCGGCCGACACTCCACGTTGGACGCCTGATCCGTCCTATATGGAGGCGATGACGGCGACCGTGTGGGTACGCCGAACCGGCCGTTGCGACGCCCACGCTGTGGTGCTTACGTATTGCGGCGACGGCGCACAGGTCCTGTCCCGCGGCATCGTTGCCGCCGAAGATGCGGTGCGCCTGGGCGGCCTGACCGACAAACCGCACCGCATCAGCTGGCTCGGCCGCGACGTCACCACCGAGCCGATCTGCGCCGATCATCCCGCAGCGCGGTACCACGACTGGGTATGGGCCACCGCCGACCATCTCGATGGCCTCTATAGACGCCTGCTGCGCCGCCGGCACCTGCACAGCCAACAGGTGAGGCTGCGCGCCACACCAGCCGGCCACTTCCAGGCCACCGTCGCCATCGAGATCGAGGCCGGCGCCTACCAGCGCTTCGACCTCACCGCCCACGCCGCCGCCCTGTCCGGGCTGCTGCGCCACCTCGGCCGAGGCGCCCGGCTGCGTTTCCATCCGCGGCAGCACCCGGCAATCGACCCGTTGGACGCCCAGGCCTACCGCGATCTGACTAGTTGATCAACCTCACGAGCGCGGACTCCAACCGAATCCGTGCGTGGCGTCATGTCCGGAAAGGACCACCACGATGATCACCGATAAGGCGATTTACCGCATCGAAGAAAAGCAGGGAGAACACTTCACCGAGGCCCGCCGGTTCCTGACCACCTGCGGCAGCCCGATGTTCCAGCTGCCACATCTGGCCGACTTCTACGCCTATTCCGTCCTGCAGCAGCAGCCGCCGAACCTGGCTGCCTTCCTGCGCTACGGCGACGCCCACCCGCACACCTTGCCCACCGAAGAACTCACCGCAACCAGCCACGAGCTGTCCGATGTGGACTACCGCTACTACCTGACCTTCGCCGAAGAGAGCTACGGACTGCGGCTCAACGTGCGCTACCGGGCCCACCGTGCCCACAACCCGGCGCCTCTACCGGGCACGATCACACAGGCCAACCTGTTTAGCCAAGCGGCCCACATGTGCGATCTGGTCACCGAGAAAGCACAGCAGTTCGCCGACCGCAACGACGGCGTCCCGCTACCTGGCGCCGACCCGGCCATGTGGGCCGAGCGGGCCGCCCGGCACCGCCAGTACCAGCAGAAGCTGACGGCCGGAGCCAGCGCAAGCCTTGCCGCGCAACACCTCTACGCCGACTTCGACGCACCCTACCCAGGCATCAGCGTCGCCGGTGCCACCGTGTACGCCTACGTCGACCGCGGCGGGCTCACGGTATCGGTGCACCTAGACGAAACCGAGCCATGGCTACTTCGCGGCGACGGCACCGTACCCATGAACATCACTGTGCAAGGCCGCACCCTCTACACCGGCTAACCACACACATCAGCCTGGCAGCTCACCAGCGGCTGCCCCGGCCGGCGCCACACCACCACATCAGGTGACCCGCGCCGGCGTCCCCGGCGCGGCACCGTTTCCACGCCAAGGAGACAAACCCATGACCGATACTCCAGCACATCAACACCGTTCACCGCGCACCACACCGGCCATAGACGACCAGGCCCACCCGGACATCTGCGGCAGAGTCCACTGCCTGTGGACGACCAGCATCGAGCGTGCCGAGCTGCTTGCCGCACTGCGCGTGGCCATCGAGCAGACCACCACCGGCGGCCAATGCCAGGACAGCCAATGCCACCACCACGGCGACCACCCCACCGCACAGCATCTGGCCGCCTGGCAGCAGCTGACCGCCACCATCACCCGCATTCCGGCCATCCACATTAGACAGCCGCTGATCATCTTTGACGCCGATGCATGCCGCGCCTGGCTGGAAAACGGAGCCGGCGCCAAGGCAGCCATCGGCGAAGATTTCAACAGCGACGACGGCACTATCGCAGCCGGGCTGGAGGAGCTGCTGTCCCTGCTCAGCCACGACCGGCAGCAAAGCGCCTGGCACACCCACGAGCCGTTGGACCACGTGTCCATCTGGCGCACCGCCGACAACGATGGCGTGGACGGCGGCGGCATTCTGACGGCCGATCTCAAGTACGGCAACGTGACCGTGC